>NZ_CP010869.1:992812-1323750 GCF_001305615.1 Actibacterium sp. EMB200-NS6
CCCGAGGCGCTGCGCGCCTGCGCCTTCGCGCCGTTCCGCGAGGGGGTCGAGATTTTCTGGATACGCGAAGGCAGCCCGGCGCTGGCACTGCTGCGCTATGCGCCGGGCGCCGGCGTTCCGCGCCACCGGCATGTGGGGCTGGAGACGATCCTGGTGCTGGAGGGCGCCCAGTCGGACGAGGCCGGGCGCTATGGCGCGGGGCAGCTTGTGGTCAACCAGCCGGGTTCCGAGCATTCGGTCTGGTCTGACGAGGGGTGCCTTGTTCTGATCCAGTGGGAAAAACCGGTGGCCTTCGTCTGACGATCACCTCCTCGCCGGCGCGGGCTGGAACAGGCCGAGGTATTTCACGAATTCGGGCACCGCGACCAGCGGCAGCGCCAGCGCCACGATCCAGCCCAGATGCGCGGCGCCCAGCGGGGCGGTCTGCAGCAGGATCTGAAGCGGCGGCCAGAACACCGCGGCGACCTGCGCCCCCAGCATGGCGACCAGGGCCAGCAGCAGATAGGGGTTGCTGAACCAGCCGATGCGCAGGCAGGGCTGATCGAGCGAGCGGAAGGCGAAGACGCTCATCTTTTCGAACACCACCATGGCGGTGAAGGCGGCGGTACGGGCCACCGCCTCGCCCTGGGGCAGGAAGGTGTAGAACACGAACAGGCTGGCGCTGCCGGTGTAAAGGCCGAAAGCCGCGATCACCATCAGCCCGCCCCGCCCGACGATCGGCATGCCCATGCGCCGGGGCGGGCGCTGCATCTGGCCCGGCTCGCTTTTCTCGAGCCCCAGCGCGATCGCGGTCACGCCGTCGGTGATCAGGTTCATCCACAGGATCTGGGTCGCCAGAAAGATCAGCGGCCCGCCAAGAAACAGGTTGGCCGTGATCGCCACCACCTCGCCCGCATTCGACGACAGAAGATAGCCGACGAATTTCCTGACATTGTCGAACTGGCGCCGGCCTTCGGCAATGGCGCGCACGATGGTGGCGAAATTGTCATCCAGGAGCACGATGTCAGAGGCGTCCTTGGCCACATCGGTGCCGCGTATGCCCATGGATACGCCGATATCGGCCTGTTTCAGGGCCGGCGCGTCATTGACGCCGTCGCCGGTCATCGCCACCACCTGCTGCTGCGCCTGAAGCGCCTGCACGATGCGGAACTTGTGCTCGGGCGTGGTGCGGGCAAAGAGCACGCCGTCGGCGAGGATCGCGGTCAGCTCGGCGTCGGTCTTGTGTTCCAGCTCCGGGCCGGTCACGCACTGGCCGACGTCGAGGCCCAGCTGGCCGGCGATGGCGCGGGCGGTGACCGGGCTGTCGCCGGTGATCATGATCACCCGAACCCCGGCCTGACGCGCGCCACGGATGGCGGCCCGGACCTCGGGGCGCGGCGGGTCGATCAGCCCGACAAGGCCAAGCAGCACCAGCCCGTCTTCATCGGGTGTGTCCTCGGCGGCGGCGGCGGGTTTGCGGGCGATGGCGATGACGCGCAGCCCTTCGGCGGCGAGCCTTTCAAACGCCTCTTCGGCGGCCCGGCGGGTGGAAGTATCGAGCGGCACGGGGCCGGCTTCCGAAATCACCGCCGAACAGGCGCCGAGAATTTCCTCGGGGGCACCCTTGACGTGCATGACGGTTTCATCGCCGCTGCGGGCGATCAGGCTCATGCGCTTGCGTGCGCTGCTGAACGGGATTTCGAGCACGGTATCCTGCGGGTCGGGGATCGGGGCCCAGCCCTTGTAGGCGAGGGTGACCAGCGCCGCCTCGGTCGGCTCGCCGATCATCGTCCAGCCGTCGGGGGAATGGAACAGCCGGGCGTGGTTGCAGGTGATCGCGGTTTCCAGCAGGGCGGCCAGCGCGGTATCGTCCTCGGCGCGCACGCGCAGCCCGTCACGCGCGATATGCCCGGCGGGGTCATAGCCGGTGCCGGTGACGGAATAGGTCTTGCCGGGCATCCAGATCGTTGCCGCCGTCATCTTGTTTTCGGTCAGGGTGCCGGTCTTGTCGGTGCAGATGACAGAGGCCGCGCCCAGCGTTTCGATCGCCTTCAGCCGCCGCGCCAGCGCCTTTTGCCGCGCCATCGCCGAGGCGCCCAGGGCCAGGGTGATGGTGACGACGGCGGGCAACCCTTCGGGCACGAGCGCCACGGCCAGCGACAGGCCGGTCATGAACATCTCGACCGGCTCGCGCCCTGTCAGAACCCCGATGACAACGATCACCAGCGCGATGCCGACCGCGCCGAGGCCAAGCTGCCGTGACAGTTTGCCAAGCTGGATCTGCAGCGGGGTCGGCCGTTCGCGCACCGATCCGGTCATCCGGGCGATCTGGCCGAATTCGGTCTTGGCACCGATCGCCTGCACGATGCCCTCGGCGCGCCCGGCAACGACGGATGTGCCCATGAACAGGCGCGGATCTTCGTCAGAGGCGGTCTTGTCCACTGGCAGGGATTCGCCCGTCAGCACGCTTTCGTCCACGAGAAGCTGCACATCCGAGGTCAGGCGCAGGTCGGCCGGCACACGGTCGCCGGCATCCAGGATGACCAGATCGCCGGGCACCAGTTCGCGCGCCTGGATATGCTGCTCGCGCCCGTCGCGCAGGGCGCGTGCATTGGGCGAGAGCATGTTGCGCAGCGCCTCGATGGCATTTTCGGCGCGCCATTCCTGCACGAATCCGAGGATGCCGTTCAGCAGTACAACGAGCAGGATCGCGATCGTGTCGATGGCATCGCCCAGGGCAAGGGCAATGCCGGCGGCGATGAACAGGATCAGGATGAAAACGCCGGTGAACTGGCGCAGGAACAGCACAAGCGGCGAGACGCGCTTGGGCCGCGGAAGCTCGTTCCAGCCGTGAATCGCCCGCTGCGCGGCAACCTCGGCGCCGGTCAGGCCGGTTGTTTGCTCGGAAAGGGAAGCGGTTTGCGTCATGTAGGGGCCCACGGTTCAATGGGGAAACATTAGGTCATGCGGTGCATTTAACGTTGACGCGTGTCAAATGGATTGCAGATTGTGCGAAACCCGGGCGCACCATGCCGCACCGGCACGGCAGGCTGACGGGTTTCCAAGCAGACACGCCCGGGATTTCGGCGAAAGAGGTATGAACATGACAGCAGACAGCCACCCGCCATTCGACACGGCGTTGCGGGAAGACACGTCGCCCTTTCAGGCCCATCTGGGATATACGCTGCGCGACTGGCGGGCGGATTATGCGTGTTTCGAGATGCCGGTCGCGGAGTTCACGACGAACCGGCACGGGATTCCCCATGGCGGGGTCTACGGTGTTCTGCTTGATACGGCGATGGGATATGCCGGGTGCTATACCGGCGATCCCGCGAACCGGCGGTTCGCGATGACCCTGTCGATGAATGTGCTGTTCATTTCACGGCCGAAGGGCAAGCTGCTGATCGGCGAAGGGTGGCGCACCGGGGGCGGGCAGCGGACCTATTTCGCGGAAAGTGTCATTCATGATGAAACCGGCGAAAAGATCGCCACCGGCACCGGGGTGTTCCGCTACCGTTCGGCGGGCTGAACGCGGGCGCCGCGGGCTTCGCCGATGAACGCCTCCAGCCGGGCCGCGGCGGCGGTATCCAGGCGCAGGCCGAGCTTGCTGCGCCGCCACAGGATGTCGTCGGCGGATTTGACCCATTCGTTGCGGATGAGCCAGAGCACTTCGGCGGCGTGCAGCGTCGCGCCGAAATCCTCGCCCAGATCGGCGGGGCAGGTGGCCTGCCCCAGAACCGCATAGGCATCACGGCCATAGGCGCGCACCAGCCGTGCCGCCCAGGCCTCTGTCAGAAACGGGAAGACGGCGCGCAGCCGGGCCATCAGCGCGGAGGCGCCATCGACCGGGAAATCGCCGCCGGGCAGGGGCGCGCCTGCCGTCCACGGGCCGGACATCTGCGGGAAATGCCGCTCGAGCCGGGCCAGCGCCTGTTCCGCCAGCCGGCGATAGGTGGTGATCTTGCCGCCGAAGACGCTGAGCAGCGGCGCGGCGCCGTTTTCATCCTGCAGGGTCAGCACATAATCGCGCGTGGCGGCGGTGGCGCTGGAGGCGTTATCGTCATAGAGCGGGCGGACGCCGGAAAAGGACCAGACCACATCGGAGGGGGTCAGGGCCCGCGTGAAGACGCGGTTGGCGGCGGCGAGCAGATAGTCGCGCTCGTCTTCCGTGCAGATGGCCGCGCCGGGGGCGGCGCGGTGATCCTGATCGGTGGTGCCGATCAGTGTGAAATCGGTTTCATAAGGGATGGCGAAGATGATCCGCCCGTCGGGGAGCTGAAAGAAATAGGGCTGGCCGTGATCGAACAGCCGGCGCGTCACGATATGGCTGCCGCGCACGAGGCGGACGCCATGAGCCGCCTGCTGCCCCAGCCGGGTTTTCAGAATATCCTCGACCCATGGCCCGCCCGCGTTGACGATGCCCGCTGCGGTGACGTTTTGCGCGGTTCCTGTCTCGAGGTCGGTCAGTTCCACCCGCCAGCCCGCGCCGGTGCGCGCCGCGCTGTCGCAGCGGGTTCGGGTCAGGATGCGGGCGCCATGCGCCGCGGCATCGCGGGCGTTCAGCACCACGAGCCGCGAATCCTCGACCCAGCAATCGGAGTATTCGAAGGCCCTGGCAAAGCGCGGCTTCAGCGGTTTGCCCGCCGGGTGATCGGCCAGCCGCAGGGTTTTGGTGCCGGGCAGGATGCAGCGCCCGCCCAGATGATCATAGGCAAACAGCCCTGCGCGGATCATCCATGCCGGCCTGCGCCCGCGCAGAAAGGGCGCCGCATAGCGCAGAACCCGGCCAAGGCCGGAGGCATCGGCAGGAAAGCGCAGCGCCGGATCGTAAGGCAGCACAAAGCGCAGCGGCCACGAAATATGCGGCATCGCCCGAAGCAGGGTTTCACGCTCTTTCAGCGCCTCGCGGACGAGGCGGAACTCGAAATATTCGAGATAGCGCAGCCCGCCGTGAAAGAGTTTGGTCGAGGCGGAAGAGGTGGCCTGCGCCAGATCGCCCTGTTCGCACAGCAGCACCGAGAGCCCGCGCCCGGCCGCATCCCGGGCGATGCCGCAGCCGTTGACGCCGCCGCCGATGACGACAAGGTCGAAATGCGCCGCGCTGTCGCGCTTTGTCTTGCCGGTCATGGTTCCTGCGCCCTTTCGGCCTGTTCCGGCGCTGTAGAAAGGCGGGCGGCGGCGTCGGGTCAAGCCGGAAAATCGCGCGGGGGCGGAAAGCCGTCATGGTGTGCCCGGGCGCCCGGCCGCGCGGGCGAAGGGCGGCGGCGCGGCGCGGAACGGGACAGGCAACAGTGCGGCGTAAGATGGCGGATTGGCAAATGTTCGCCTCCAACAGGATGAAATGCTTCGTGTATTTTCGAAATTGTGTTTTATGGCGTGGCGGGTGACTCGCGTATTAAGCCTGCCGCATGTCAAACTCCGGCCCGGCCGGAACAGGGGCTGAGTAGTGATGGAACGATTTTTGTTTCGCAAGATCCAGGTCTGGGTCGTTCTTGTTTTGCTGTTTCTCGGTCTGCTTGGTGTCGTCGCCTTTGGTGTCGTGGTTCGAAGCCGGACGCTGGGATATCACAAATTCGGGGTTGCGGGCGAGATCGCCTATGCTCTGGCAAGCAGCCCGGACACGCTTCAGAAAATCCTGCGCCCCTATGACCGCATGATCGCGCAGCACTACCGCGACCCGCGCTTCCCCGGGCGGCGCGGCTGGGAGGTCAAGACGCCCGCGTCTGCGGCCGCGGTGGACGGGTACCTGCTGCTGAGCCGGTATGACGGTGATGCGCGCCGCCACATCGTGGAACTGGTGGATCTGTCGACGCTGGAAACACCCCATAGCTGGATGCCGGACTCGGACGCTCTTTTTGACGGATTCGTTCAGGGCAAGGAATACAACAATCTTCCGGTCAACGCCGAGACGTTCCGCATCCTGCATCCGTATCTGATGGAAAACGGGGATCTGATCGTCAAGGGCAATTTCTCGCCCATGGCGCGCGTCGATGCCTGTGCGCAAAAGGTCTGGGTCAACAGCGATCTCTTCCACCATTCGACCGAACGGGCCGCAGACGGAACCTTCTGGATTCCGGGCGACCGCGACCCGGCGGAGCTGGAGCATGTCCCGCCGACTTACTACAATGATTCCCTGACCCAGATCACCGAGGACGGGGAGGTTCTGTATTCCAAATCCCTGACCACGATCCTGATCGAGAACGGGTATGAATACCTGCTGACCAGCATGAACGCGGGCTATAGCGATGACCCGATCCACCTGAACGATATCGAGCCGCTTCTGCAAGACGGACCCTACTGGAAACGCGGCGACCTTCTGATCAGCATGCGGCACAAATCGGCGATCATGCTGTTCCGCCCCTCGACCAATGAAATCCTGTGGCTGCGGTCGGGCCCCTGGGCGTTTCAGCATGATGTGGATGTGCTGGGCGATGGCCGGATCGCGGTGTTCAACAACAACATGCGCTCGCGCCATGGCGGGCCGGTTGTCGACCCGTCGAATGACGTTGTGATTTACGATTTCGCGACAGACACTGTCAGCACGCCCTATTCGGATATTATGCTGGACGCGGACATTCGCACCGTCTCCGAAGGATTGTATACGTTTCTGCCCGGCGGGCAGCTGATGGTTGAAGAATCTGACTACGGACGTATCCTGTTTTTCGATCAGGATGGTAAGATTGCGCTTGAATATGTGAATGGCGGAAGCAGCGGAGTGCCATACAGGCTGGGCTGGGTCCGATATGTGACCAGGGAGTATGGTGATGCGGCATTATCCAACATCCGGAAATCGGCTTGCGACGGTGGCTAGGCGGGTTCTTCTTCTGGCGGCGCTCGGGTTTGTTCCGGTTGCGGCGCAGGCCTATGTGGGGCCGGGGCTCGGGGCCGGGGCCATCGCTGCGGTTCTGGGGGTGCTCGGCTCTATCTTTCTGGCGCTGTTCGCGGTGATTTACTATCCGATCAAGCGCATGTTGAAAAAGCGCAAGAAGGCCACGCCGGTGGAGATCGTCGGCGACAGCGCCGAGGAATGAACTGGGCGCTGATCTTCGCAGCAACGCTTGTTGCCTGTGAGATCCTGCTGGCGCTGCCGTTTCAGGCGAAACTCTCCACCGTTACCGGTTTTTCCACGAAAGCGGCCCGCGTGGTATCGAGCGCGAAGGTCTCGGACCACTGGAAAGAGCGTGCGCTGCCGGCGTTTGCCCTGCGCATCGGGCTGGCCTGCATGGCGCTTCTGGGCATGCTCGTGCTGATCATCGTTCCCTTCGGGCTGGCCGGGCTGCTGTATGATGGCGGACCCGCGGCCCTGACGGAAACCATGCTCCGCCCGCTGGTGATGCTCGGCATGATCGTGGGCTCCATCGGCTATATGAAACTGCGCGTCGGGGGCGGGGCGAAGGCGCAATCGGACTATTCGGCGACCGACAGGTTTCTGCACCGCGTGGCGCTTGGCGCGCCGGTGCTGCCCGAGGTGATCCATGATGTGGAGCGTGGCCTTTATCTGAAGGGCGCGCCGCCATCGCGCGAGGGGGCGCATGTGTTTGTCTGCGGGCTGGCGCGGGCGGGCACCACCATCCTGACGCGCGAGCTGTACAATACCGGCCAGTTCGGGTCGCTGACCTATCGCGACATGCCGTTCGTGATGGCCCCGAACCTGTGGAACAACCTGTCACGCTCCAGCAAGATGGAGGCCAAGGACCGTGCGCATGGCGATGGCATCCAGGTTGATCTCGACAGCCCCGAGGCGCTGGACGAGGTGTTCTGGCGCGTTACCTGCGGCGACGACTATATCCGCGACGACGGGCTGGCCCTGCACAAGCCGGATGCCGATGCGCTCTCGGGCTATGCCGATTTCATCAGCCTGGTGCTGCGTCGCACCGGGAAAGAGCGCTATCTGTCAAAGAACAACAACAACATCCTGCGCATTCCTGCCCTTGCCGGGTATTTCCCCAGGGCGCGGTTCATCGTGCCGGTGCGCGATCCGCTGCAGCATGCCAACAGCCTGCTGGGTCAGCACAAACGGTTTCAGACCGCCGATGCGTTCGAGACCGATTATTTCACCTGGCTGGCGCATCACGAGTTCGGCAAGGCGCACAGGCCCTTCCTGTTCAAGGGGCGGCCGCTGACCAGCCCCGATGACGTGAACTATTGGCTGGAAACCTGGATCGCCACCTATAGCCATCTGACCGCGGTGGGCGCCAAGGTGGGCGCGGCGCTGCGCTTTGTCTCCTACGAACGGCTGTGCGGCGATCCGGCCTATCGCGCCGCGCTGTGGCAAAGCCTTGGCATCGAGGATGCGGAATTCGCCGAGATGCGGAACATTCCGCAAAAACCCGTGGACGGTGTCCGGCCGGAGCTGGCAGAGGCCGCCGCCGCGCTCTATGCCGAGATCGGCCGTTTCTGAGGCGCGGGCGACAGCAGCCTGTCCCAGGCGGCATCCTTCAGCGCCCAGACGAGCGACCGGTGCCAGACGATCATCACCATGACGATCAGCAGTGCGGGCAGGCTCTTGAGCAGGGCAACGGCCAGGATTTCGGCGCGCGTGTCAAACCCCAGAAAAGCGTGGAGCTTGCGTATCACCATCAGGTTCTGGGCCGGGGCCAGCAACACCGCCAGAGACAACAGCGCGACCGCGCCGCCGGGCAGGTGGCTGCGCAGCGCCATCAGCACCGCCAGCGGAATGAACAGCATCGTCAGATAGTGCGACCAGATCACCGGTGACAGCACGACGACCAGCGCAAGGCCGGTGGCATAGACCGCGTGCCGTTCCGCCGCCGGGGGCAGGGTGCTTCGGATCTGGCGGGCCAGCGCCCAGAGCAGCGCGGCCGATGTCAGCAGGCGCAGGGCCGTGAGGATCAGGCCGGCGGTGGCCGGCAGGCTGGCTTCGGTCTGATAGGCTTCGGGGCGCACGAAGATCGGCTCTATCCACGAGAACGGGCTGCTGTTCATCCAGGGCGCCATCAGGCTGCCGCCCTCGGCCAGGACGCGGGCGAGAAATTCCTGATGCAGCGGCAGGCCGAACATCTGCAGCGAGAGCGCGCCGAGGCCCAGGCCGGCGGCCAGGGCCGTCAGCCGGAAGCGGTTGGAGGACAGTACAAACAGCAGGATCGCCGCCGGGGCAAAGGCGGGCTTGATCACGACGACCGCGCTGAAGGCCAGCGCCGTCCAGACAAGGGCGCCGCGGGTAAAGGCGATGTGCCCCAGCACAAGCAGCAGAAACACGAAAGGCGTGGTCTGGCCGCCGACGCGGTAGATCGTCCAGAATGGCTGGAACAGCAGGGCGGCGATGGTGAAGAGGGCGAAGAACACCGCCCGGTCGCGCGGCGTGTCGCCGGCCAGGGGGCGGCAGTGCAGGTAGAGCAGCACCAGCCCCGCGCCCTGCGCGAGCGTGCCGGCGAGTTTGAACCAAAGCAGCGCGGTGCGCGGCGGCAGCGCCGCCATCGGGGAATAGAGATAGCTGGTCAGCGGGGCGCTGAAGAAGGTCATGTTGCCCAGCGGCTTTTCCCCGGCGATCTGCGCGAACGGGTCGTAGAGGTCGGCGAACTTACCGGCCTGCGCCTTGCGCCCGGCATCGTAGAAATTGGCGAAATCGAGGCCCAGGCCCCAGGGCGTCATGATTCCCCACGCGATCAAAGCTGCGATCAGGATCAGCGCGGCGATGCCCGCTGAGCGAAATAAAGTCACGGACATACACAATCCCCCCGATACGCCGGTACTGTTAAACAGATGTTCTCAATTATTGCACTGTGAACCGATGAGCATTTGACAGGACTGCCCGATTTGCGCCACAATTTTTTCGTGGCGGCGTAACAGGTGTTTTGAGATGTTTCATTTTTCGCATATTCGGCGGGCCGCGCTTGTGACCTGTGTACTGGATGCGTTCCGGGTGCTTTTGCCGCCGCAACCTGAATACCGGGTGATCCGCTGCCGGGTTCACAGCACGCCACCCGCCTGCGCCCGCAATTCCCGAAATCTGTTGTAAAGCGTTCGCCCTTTGCCCGCGGGCGCATTTTTTATTGGATTGGTCCTGTCATGAAGTCGCCGGAGCTTTCTGAAAAGCCGATCTCGATCACAGATTACATCGCGATCGCGCGGCCCGATCACTGGGTGAAGAACATCTTCATGCTGCCGGGCGCGGCGCTGGCGCTGATCGTCGACGATCAGGCGGGGCTGGGCGCGCTGGCCTGGCTTGTGGTCGGCATCGTGTCGACCTGCCTTGTCGCCTCGGCCAACTACACGATCAACGAATATCTGGATGGCGAGTTCGATCGCCACCACCCGACGAAATCCAGCCGCCCCACGGCGCAGGGGCGCATCCGCCCGCAGTTCGTGTTGCTGCAATATCTGCTGCTGGGGGGGATCGGCCTTTATCTGGCCAGCTTTCTGAACCCCATGTTCTTTTATGCCAGTGTTCTGCTGCTGATCATGGGCATCCTGTATAACGTGGAACCGATCCGCACCAAGGATCGCGCTTATCTGGATGTGCTGTCGGAATCGGTGAACAATCCGATCCGGCTGGTGCTGGGCTGGGCGGCGATCACGACCATCGTGCTGCCCCCGTCGTCTTTCCTGCTGAGCTACTGGATGGGCGGGGCCTATCTGATGGCGATCAAGCGCTATGCCGAATACCGGATGATCAACGATCCCGCGCGGGCGGGGCTCTATCGCCGGTCTTTCCGGATCTACACCGAGAATTCGCTGATGCTGTCGGCTTTCTTCTATGCGCTGACGGCGGTGTTCTTTCTCGGGATATTCCTGATCAAGTACAAGATAGAGTTCATCATCAGCTTTCCGTTCTTCGCGCTGCTGTTCGTGTGGTATCAGAACATCGCGCTGCGCCCCAAGTCTGACGCGATCAACCCCGAAAAGATCTACATGGAGCCGAAGTTCCTGGGGTTCGTCGCCTTTCTTGTCGTTCTGGTTCTGGCGCTGTTCTGGATCGACATTCCCTATATCCAGTTCCTGACCGATCATTCGGTGGTGCGGGACATGCGTATCGAGTAATCGCCGGCCATCGGCGCATTTGTTAAGCAGGAAGCCTTCCCCCATGTCGAAATACTTTGTCTTCATCATCGTGACCGTCGTGCTGAACGCGGCGTCGCAGCTTCTCATGAAATCGGGGATGAGCCAGGTCGGGCAGGCGGAGTTTTCGGCCTCGCGGCTGGTGAACCTTTTGATGGGGGCGGTGACGAACCCGTTCATCGTGCTGGGGCTGGTGACGATGACGATCAGCATGGGCACGCATCTGATGTCTCTGTCGCGCTTCGATGTCAGCTTTGCCTTTCCGTTTTTGTCGATCGCCTATGTGATCGTGGCGGCCTGGGGGCATTTCGTGATGGGCGAGACGGTGAACCTGACCCGGATGATCGGCATCGGCACGATCATTCTGGGCACCGTCATTCTGGCGCGAAGCTGAGCGGGAAGACGGCGAATGAAACATGTACTGATCGGCGGCAACGGCTTTCTGGGGCGCGAGACCGTGCGCCAGATGCTGGAGCGGGGCGGGGCGGAGATCGTGGTGGTGGACCTGCCCGAAAGCTTCGTGAAATTCCCCAAGGTTACGAACCCGCGCGTCACTTATGTCGAGGCTGATATCGCCGCGCCCGGCGCGCTCGACGGTATCGCGCTGCAGCCCGAGGATGTGGTGCATCATCAGGCGACCAAGCTGATCATCCCCAATCAGCCGCGTTTCGGCCGCGACGCGTTTTTCCGGCTGTGCGCGGTGGATGGCACGCGCGAGGTTCTGGCCTGGATGAAACGGCAGGGCAACCGCAACCTGATCTTCTGGAGCACGGATATGGTTTACGGCCCCGCGATCCAGATCCCGCGCCCCGAAAGCCACCCGCGCCACCCGTTCGGGCCCTATGGCCGGTCGAAAGTGGCGGCCGAGGATCTCGTGAACGCGGCCGTGGCCGCCGGCGACATCACCTGCACCACATTCCGCCCGCGCCTTATTCTGGGCCCAGGCCGGCTGGGCATCCTGGAGGTGCTGTTCAAGCTGATCGACAAGGGCCGGCCGGTGCCGCTGATCGGGCCGGGCGAGAACCGGTTTCAGTTCGTATCGGTATCCGATTGCGCGCGCGCCAGCCTTCTGGCCGCCGACAAGGGCTGCCCGGTCGGCGTGTACAACCTGGGCTCGGAGAATTCGCCGACGGAGTATGAGCTGATGACCGAGTTCATCCGGCGCAGCGGCTCGCGCTCGCGGGTGATCCGCACGCCGGGCTGGCTGGTGAAGGGCATTCTGCGCGGGCTGAACCTGTTCAAGATCGCCCCGATGGACCCGGAGCAGTTCGAGATCGCCGATCTCGAGGTCTCGCTCGACATTTCGGCCGCCAAGCGCGATCTCGGGTGGGTGCCCGAGCATGAGGATACCGATATGCTTTATGCCGCCTATCAATCCTATCGCGACGGCGCGGCGAGCCTGCCCTGACGGGTCAGAACCCGGCGATGGTCAGGACGCCGACGCCGGGAATTTCGGTGACGAGCGGCGCGCCCGTCCCCACCACGGCGGGATCGGGCAGCTCTTTCGACCCGGACCCGACCGCGTAGGACAGTTTGTAGCGCCCCGGCGGCAGGCCGTGCAGCACAACCGGCCCGGCCTTTTCGGCCTTTACCACGACCGTATATTTGCCGTTGGTGTTGATGAAGGCCAGCGGGTCGAAGTTGCGCGGATCATCCGAGGTGGCGCCGATGCGCCGGGCGCCATGCCGGATATAGCGGAAATACTGCAGATTATAGCGGATCTCGGGGCGCAGGGTCAGGTTCGGGTGGGCGGAATCGCGGTTTTCGACATCGTAATGCCCTTCGATCACGCGCCCCTGCCAGGCCGAAACCTCGCCGTTCTTGAGATCATTGTGCAGCACCTTGTAGGTGGCCTTGCCGAACCACCATTCCAGCATCGCGGTGCGGATGCCCAGTTCGCGCCCGCGCGCGGCGATGTCGCGCAGCACCTTCTGCCCGCCGCCGCGATAGCGGTGATAGGAGAACTCGACCATATGTTCCTTGGCCCCGGGCACCGCGACGATGTCGTCCAGATAGGGCAGGGCGTTGCGCATGTCGGTGACGGAGGGGGCGACGAAGGCGGGCGAAAAGCCATTGGCGCGCAGCCGTTTGGCCGTGGCCGCCATGGCGCGGCCGATGTCGGTGCCGTTCCATGAGTTCTTGGAAAGGTCGGGCTCCAGGATCACCTCCCACATGTCGGGGACAAAGCCGTAGGTGTCGCGCATGTGGATATAGGTGGCGAGCACGAGTTCGGCGTATTCCTCGGGCTCCATGTGGTAATAGCGACCATCGCGGAAGGCGACATAGCACAGGTTGACGATCAGCCGCTCGCCCCGCGCCTGCAGCCGCCGCATCAGCGGCAGCACGCCATTTTCGATATGCCAGTCCAGTTCGGCGAAATCGAACCCGCGCCAGTTGATCGAGAACGGATCGCCGTTGTCGTTGGCGGTTTCATAGCGGCGGCTTTTCCAGCGATTATAGGGGAGCTTTCCGCTGATGAAATCGGACACGATGCCGGTGGAGCTTTCGGCGCCGGCGCGGATTTCCAGCCGCACCCGGTTGATCCCGACCTCCGAGACCAGACGGTCGAGCATTTCTTCGCGGTAGCGCACCCAGGGCGGGGTGTGCGGCGTGTCGACCATATCGGCCGTCGCCTCCCATCCGTTGATGGTCTGGAAGGTGGTGGCCGGATCGAGCGTGATTTCGGCGGCGCGGGCCGGGCCGGAAATCTGGGCGAGCGCGGCAAGTGCCAGGCAAATAAACAAATGGCGGAAAGCTGTCATTGGCATGTCGTGCCCCTGAATCGTGTCGGTCAAAGCAATTGCGGGCAAGATGCCGGATCGAGGCCGCAACCGAAAGACGTTCCCGCGTGAGACCCCCGTCTTTTCCGGCGTCCTTTTGCCACTCGCCCGGCCCGGCGCGCGCCGGTTTCACCGCGGGCGGGGACAATGTGTTTACAATACAACCCAGTTCTCCGTTTTTGTCGCCGCGTGGGCGCCGCAAAGGCTAAAACTGTTCGGAGAAACCGATTCTCATGCTATGAAACCGCCGGTGAGGGTCGGGAAGCAGGATCGGTGGCGTATTGACGCGTTATTTCAAGCCGGGCTGCGAAATTGTGTAAATCGGGCCTGCGCGCCCGCTGTTTGTGAATGAGGAGTAACCGCCATGGGTGTTGGCCAGGATATTACCGCCGGTAACGCGGGGTGGACGTTTGGCGAAGGCGTTCCCGAAACATTCGTTGATCACATTAAACTGTCGGTTCCGCTCTATGAATCCGGGCATGACCTGATCTGCCAGATTTCCGATTTCTTCGTGAAGAACGAAAGCGTCATCTATGAAATCGGAACATCGACGGGCGAGCTGATCAAGAAGCTGGCGCAGCACAACGCCACCAAGCCCGGCGCCCGCTGGGTGGGGATGGATGTAGAGCCGGCCATGGTGGGCAAGGCGCAGAAACATTGCGCCGATGTGCCCGCCATCTCGATCGTGCACGAAGATGCGCGGTTCATGGAGATGGAAAAGGCCGACATGATCGTCAGCTACTACACCATGCAGTTCGTCCCGCCGCGCTATCGGCAGGAGCTTTTCAACAAGATCTATGAAACGCTGAACTGGGGCGGTGCGCTGGTGATGTTCGAAAAGGTTCGCGGCCCGGATGCGCGGTTTCAGGACATTCTGACCCAGCTCTACAACGATTTCAAAATTCGCAACGGTTTCTCCGGCGAAGAGATCGTCGAGAAATCCCGCAGCCTGAAAGGCGTGCTGGAGCCGTTCTCGACCCAGGGCAATCTGGACATGCTGGCGCGGGCCGGGTTCAAGGATGTGACTTCGGTGCAGAAATACCTGTGCTTCGAAGGTTTCCTGGCGATCAAGTAATTGCACGGCCGGTGGCGGCCGCCTGTCTGGAAAAACGGCGCAATGCACTGTTCAGCCTTTGAAATGGCGATATGCCGTCAGTTTCCTGCCGGGGCACGGCAAGGGGCGCGGCGCGCGTTTTTTGCGCGGCGGCCCCGGCGTGCTGCCCAAAAAGCGGCTTTCAAACCGGCCGGGCAGGGATTTATGTTGCCCCTAGGTAACGCCCTTTGCGGCCCATGGGCAAATGCCATAATTCTGACGATGGCGTCTGTGATCGCAAGCGCGTTTGCCCCGGTTCGGCCGGTGCGGGCCATTCAATCGAAACGACCCGGGCCGCTGCGGTTCGGGGCTTATACAGGGCGCGTGGCATGAGTGTGACGTCGAAACGAGTGCTGGTGACCGGCGGGGCCGGTTTCCTTGGGTCGCATCTTTGCGAAACGCTTCTGGACGCGGGCAATGACGTGCTGTGCGTGGATAACTATTTCACCGGTCGCCGCACCAACGTGCGGCATCTGCTGGACAATCCGCGGTTCGAGATCATGCGCCATGACGTGACCTTTCCGCTCTATGTCGAGGTGGACGAGATCTACAACCTCGCCTGTCCGGCCAGCCCGGTGCATTACCAGCACGACCCGGTTCAGACCACGAAAACCTCGGTGCACGGGGCGATCAACATGCTGGGGCTGGCCAAGCGGCTGGGCGCGAAAATCCTGCAGGCCTCGACGTCCGAGGTGTATGGCGATCCGGCGGTGCATCCGCAGACCGAGGCCTATTGGGGCAACGTCAACCCGATCGGGTTCCGGTCTTGCTATGACGAAGGCAAGCGCTGTGCAGAGACGCTGTTCTTCGATTACCGCCGGCAGCACAATCTGAAGATCAAGGTGGCGCGGATATTCAACACCTACGGGCCCCGGATGCACCCGCAGGACGGGCGCGTGGTGTCGAACTTCATCATGCAGGCGCTGTCGGGCCTGCCGATCACCATCTACGGCGACGGGCAGCAGACGCGGTCGTTCCAGTTCGTGTCCGACCTGATCGACGGGATGGTGCGCCTGATGGACACGCCCGACGATGTAACCGGCCCGATGAATCTGGGCAATCCGGTGGAACTGACGATCCTGGAACTGGCCGAGGCGGTGATTGCCAAGACCGGTTCGAAATCCGAACTGGTGTTCGAGCCGCTGCCGCATGACGATCCGGTGCAGCGCCAGCCCGACATCACGCTGGCGCGCAAGACGCTGGGGTGGGAGCCGCGGGTGGCGCTCGACAGCGGCCTGGACGCCACGATCGCCTATTTCGCGCGGCTGCGCCACGATCTGGCGGCTGATGGCGCCACCGACAGGATCTTCACGGGGGAAGCCGGGAAGTGACGGACGACGCGGCCGCATTCAAACTGACGGACCCGCGCAGGGAAGCCCTGCGATCGGGGCTTTGGTATGCGGCCGCGCTGGCGGCCTGTCTTGTGGTTCTGGTGCTGAACGGCAAGCCGCTTTTCTATTTCGATACGGGATCTTACATCGATCAGGGCGAGGCAGCCCTGCGCCAGGCCGGGCTGCTGGAGCGCCGGGTGCCGGGCGCGCCCGGTGCGGGCCATGCGCCGGGTGCGGACGATACCGTGAACGGATCACGCTCGGCGGTGTTCTCGGTTGTGATGGCCGCGCTGGCACAGGGCGGAAACCTGGCCGCGCTGACCTTGCTGAACGCGCTTGCGGTGATCATCGCGGTCTGGCTGCCGGCACGGATCGCCGCGCGGCTCTACTGCCCGCCGCGGCCGGTGGCGGCGCTGGTCGGGCTTTCGCTGATCGCCGCGGCGACAGGCTCTTTGCCCTTCTATGTGGCCTATCTGATGCCCGACACATTCGCGCCTGTGCTGCTGCTGGTGATCGCGACGCTGACGGTGTTCGCCCGCGACATGAAGCCGTGGGAGGTGATCCTGGCGCTTTTGCTTGGCGTGTTCGCGGTGGTCAGCCATCTGTCGCATCTGGCCATCGCGCTGTTGCTGGTGCCGGTTTCGCTGGTGGTGTCACCGCTGCTGGCGCGGCGCCGGTGGTGGCTGCCGCCGCTTCTGGTGGCGCTGATCGCGGCCGGCGGGATCGCCGAGCGCTCTTTGTTCAAGGTCGCGGCGGCCACCGTCGGCGACAGCGAGGTCGTCTATAACCCGTTCCTGACCGCGCGGCTGATCGAAGACGGCCCCGGCCTGCGCTTTCTGGAACGGAACTGCCCGGACGCGTCCATCGCGACCTGCGCGCTTTACGATGCGCTGTCGCTGTCGGATGATCCCTGGCGGCTGACCGCGACGCATATCATCTTTGAGGATTCCCGCCGGCTCGGATCATTCAAGCTGATGACGCCCGAGGATCAGCGCGCCGTGGCGCAGGAGCAGGTGCCGTTCTTTCTGATGGTGCTGAAGGCCCTGCCGGCCCGCACTGTCTATGCTTTCGCACACAACACGATGACGCAGGTCGCGCTGTTCCGGGTCGACATGACGGTGCCGACCGAACGGATGATCGCCAAGCTCTCGGGCCACAAGGGGCTGGGGCCGGACGGGTTTTCCGGCGGCCGGCTGACGCAGGATACCGGCTGGCTGGCGGTCGTGACCCCGATTCAGGGGATGATCTATTCTCTGTCCTTCGCGGCCCTCTTGGTGCTGGTGCTGTGGCCGGGCTTTGCCACGCCCTATCTCAAGGCGCTGGCGATCATGCTCGTGCTTGGCATTCTGGCGAATGCCTTCGTCTGCGGCGGCATTTCGCAACCCGCGACACGCTATGGCGGGCGGGTGATCTGGCTGTTGCCGATGGCCGCGACGCTGCTGCTGATGTTCACGGAAACCGTATCGGTGCGCCGCCTCGCGCCGCTGGTGATCGAGCCATGACACGCGCGCGTCATATCCCGCCCCCATGTTGCGACGGGGCCAATTTCTTCATTTCTTCAGCGTCAGGTGTTTTCCATGGATAATTCACAACAGCTTTCGATCAGCGTGGTGATGCCGGCCTATAACGCGGTCAATCTGCTGCCGAAGGTGCTGACCCCGCTGATGGAGATGCTGGCAAGCGGCGAGGTGCAGGAGGTGATCGTGGTCGACGATCAATCGCCCGACGCGACCGCCGCCGAGGCGCGCAAGATGGGGGCGACGGTTCTGACCACGCCGGTGAACGGCGGGCCGGGCGCGGCGCGCAATCTGGCGGCGGAGCAGGCCAGGGGCGACATCCTGTGGTTCGTCGATTCCGATGTGATCGCCTGGCCGGGCGGGGCCGCGAAGATCCGCGCCGCCTTTGCCGAGGAAGGGGTGGATGCGGTGTTCGGCTCGTATGACACGACGCCCGCCGGCACGCCGTGGTTCTCGCGCTACAAGAACCTGATGCACCGGTTCTATCACCAGCATGCCAACCGGGATTCCACCACCTTCTGGGCCGGTTGCGGCGCGGTGCGGGCCGATGTGTTCCGCAAGATCGGCGGGTTCGACGTGGAAACCTACAAGGTGCCCTCGATCGAGGATATCGAGCTGGGCTACCGCGTCCGCTCCAACGGGGGGCGGATCGTGGTGGTGCCCGATCTGCTTGGCAAGCATCTGAAGGTCTGGACCGTGCGCAACGGCATCCATACTGATATCTTCCGCCGCGCGCTGCCGTGGTCGCGGCTGATGATCGCGCGCGAGGGGCTGACCAACGATCTGAACACCAGCACCGGCGAGCGGGTCAAGGCGGTGGTGGCCGGGCTGTTGCTGCTGTCGGTGCTGGGGCTTGTGGTGGCGCCGTCGATCTGGCCCTGGACGCTGGGCCTGCTGGCGCTGGCCTTTGCGCTGAACTGGTCGCTGTTTCAGTTCTTCCGTGAAAACGGCGGGGCCTGGTTCGCGCTGAAGGCGGTGCTTTACCACCAGCTTTACTATGTCTATTCGGCGGGGGCCTTCGCGTGGTGCCTGTTCGAATATCACATTCTGGGACGGAAGGATCGCCTTCATGTGCCCTGAGCCGCAGGATCACCGGGCCGATGCCGCGCTTTCGCGGGTTTCCGGCCATATTTATCCCCAGTTTGATCAAGATATTGTTTCCCGATGACGGGAAGGAAGGCAGAGATGGAAGGTTCGATTACCGAGGTTGAGGGCGCTGTCGCGGTGTCGCCGGAGCTGCAGGGGATGACCCTGAGCGTCGTGATCCCCGCTTATAACGAAGAGGGCGCCGTGCGGGCGACCGTGCAGGAGGTGTTTGACGCGCTGGACCCGACAGGGATCGAATACGAGGTAATCGTGATCGACGACGGATCCAGGGACAACACCCTGGCCGAGGCAAAGGCCAGCGGCGCGGTCGTCGATGCCAATCAGGTGAATTCGGGGTACGGCGCGACGCTGAAGCGCGGCGTGAAAAAGGCCCGGTACGAATATGTGGCGATCATGGATGCCGACGGCACCTATCCCGCGCGCTATCTGCCCGGCATGCTGGCCATGTGCCGCGATCAGGACATGGTGGTGGGCGACCGCGGCGCGGGCATGAAGAACGTGCCGCTGGTGCGCCGGCCCGCGAAATGGGTACTGAACAACTTTGCCTCTTTTCTGGCCGAGCGGAAGCTGAACGATCTGAACTCCGGCCTGCGGGTGTTTCGCAAATCCGAACTGATCCCGTTCCTGCCGCTGCTGCCGCAGAACTTTTCCTTCACCACCACGATCACCCTGTGCATGTCCTCCAATGGCAAGCGGATGGTCTATACGCCGATCGAATACGGCAAGCGCGTGGGCAAATCGAAGATCCGGCCGATTGATTTTCTGAACTTCATCATCCTGATCCTGCGCATCAGCACCCTGTTCAACCCGCTGCGCGTGTTCATTCCGCTGGGGCTGGGCCTGATGGGGCTGGGGGTGCTGAAGCTGATCTACGATCTGACGCAGATGAACCTCAGCGAAACGGCGGTGTTCCTGTTCCTGGCCTCGATCATGGTCTGGTCGCTGGGGCTGATCGCCGACATGATTTCGCGCCTGCATCTGAGGCCATGAAATGAGCAAACCGGCAGGGCTTTCGGCAATGTGGCGCAAATGGCTGATCCGGGCCGGGGGCTCTGCCGTCATTCTGGCGGTGTTGTTCTGGTTCCTGCCGCGCGAGGCGATCCTCGCGGGGTTTTCGGCGGTGCCGCTTTCGCTGTTCGTGTCGGTGTTCGGGGTTTTCCTGCTGGGCCATGTGGCGGCGGCGGCGAAATGGTGGGTTCTGCTGGATCGCGGGTTCCCCTTCCTGCTGGCGCTGAAGGCGCATTTCGGCGGGCTGGCGGCCAATCTGTGCCTGCCCGGCGTGGCGGGGGGCGATGCGGTGCGCGCCGCGATGGCGCAGGCGGCGATGCGTGACGGGCCGAAAGTGGCGGCGGGCGCGGTGGCCGACCGGCTGATCGACATGCTGGCGCTGGGCTTTCTGTCGCTGATCGGCCTGCTGATGCTGGGCGGTGGCGGGGCGGGGGCCGGCGTGGTGACGCAGGCGGTCGTGCTGGTTCTGGTGCTGCTGCTGGGCACGGTCTTTGGCATGCCCTGGGGTGTGCGGATGCTTTACCGGTTGAAACCCGGCCTGCCGGGCCAGGGCTTTGCGCTGAACATGGCCGGCGGGTTCGCGGCGCTTGGCCGGCGGCCCGGCCTGCTGTTTGTGACACTGGGCCTGTCGATGGCCATTCAGGCGACCTTCGTGATGCTGACGGTGCAGCTTTCCTATGCGGTGGGCGTCGATGTGCCGCTGGGGGCGTGGTTCGTGGCCTGGCCGCTGGCCAAGATCTTCGCGGTGCTGCCGATCTCGCTGGGCGGGCTTGGCGTGCGCGAGGCTTCGATGGCCGCCTTGCTGGCCCAGTTCGGCGGCAGCGCGCCCGAGGTGGTGGCGACAGGGCTGGTCTGGCAGGGCGTGCTCTGGCTGACCGGGGCGCTGGGGGCGTTGATCCTTCTGGTCTCGGGCCTCGGCGCGCGCCCGGTGGAAAAAGTGGCGAGTGAGTTTTCAGAGTAAAGGGTAAGAAGATGGCGGGTGCGATCCCTGGGGTGGCGGCGGGAAAAAAGCCGCTGGTAAGAATTATGGGCGCTGGGCCGGCCGGTGTTGCGGCGGCCTATGCGCTGTCGCGCAGGGGGGATGCCGAGGTCGAGGTGCTCGACAAGGCGGCGCGGGTCGGCGGCAATTCCACGTCTTTCATGATCGACGGGATCTGGTGCGACTATGGCTCGCACCGGTTTCACCCGGTCGCGGAACCGGCGGTGCTGGACGATGTGAAGGCGCTGCTGGGCGAGGATCTGCTGCTGCAGCCGCGCCACGGGCGCATCCGGCTGGGCGGCAAGTGGATCCATTTTCCGCTGAAGCTGCATGATGCGCTGCTGCGCCTGCCCAAAAGCTTCGCCGCCTCGCTGATGGGTGACATGGCGCTGAAACCGTTCCGCAAGAAATCCACGGGGCCGGAGACGTTTTCGAGCATCCTTTACGATGGGCTCGGCCCCACGATTTCCGAGAATTTCTATTTTCCCTATGTGCGCAAGCTGTGGGGGCTGGATCCTGACAAGCTGGCCGTGACGCTGGCAGAGCGGCGCGTTTCGGGCGGGTCTGTCGGCAAGATCCTGATGAAGATGCTGCGGCTGCTGCCCGGGCTGCGCAGTGAAACCGCCGGGCGGTTCTACTATCCGCGCAAGGGCTTTGGTCAGATCACCCAGGCCATGGCCGACAAGGCCGTCGAGCAGGGCGCGCAGTTCACCTTCGGCGCTGACATCACCCGGATCGAGCGGCAGGGCAACACCGTCACCGCCGTCTGGACGAAGGATGCGGCCGGCGGCGAGGCCCGGCATGAAAGCGATATGTTGATGTCGACCATCCCGCTGACCAGCATCGTGCGCCTGATGGATCCGCCGCCGCCGCCCGAGGTGGTCGAGGCCGCGAAGGCGATGCGTTTTCGCGGGATGATCCTGCTCTATCTCATTCTGGAGACGGACCGGTTCACCGAATATGACGCGCATTACTTCCCCGAGATCTCGATCCCGATCAGCCGGATGTCGGAGCCGAAGAACTACAATTCGGCGACAGAGCCGAAGGGGCTGACCCTGCTGTGCGCCGAACTGCCCTGTGACCCCGACGAAAAATGGTGGGGCATGTCGGACAAGGAGCTTGGCGAGCATTTCTGCACATGGCTGGGCGCGCTGGGCCTGCCGGTGACAGTGCCTGTGCGCCGCTGCGAAACACGGCGGCTGCACCATGCCTATCCGGTCTATGACCTGGACTATCAGGCGCATTTCGACACGATCGACAACTGGCTTCTGGGGCTCGACGGGATGCTGGTGTTCGGGCGGCAGGGGCTGTTTGCCCATGACAACACCCACCACGCCTTCGCGATGTCCTATGGCGCGGTGGACAGTGTCGATGCCGAGGGCAATCTCGACCATGAAAAATGGGCCGCCTATCGCGCCGAATTCGCCACCCATGTGGTAGAGGACTAGGCATGCCCGGGCCGGTTGTCGATGTTCTGATGTATCATTCGATTTCCGGTGTCGGCGGGCCGACCTGCATCGCGCCCGCCGTGTTCGCCGATCAGATGGCGGCGATCGCCGAGGCCGGGGTGCCGGTGATCACGCTGGATGATCTGGTCGCCGCGCGCGCCGGCGGGCCCGCGCTGCCGGCGCGCTCGGTCATCATCACCTTCGATGACGGGTTTCAGGATTTCGCCGAGACCGCCTGGCCGGTGATGAAACGGCACGGGTTCCGGCCGATGGTCTATCTGCCGACGGACTATATCGGCGGGGTCGAAGGCTGGAAGGGCATCGGCAAACCGCCCCGGCCCCTGATGGGCTGGCCCTGCATCCGCGATCTGTCGATCGAAGGGGTGCAGTTCGGCAGCCACACGGTGACCCATGCCAATCTCAACGCGCTGACACCCGCGCAACTGCGCGAAGAGCTGGCAACCTCGCGCCGTGAGATCGAGGCGCGGCTGGGCCGCCCGGTGGTGCATTTCGCGCCGCCCTACGGGCTGGCCAATGCGGCGGTGCGCGCGGCGATCGCCAGGCATTACGATACCTCGGTCGGAACGGTGCTGGCCCGCGCGACGGACCGGTCCGATATCCTGAACCTGCCACGGCTCGAGATGTTCTATTTCACCCACCCGCAGCGCTGGCGGCAGCATCTGGCGGGGCGGGGCGGGGCCTATCTGCTGCGCCGCAAGCTGCTGCGCCACGTGCGCGAGGCCATCACCAACCCGTGGGACGGGATCTGAGCGCCGCTACCAGATGGCATTGCCAAGGCGGTAGGTGAAGCTTTTCACCTCGCCCGACTGAAGCGTCAGCTCTACCTCGACGCTGTTGTCGCGCGGGGTGCCCCGCAGGCCGAAGGTGGCCGCGCGGTTCTTGCCCGCCGGTTTCAGGTCGAGCGGCCGGGGCGTACCGGGGCCCGGCGTGACGGTGGCCGATACAACTTCGGGCGCGCTGACCGTCAGCCTCAGCGGCAGATCCTCGCCAAGGCGCAGGTTCCCCTTGCTGGCCAGCCTGACATAGTCTTTCGCCTCGACCGGTGGCGGGATGCCTGCCCATTTCACGCCCGGTGGGCCATATTGCAGCACGACAACCGCGATCATGCCGAGGACCAGCAACAGATAGGCCCATCTGAACAGGCCCAGCCCGCGCCAGATCGTGCGCCCCGCGCCCGTATCGGCCCGCTGCCGCGCCGCGTAGATCAGCGCGCCGGTCAGCACCAGCCCGCCCGACGCCAGGCCGAAGACCACCCAGATCAGCCGTGTGGTGGTGCCGCCGACGGTGCCATAGTGGAACACCTTTGTCAGCGGCTCCAGCCGTGCCGCGCCGCCGCGATCTTCGATATGGGTGATCCCCAGAACCGCGAAATCGCTGGGGTCGATCGACACCGTTTCGCCGTCGCGCACCAGAAGCGCGTCACGGGGGCGGCCTTCGAAGACGATCCCGCCCCGCGCGTTATAGGGCATGGTCATCTTCTCGAACGCGACGTCGGGCAAGGCGGCCATCGCCGCCTGTTCGGCCGCCGCGATCATGGCCGTGTCGGCGCTATCGGGCAGCAGCCCGGCGCGGTCGCTGGCGATGGCAGGCTTCGGCCCGGTATGCGCCAGCCCCAGGGTGCGGGCAAAGAACACGGCGCTGCTCAACCCGACGATCAGCAGAAAGGGCATCGTCCAGAGGCCAATCAGCCGGTGCAGCCCGCCCAGCCATGTCCGCCGGTCCGCGCCGCGCGCCGGCAGCCGGAAGAAGCCTCGCCAGAACCGGCGATAGACGACCAGCCCGGTGATGACAGAGGTCAGCACCACGACCGACAGCGCGGTGATGAACAGCCGCGCCGGGGCCAGGGGGATCAGCAGATCCTCGTGCAGGCCATGCAGGATTCGGCGAAAGCCGATGGTGCGGGTCACATCCAGCACCTCTGCGGTTTCGGGGTGGGTCCAGATCGTGATCTCTTCGCCCCAGGCGGTGCGGGTGAAGGTACGGTCCGCCAGAAACGCGGTCGGGCGCTTCTCGACCCACATGATGGCGGTTTCCGGATAGGCCGTTTTCAGCGCGTCGTGGATTTCGGCGAAAGAGGCATGGGCGGCCTCGTCGGCCGGCGCGGACACCCAGGCGCGGGGGTGGAACACCATCTCGATCTCGTCGGCCATAACCAGCACCGACCCGGTGATCAGGACAAAGCCCAAAAGGATGGCCACATGCAGGCCAAGCCAGGTGTGAAGCTTCAGAAAGATACGCCTCAATTCTCTCACGGTTCTGCTCTCCGGCAGTTGGCGGCCGGGTTATTCCAAAAGCTTTTCGGGCTTTCGCAGGGATTTCGGGCCAATCAGTTGCTCATAGGTGCGTTCGAATTCATCATGGACGGTGGCGGGCCGGAAGCGATGCTCCAGGCTGCGGGCCAGCGCCGCCGCGCCCCTGGCCCGGCGCAGGCCGGGGTTTTCGACCAGCTCCAGCACGGCGGTGGCGATGGCGCCCGCATCTTCCACCGGCAGAAGCGCGCCGACCTCGCCGTCCACCAGCTCTTTGACACCGCCGCAATCGGTGGCGACGACGGGCAGGCCCGCGCGAAATGCCTCGACGATCGAGATCGGCAGGTTTTCCCAGCGCGAGGTCAGCAGGAAGATGTCAGACGCTTTGAGGTGCTGCGGTACGGTCGAAATCGCGCCGAGGAATTTCACGTTGTCGGCGACACCCGCGTCGCGCGCCCATCCGGCGGCGGCCTCGGCCAGCGGGCCCTTGCCGGCGATGGCGAACACCACGTCAGGGCGTTGCGCGACCACCCGCCGGGCGACCTCTATCATCACGTCGATGCCCTTTTGCGGCTGAAGCCGCGACAGGCTGAGGATGAGCACACCCTTCTTGCCGCCCATGATCCGCTCGCGCAGCGCCTGCGCCGCCGCCGCTGGAACGTCGGGCAGCGGGTGTATGCCCAGGCCGATCGTGCGCGCCTTTGCGCGCGGCAGGCCATGGGCGATCAGCGCGTCCAGCGCGGTGCGGCTGGGTGAGATCGTCAGATCGGCACAGAGCCGCGCGGTACGGGCCACGCCGGCCTCGCGCGCGGGGGCCGCGCCGTGGAAGGTCATCGCGATGGGGATGTCCATGCCGATGGTGGCCAGCCGCGCCACGATGGCCGGGGCGGTTTCATGGGCGTGGATCAAGTCGATCCCATGCGCCCTGATCGCTTTGCGAACGGTGAGGGCACAGGCGGGCAGCGCGCTGACGCGCCGGTAAAGCGATCCACCGACGCCCGCGACATTGTTCAGCGCGACCGGCACGAAATCGGGATCGGCGCCATCCGCGCTCCAGTCGCCCTGATCGCCGGCCAGAACGATCTTGTGCCCGCGCCCGCGAAGATCCTGCGTCAGGTCCAGCACATGCCTCTGGATGCCTCCGGGAAGGAAATTCGTGCAGATCTGCATAACGCGCATACTGGTCTGGTCCGCCATCTGGCCGGGGGAAAACGCCCCCGGGATCACCGCCACGATAGGACAGCAGGTTGACGTAACGCCAGCCGGAACACTCGACAGGGGGCGCCAAAACTGGCATCTGTCGCAAGGCCGCCACGATACCGGTGCTGCCGGACCGACGTTTGAAATTGTGGAACGGCCCGATGTCCATCACACGACAATTCAGCAAGGGTGTGGCCTGGATGGCCGCTGGCAACTGGCTGGAGCAGGCGATCAATTTCATTGTCTTCGTGGTGCTGGCCCGGCTGCTGGGGGCAGAGGCGTTCGGACTTCTGGCGATGGCCACGGCCTTTGTCATCCTGTCGGAATTTCTGGTGCGCGAAACACTTTCGGAATTCCTGATCGCCACCCCCGATCCCGAGGATGCGCATTTCAACGCGGTGTTCTGGTCTCTGGCCGGGCTGGGCGGGGTTCTGGCGGCGCTTTTGCTGATCTTCGCGGGGCCGATCGCGGCGTTCTATGGCGCCGGGCAGGTGCGCGGGCTGATCGCCGCGCTGTCGCCCACCGTCGTGATGATCGCGCTGACGGCGGTGCCGGTGGCGCTGTTGCGCCGCGAGTTGCAGTTCAAGACCCTCTCGCTGCGGGCGATTTCCGGTGTCTTCGTCGGTGGGGTGGTGGGCATCGGCATGGCTGCCGCCGGCTTTGGCGTGTGGAGCCTGGCCGGGCAGAGGCTGGCCCAGGTGGCCACCAATATCCTGATGGCCTGGGGCGCGGTGCGCTGGCGGCCGGGGCTGTCAACCTCGCAGCGCCATCTGCGCGAGGTGATCGGCTTTGGCGGGCAGGTTCTGGGCCTGCGCGCGGCCGAGCTGGCACTGGCGCAATCGCCTTCGGTGATCATCGGCGCCACGCTCGGCCCCGCCGCGCTCGGCCTCTTCTCGATCGCCTGGCGGCTGGTGGAAATCGCGTCTTTCCTGATCGTCACGCCGCTGCGCATGGCGGCCCAGCCCGCCTTCGCGGCGATGACGCGGCAAGGGGCGCGGGCGGCGGATCTGCTGATCGATATTTCGCGCCTGTCGGGGCTGGCCGCGTTCCCTGCCTTTGCCGGGCTGGCGGTGCTGGCCGAACCGGTGCTGCATCTGTTCTTCGGCGCGAAATGGGTGCCGGCGGCACCGGCGCTTTCGGTGCTGGCGCTTGTGGGGCTGTATTTCTGCATCGAGAAGGTGCAGCAATCTTTTTGCCTGGCGGCGGGCCGGGCCGGGGCG
This sequence comes from Actibacterium sp. EMB200-NS6, assembly GCF_001305615.1. Lineage (GTDB taxonomy): Bacteria > Pseudomonadota > Alphaproteobacteria > Rhodobacterales > Rhodobacteraceae > Actibacterium_A > Actibacterium_A naphthalenivorans. Next base: position 1,019,764 of record NZ_CP010869.1, read on the forward strand.
ATCACCGTGCTGGCCTGGGCCGAAGTCATCCTGGGCGCGGCGCTGATCTGGGTCGCCACGCGCTGGGGGCTCGTCGCGGTGGCGGCGGCCTTTGTGGTGCCGCGCTATCTGCTCTGGATTTTCCGGTTTCGGGTGGTGGCGTCGATCGGGGGGCTGCGGGTTCGGGATCTGGTGTCATGCCATCTGCGCCCGGCTTTCGCGGCGCTGGTGATGGCGGCGGGCGTTCTGGCGGTGGCCCGTGCCACGGAGGGTTTTGCCCCGGCGATCCCGCTTGCGGCGGGGTTTGTCACCGGGGTTCTGTTGTTTGCCGGCCTCACTTTTCTACTTATGCCCGACCGGGTGGCGCTGTTGAAAACCTATGTTGGAAATCCGCGCGAAAATTCCGCAAAAAAAGGCTAGTTTCGGTCGTCGGCGTTGGATGAGTTCATATTTGCAATGGTTTCACTTCGTATCTTGATGTTCACCACCTTCTATCCGCCGCATTCATTCGGGGGCGATGCGGTCGGGGTGCAGCGCATGGCGCGGGCGTTGGTGGCGCGGGGCCATGAGGTGACGGTGGTTTACGACTCGGATTCCTATTTCTCGCTCGGGGGAAAACCGCCGGCGGCGCTGCCCGAAGAGGATGGCGTCACCGCGATTCCGCTGAGCAGCCGGACCGGCGTTCTGTCGAACCTTCTGACACAACAGCTCGGCCGCCCGGTGGCGCATGGCAGGCGTATCCGCCAGATCGTGCAGGAGGGCGATTTCGATATCGTCTGGTACAACAACGCCTCGCTTGTCGGCGGGCCTGGCCTGCTGGACATCGGAGACGGGCTGAAGGTGTTCGAGGCGCATGAGCATTGGCTGGTCTGCCCGACCCATGTGCTTTGGCGCTATAACAAAGAGCTGTGCGACAAGCGCGAATGCCTGCGCTGCGTGCTGAGCTATCGGCGCCCGCCGCAGCTTTGGCGCGCGACCGGCTATCTCGACCGGATGCTGGACAATATCGACCTGCTGATCGCCAAAAGCGAATTCAGCCGCGACAAGCACCGCGAATTCGGCCTGCGCCAGGAGATGGAGGTGCTGCCCTATTTCCTGCCCGATCTCGATCTTGACAGCGCACCGCCCGCGGCCACGCATGACCGGCCCTATTTCCTGTTCGTCGGGCGGCTGGAAAAGATCAAGGGGCTACAGGATGTGTTCCCGGCGATGGACAGATATCCCGATGCCGATCTGCTGATCCTGGGCGATGGCGATTACGCGGACGAGCTGAAAAGGCTGGCGGCGGGCAATGACCGGATCAGGTTCCTGGGCCGCAAGCCGCTGGACGAGTTGACCGCCTATTACCGGGGCGCACTTGGCCTGATCGTGCCGTCGGTTTGCTATGAGACCTTCGGAATTATCCTGATCGAGAGCTTCCGGCTGGGCACGCCGGTGATTGCCCGGCGGCTGGGACCCTTCCCCGAGATTGTCGAGGCGGCGCAGGGCGGGGTGCTGTTCGAGACCGAGGATGAGCTGATCGCCGCGATGCGCGGGCTGCAGGATGACCCCGCGCATCGCGACGCGCAGGCCCGTGCCGCGCGCGGCGCCTTTGATCGGGTGTGGCGCGAAGACCGGGTGCTGGCCTCTTTCGGGGCGGCGCTGGCGCGCGCGGCGCATCGCAAGGGCGACGCCCGGCTGGCCAAGGCGCTGGAGGGCGGCGCGTTCGAAAACGGCGCGGCGGCCTGATCAGGGCGCCGGTCAGAAGGCGACGCGCTGCACGAACCAGAACGCGCCCACCGCCGCGATCGCGCTCGAGCCGGGGATGACCACGCGCTGCCGGTACCAGGGTTTGTTCCCGAACCACAGGCCGACCAGCAGGAAACCCGCGGCGATGACCGCCAGCTGGCCGATCTCGACGCCGATGTTGAAGCTGAGCAGGGCGGGGACGAATTCACCATCGGGGATGTTGAATTGTTTCAGGACGCCGGCAAAACCCAACCCGTGCAACAGGCCGAACATGAACACGACAACCGGGCGCCAGGGGCTGAGCACCTCATGCAGGATATTCTCTACCGCGACATAGACAATGGAGGCGGCGATCAGGGGCTCGACGATCAGGGCGGGCACGTCGATGAGGCCGAGCGTTCCAAGCCCCAGCGTAACCGTATGTGCAAGGGTGAAGGCCGTGACCTGCGCCAGGATCGGGCGCAGCTTGATCGACAGAAGAAAGATGCCAAGCACGAACAGAATGTGATCCAGCCCCTTGGGAATGATATGCTGAAAGCCGATCACCATGAAGTCGGTGATCATGTCCACCATGGAGCGTGCCTTGAGATCGTCGATGACCAGCGGGGTGCTTGTCTCGCCGTTTTCGATGATTTCGATGTGCGAACTTCGGGCGCGCGCGCTGATCGTGCGCAGTGCCACAGTGCCGAAGGCCCCGTCCCATCCAAAGGTGAAAACCTTGGCGCCCGGGGGAAGCGCGCCGTTCAGCAAGACCGAAGAGGCCCGCGCAACGGACAGATCGCCCACATCCCGGAAGGTGTCGGTCTGTACCGTCACCTCGGCGGGTTCGCCATCGAGCTCGATCCTGAGGCCCGCGATGAATTCCGGCAGGAAGGCCTTAAACTCTTTCTGCAATTGCTCGGGCGGCAGCCGCCGCAACCGGTCGTATTCCTTGGCATTCGGACTGTCGGACGTGTCGGTCACGCCCGGGTCGATCCCGGCCAGAATAGCTTCGAGATTGAGGTTGAGCCGTAAGGCAAAGGACGTGGCATCGCGGTTGAAGAAGACAATCGCTTCCGAGCTCTGGAACACATGGGCCCGCACGGCGGTGCCAGCAAAGCCCAGGCACAGGTTCAGCGCGATAAACAGAAGGGCGACCTTCAGGCGCAACCCTGAAAGGTGGGGGCATCTGTCACGACAGGGAAGGGGAGAGCGCCATAGCGAAATGAGGGCGGTCTGATACATGGGAATCACCACGGAAATAAAATGGCTCTAACGGTCGGGAATGGGAACTATTCATATAGCTACAGGATTCCCTTCGAAATGTTCAGAAAATTGTTGCGATTGCACGTGGTCGGGCTGAACGCCGCATCCAGGGCTACCCGCCGCGGGAAAAGCTATCGGGCTTCGGCCCCGATGCGATGGGCGTTGGCCATGACGCTGAAGGTGATCGTGGTGGCCGGGATCGACGGCAGGACAGAGGCGTCCACGATGTGAACGCGGCGCAGGCCATGCGGGCGGCCCAGCCTGTCGGACTGGCCCGGTGCGGGGGTTGCGGCCATGGGCACTGTGCCGCCCACATGAAAGCTCGATCCCGGCGCGCCGGGCCGCGCGGCAAAGCCGAGTGCCACCAGCCCGGCCTGCGCCATGGCGCGCGACAGTTTCCTTTTGGCGGCGTCCAGAACACGCCCGGTGTCCGGGTTGACCTCGACCCGCGCGTTCAGGCGGCCATCTGCGGCAAGGCGGAGCCCGATGCGCGCGGAATGGTCTGAATGCAGGAACATCTGTGCCACGATCAGACGGCGCGACATTGCCATGAGCAGCGGCGCGGAGCCGGGAAGCCTGGCGCCGTAGTTTTGCAGCAGGTCGCGGGCATAATGTTCGTTCCATGTATAGAACTGAGCGTGAACCAGCCTGTCTGACACGTCTGGATGTTCGATTTCTGCAAAAAGCTGGGGCAGCGTATGATGCGGCGGACGGTCCGGGCGCAGCTTTGTGCGCCAGCGGTGCAGCAGCGGCAGGAAGGCATGCTGGCTGTCTTTCAGGATCAGCTCTCGCGGCGTGCCGGGGGCAGAGGCCAGCATCAGCCGCGCGGTTTCCAGCACACCGGCGCCGATGAAAACCCGGGTGCCGGTCACGGTGCGGCCATCGGCAAGGGCCAGTGTCACCCCGTCTTCGGTTTCCGAAAACCCGGCCACGAGCGCGCCGGGGCGATAGGTGAACCGGGGGTGGGCTTTCAACGTCTCGAGGGTCTTGCGCGCCGAATAGATATGGCCCCAGGGGCAGCCGTGCAAGCACATGCCGCAGCGGATGCAACCCGCCTCGACCGCCTGACGCGCGGCGCCGGTGTGAACCCCCATGGCGCGCAGCCTGTCGCGTTTCGCATCCAGCCGGGCCAACAGCGCCTCTGCCTGCGGCGGTGGCGGGATCTGGGTGGCGCCCGGGGCCAGATAGCCGGGCAGCAGATTGTCCAGCGCATCCTCACGCCCGGCGATCGGCATGAACCCGGCCACGGCGCGGTAATGCGGGGCAAGCTCCTCTGCCGTGACCGGCCAGTCAGCGATATCGTGCTGCCGGTAGGGCAGCACCGCGGCGCCCCAGAGGTTCGACAGCCCGCCCACCGCACGCGAGGCGCGCAGGGCAAAACCGTCGCACCCTTCGGCCAGCGTATCGGCGGCGGCCTCTTGCGCGAAGTCGGAGCCATAGCGGCGGGTCTGCCCCTCGGGCGCGGCGAATTGCGGTGCCTGATAGGCGGCCCGCTCGGGCTGTGACCAGTCTTCGGGCGCGCGGGCGGCCAGCGCGTCGCGGCGGGCGATGGCCTCGGGCTCCGGCAGCTTGCCGCCGTCCAGCAGCGTCACGCTGCGGCCCCGCGCCAGCAGGGCCGTGGCGGTGGCGATGCCCGAGGGGCCGGAACCGATGATCAGATCGGTCATGTCAGCCGCGCCGGAACACCAGCACCGCGCCATCGCCCAGCGTGCCCGGGAAACGGTGCAGAAGGGTCAGCGCGCCCTCGCTGTCGGCATCCAGATCGGGGAAGGCACGGAAGGTGCGGGCGGGGAAGGCGATGACCACAAGCGCGGGGCCGGGTTGCGCCATGGCGGCGGCATAGTCGGCGTTGCCGGTCAGCGGCACCCAGTCTGCGCCGAAATGTCCGGTGAAGGCGGGCGCGACCACGCCGACCACATAGACCTGTTCGCCCGGTTTGCGGCTGGCCTCGACCAGATCGAAGGCGCCGGCGAGGTTCTGTTTCGGCGCGCTATAGTTGCGGGCGGCCAGCCCGGCCGAGACCACGATCATCAGCGCGGCGGCGATGGTGAAAAGCCGCTGCGCCGAAAGCCGCGGGACGGAAAGCGCGCCCAGCCCCGTGCAGACCGCCCGCACGCCCAGCACGATCAGCAGCATCAGGAAACCGATGTCGGCAAAGAAGAAGCGCGGCCAGATGCGCATGCCAAGCGCCGAGAGCAGCGCCATGGTCAGCACGATATGCAGCAGCACGAGCGGTGCGAACAGCGGGGCGCTGCGGTGGGTCTGTCCCCCGCCCAGCACGGCCAGCCCGATCATGCCAAGCGCCACCAGCCCGATCACGGGGCCGGCGGAGCCGACGGCAGAGCGCACGGCTTCGTAGATCGTCCAGAGCGGGTTCTGGTATTCCTGCATCACATCCACGGCAGAGGTGCCCGCGACGCCGCCGACGGTTTGCAGCAGGCTGGGCAGGAGGGGCGCATAGAGGGCGATGGTCAGCGCCGCGCCGAGGCCGTAGCCCAGCAGCGGCAGCAGCAGCTTCGGGCGGGCCAGCCTGCCGCGCGCCGCATCCCACAGCACGACGGCCAGCCAGACAAGCCCCTGCGCGGCGAACAGGAACGCGCCCGTCAGATGGGTGAATACCGCCGCCGCCAGCACCACGGCATAGCCCAGCCACAGGCCCCGCGCCGGGGTTTTCATGCCGCGCAGGAACAGGATCATGCCAAGCGCGCTCCAGAACGCCAGCTCGGTATAGCCGCGGGCGTTTTGCGAAAACCAGATGTGGTGATAGGAGATCGCCAGCAGCAGGCCGGTCAGATGGGCCGCGGCGGCGCCCGCGATATCGCGGGCCAGCCACCAGATGGCGGCGATGGCGCCGAGGCCGAAGACAAGCGCGGGCAGGCGGATCGCCCAGATGGCCTCACCGAACGCCGCCACCGCCAGCTTCGACTGGAGATCGAAGAAATAGTGGTGGTTCATCGAATAACCCTGCATCATCTGCCCCCAGGGCAGGCGCAGGTGGGTTTCGACTGTCAGGATTTCATCATACCACAGCGGCGCGTTCAGCCCCCACAGCCGCAGCGCCAGCGCCAGCAGCAGGATGGCGCCCAGCCACAGATAGTCGCGCGTCGCGCCCATGTCACACCTGCTTTACGGCGCGCACCAGCACCAGCATTTCGTAGTTGGGGTCATGCACATCCAGCTCTGCCTGGTCGATCTCGCCCGCGCCCAGCCCGTGCAGGTTGCAGATGCAGGTGAAGATGTTGCCGACGGTCGAGACCTCGGTCTTTTCGCGCCCGAACACATCGCCGAACAGGCGGCGCTTGGATTGGGTGGTGAAATGCCAGTATTCGCCCCAGTCATCCACGCCTTCGCGCCGGGCGACCCGTGTCATGCCGTGCGAGGTGCACAGAACCACGCCGCCCGGCTTCAGGATGCGGTGCAGGGTGGCGATGGCCTTGTCGACCTCGTAGATCATCTGAAGCGTCTGGGTGATGATGATGCAATCGAACGTATCGTCGGGGATATGCGGCGCGTCTGTCAGATCGGCCACGATGGTGGCATGGGGGTTGCCCTCGACATAGTTCAGCACATCGGCCTGCGTGACCTTGTCGCCGCCGAATTTGTTGATATAGGCCGGGTCGCCCATTTCCAGGCAGCGGCCTTTCACGTCGGCGGCGTGTTTCTCGAGGAACTGTTCGATATAGTAGCGCTCGATCGTCAGCAGATCACGGTCCTGCCCGAAGATGGTGCTGATCGGCGACAGGCGGCGCAGCCCGCCGAAATCGACCTTGCCCACCGGCACCGATTGCAGCTTGTACAGGCGTTGTTGTTTGCGCACCCATTTGCGCAGGTCTTCGGGCAGCAGAACCGTGGCGGTATCGCGAACCAGCTTTTCTATCCGTGCAAGCGGCGTCATCGGCGGAAATCCTTGCTGGGGGCTCAGTTAAGGCCGGTGGCCTGCTTTTCGGCGATGATATCGTCAATGATCTGCGCCAGCGTGCGCATCGGGCGAAAGCCCACCGCCTTTTCCAGCTTCGAGACATCGGGGAGGCGGCGGTTCATATCCTCGAACCCTTCGGGATAGACGTCCGAATAGGGAATGAGCTGGATTTCCGAGGCAGAGCCGGTGGCGGCGATCACCTGTTCGGCCAGCGATCTGATCGTCACCTCCTGATCGGTGCCGATGTTGTAGACCTGGCCGAAAGCCTCGGGCGTGGCCATCAGGCGCATCAGCGCCTCGACCACGTCGTACACATGGCCGAAACAGCGCGATTGCTCGCCCGAGCCATGCACCATCAGCGGTTTGCCGGCCAGCGCGTTCTGCACGAAATTGGGCAGCACCATGCCGTAGCGCCCGGTCTGGCGCGGGCCGGTGGTGTTGAAGAAGCGCAGCACCACGACGGGCAGCGCGGCTTCGCGGGCATAGGCCAGCGCCAGAAACTCATCCAGCGTCTTGGCGCAGGCATAGGACCAGCGCAGGTTCTTGGTGGCGCCGATGGTCAGGTCGTCATCTTCGCTGAACGGAAACTTGGTGGCCTTGCCATAGACTTCGGAGGTCGAGGCGACGAAGGTCGGTTTCTTGTCCTTCAGCGCGGCGTGCAGCACGTTTTCGGTGCCGCCCACATTGGTCAGGATCGAGCGGCTGGGCTCTTCCATGATCAGTTTCACGCCGACTGCGGCGGCCAGGTGAAAGACAACGTCGGCGGCATCCACATGGGTCTGCACCAGGTCGCGATCCAGGATGGTGCCTTCGACGAAGGTAAAATCAGGGCTGTCGGAGATCGCCGCCAGATTTTCCAGCCGTCCGGTCGAAAGATCGTCAAGCGCGGTGACGCTGTGACCCCCGGAAACAAGACGTTCGGCCAGATGGGACCCGATGAAACCGGCCCCGCCCGTAATCAGAATATGCATCTTCCCTCGCACGCAAAACTTGGCACCAAAATACTGCTCCGGCTTATATCATGCTGCAACATGGCGGACTACCGGCCTGTTGTGAAAGAGTTTCCGGGCAGGCCGAATGTGGCTATCGTGCCGGCGCCGCCAGAAGAGGAGATCACATGCCGCAGTCGATGCAGGAATGGAGCGCGCCGCTGGCCGCACGGAAGGTGGCCGTGACCGGGGCCAGCGGGTTCATCGGGCGGCGGCTGGTGCGGGCGCTGTGCGCGGCGGGCGCGGATGTGACCGCGCTGATGCGCAGCCGGCACGAGGCGCAGACGATGGAGCGGATGGGCGCGCGCGTTGTGCTGGCCGGGCTGGTGCCGGGGCGGGCGCTTGATGCGGCGCTGACGGGGCAGGAGATTGTGTTCAACCTGGCCTATGATGTGCGGGTCGGCGGGGCCGAGAACCTGGCCGCGTTCGACGCGCTGCTGGCAGCGGCGGCGCGGGCCGGCGCGGGCCGGATCGTGCATGCCAGTTCCGCGGTGGTCTATGACGATTGGCCGGCCGGGCGGCTGGATGAGGAAGCGCCGATAGGTGCGCCGGGCGGTGGCGGCTACCGGCAGGCGAAAATAGCCATGGAAAACAGGTTGATGGAGGCCGGGTTCGAGGCCGCGATCCTGCAGCCGACGATTGTTTACGGCCCCGGCAGCGCGCTTTGGACAGACGCGCCGATGGCCGCGCTGCGCCAAGGGCCGGTTGTTCTGCCCGATCCCGTGGGCCAGTGCCCGGCGGTGTTTGTGGATGATGTGGTGCAGGCCGCCCTGCGTGCCGGTGCCGCGCCCGATCTGGGGCGCGAGCGGTTTCTGATCACCGGCGCCGATCAGCCCGGCTGGGACGCGTTTTTTCGCGGATATGCCGGCGTGCTGGGGCAGGGCGAGGTGGTTCTGAAGCCGCTTGCGGAGCTTGAGGCCCGCCTTGGCCCGCCGCCAGCGCCCAGCCCTGAAACCGCCTCTGAAACCGCCCCGCCGCTGGCCGCCCGCGTCAGCGCACGGCTGCGCCGGATGCTCGGGCGGCGGCGGTTCGAGGCGCTCATGACCCGCGCCCGCGCGCTGCGACCCGCCCGCGGGCCGGTCTATCCGAATCGTGCCCTGCTCGCGCTTTACGCGGCGCGCCCCGCGATCGAGATCCGGCGCGCGGAGGCCCGGCTGGGCTATGTTCCGGAATTTTCGTTCCAAAACGGATTGGCCGCAATTCAAGAGCAATTGCGCGAAACGGGGTGAATTAGCCACCAATTGCCGCTGCGGAAGGGTACAATAAGCCCTGCGGGCAAAACTCCCTGCTGATTCCCTTTGTCCTGTGTTAATTCGATTTCGACAGTTGTGATTTCCAGTGAGGTTCGATTGATGAGCAGTAATTTTTCGCATTTCGCCACGCTCAAGGACGGTATCGCGGGCAAGGACGCCAGGGTTCTGACGGTTGGTCTGGGCTATGTCGGGCTTCCGATGGCGCTGACCGTGCATGAGGTCGGGTTTGATACCACGGGCCTTGATATCAATGCCGAGCGTGTGGCGCGCATCAACGCGGGCGAGCAGGTGATTTCCTATTTCGCCGAAAATCGTATCGACGACGCGGTCAAAAGCGGAAAGTTCCGCGCCACGTCCGAGGCGTCGGCGATTGCCGGGGCCGACATCATTCTGATCTGCGTCCCCACGCCGCTGACCGCCGCGCGTGAGCCAGACATGAGATATGTCATCAGCGCCGCCGAAACGATTGCCGACTGGCTGCGCCCCGGGCAGCTCGTGGTGCTGGAAAGCACCGTTTGGCCGGGGGCGACCGCGAATGTGCTGCAGCCGATCCTGGAGCGGGGCGGGCTGCGCGCCGGTTCCGACTTCTTCCTTGGCTTCTCACCCGAGCGCGAGGATCCGGGCAACGCCTCGCACACCACGCGGACCATCCCGAAGGTTGTGGGCGCTGACGACAAGCAATCGCGCGATCTGCTCGAGATGTTCTATTCCACCATCGTCACCCAGGCGGTTCCGGTCAGTTCTTCGGCAACGGCCGAGGCGGTGAAGCTTGCGGAAAACAGCTTTCGCACGGTCAACATCGCGCTGGTCAACGAGATGAAGGTGGCGATGGATGCGATGGGCGTGGATGTGTGGGAGGTGGTGAAGGCCGCGGCGACCAAGCCGTTCGGCTACATGCCCTTCTACCCCGGCCCCGGCATCGGCGGCGACTGCATCCCGGTGTCACCTGTCTATCTGTCCTGGCGGGCGCGCGATGTAGGGTCGGAGACGCCGATCATCGATCTGGCCCGGTTCAACAACGAAGGCGCGCCAGAGGCGCTGGCCACCCGCATCCGCACCGACCTGTCGCGCCATGACGGGGTGGATGTGAACGGGGCGCGGATCCTGATCCTGGGGATCGCCTACAAGAAAGACGTGGAAGACACCCGCGAAAGCCCGGCGCTGGCCCTGCTGAAAAAGCTGGAGCAGATGGGGGCGGACGTCGATTATCACGACCCGTTCTTCCCGGTCATGCCGCTGACGCGCGACCACCCGGATCTGGCCAACCGCCTGTCGGTGCCGCTGGATGCCGGCACGCTGGAAGGGTACGATGCCGTCATCGTGACGACGGATCACACGGCGGTGGATTACGGGCTTGTCGCAGCCGCGTCGAAGCGGGTGTTCGACACGCGCAACGCCTTCGACGGGCGCGGTATCGCGATCGACCGGGCCCGCCTGATCAAGATCTGACTAATGCGTGGCGTCTGGCTCAGGCGAGCCAGGCGCTGAAATCCCGGCCGAGCAGGGTTTCGAGTTGGCGGATATCGCCCTCAAGCCGCTGCTGCAGGATGGCGCGGGCCTTGTCGGGCATCGTATCGTCGCGCTTGAGGTTCAACCGGGCCAGCCTGTCGCGGATGCGCAGCCGCCGTTCCTTGGGCACGACATATCCGATGGCCTTGGTCACCGGGTTCGGCTTCATCAGAAAATCCTGAAACAGCGTGTTCTTGGGCACCCCGCCGGCATTCGGTTTGCGCGACATGTCGGGGGCAAAGCCGGGGTCGGCGCCGATGAAGGTGAAGATGTCCGACAGAACCGAGGCGGGATCGGCCTGAAACTCTTCGTAGCTGCGGATCAGGAATTGTTCGCGCGGGAACAGCGCGAAGAAACGGCCGAGCTGCTCGGCGTAGCGCGGAAAGCGCGAATAGCCGAACAGGGGCTGCCAGCCCGCGGCAAGCCGCTCTTCCTCGAGCATCAGGGCGGCGGTGAAATCGGGCTCGGGCTCGATCCGCTCTTTGGTGGCATAGAGGAAGTGCGAAAACGCCTGCTCCACGGGGTTGCGCAGAATCGCGATCATGCGGGCCTGCGGCAGGCGTTTCCGAATCCGCGCGGGGGCCTCGGGCGCATAGAGGTAGAGCGGCGAGGCCTCGCCACGAATCGTGCCGGGGCGCGCGGCGGCGAAAAGGGCGTGATAGTCGGCGATTCGGGTTACTGAATTGTTGATGAAATCGGCGCCGGGCCCTTCGCAGGCCAGCGTTTCACCCTCGAACGCGAAGAAATTCGGCTCTTTCGTCTTCGGCATGAAGACCTGGGGGTGCTGGGACAGATAGGAATACAGCGCCGTGGTGCCTGCGCGCGCCGCGCCGATGACCAGGAAGTCTGGTAAATTACTCATTCAAAACCTCAAAACCCGTCCTTCTTTGGCTTACGATAACGCTTCGCGCCGGTTAAGGAAGAACCAGAAAACTGTGGCGTTGATGTGGTAAAGACACAGTGCCGCGAGGCCCGGCGGCGGATTTCGGCACTGCCGACGTTTCCCCGACGTCATTCTCCGCGATCCGCGCGCGCGGTCGAATCGTAGAACCCCTAGATTTTTCATCCGTTTCCGGTTTCAATGATGCCGAGGTGCCGGGTCTTGGCGCCAAAATTGTTTAATTTGACGGATTGGTTCCAAAGTCGCGACGGCATTTTGTTTTGTTGTCATACTTATCCAAGATGCTTTCGTGGAACTCGGGAAATCGGCTATAAATCGCCGTGAGTGGGGTTATTGGGTTAATTCTTGGGGAATGTAAGCGGTAGTCATGGAAAATAGTGATATCCCGGTCGTCGTTATTGGTGGTGGACCTGCTGGTCTGACTGCGGCCTATGAACTTCAGAAACGCAGCAGCGACCATCGGCCGATCGTTTTCGAAGCGTCCGACATGGTTGGCGGCATCGCCCGAACCGAAAGCCACAACGGCTATCGGTTCGACATCGGCGGGCACCGGTTCTTTACCAAGGTGCAGGAAGTCGAGGACATGTGGCACGAGGTGATGGGGGATGATTTCATCACCGTGCCCCGCCAGAGCCGCATCTATTACAAAGAGAAATTCTTCGACTATCCGCTGAAGCTGTTCAACGCGCTGATCAACATCGGCCCGTATGAGGCGGCGCGGATCGTCGTCAGCTATATCAAGTGGCAGGTGCGCCCCTACCGCGACGAGCAAAGCTTCGAGGAATGGGTCATCAACCGCTTCGGCGGCCGGCTGTACATGCATTTCTTCCGCAGCTACACCGAAAAGGTGTGGGGCATCCCGCCCACTGAAATCCGGGCCGACTGGGCCGCGCAGCGGATCAAGAACCTGTCGCTGTTCAAGGCGGTCTGGAACGCGCTGTCGGGCGCCAATGACACGGCCAGCCTGATCGAGGAATTTCAGTACCCGCGCCTCGGCCCCGGCATGATGTGGGAAAAGGTTCGCGACGACGTCCGCGAAAAAGGTGGCGATGTTGTCATGCAGTCCGAGGTCGTGGGCGTGAACCTTGACGGGAACCGCGTCACCTCGATCGACGTCAAGCACTGGACGGACGATGGCGCGCCCGCCACCACGGAAACCGTGGAAGCGGAGCATTTCATCAACTCGATGGCGATCAAGGATCTGATCCACGCCTTCAACCCGCCGCCGCCGCCCGAGGTGATCGCCGCCGCCGAGCGCCTGAAATACCGCGATTTCCTGATCGTGACCCTGGTGCTGGACCATGCCGATCCGTTCCCGGACAACTGGATCTACATCCATAGCCCGAAGGTGAAGGTCGGCCGTATTCAGAACTTCCGCGCCTGGTCGCCGGAAATGCTGCCCAACCCCGATACCGCCTCGATCGGGATGGAGTATTTCTGCCAGAAGGGCGACGGGCTGTGGAACATGAGCGACGAAGAGCTTCGCGCCCTTGCCTCGAAAGAGCTGGAAGAGCTGGCCCTTGCCAAGGCGAGCGACGTGATCGACGCCGCCATCATCCGCCAGCCCAAGGCCTATCCGGTCTATGACGGCGAATACAAGGAAGCGCTCGACACGATCGAGGCATGGCTGCGCACGCTGGAAAACTTCCAGACGGTGGGCCGGAACGGCCTGCACCGCTACAACAACCAGGACCATTCCATGCTGTCGGCGATGCTGGCCGCGCGGAACGTGCTGGGCGAAGAGCATGACGTCTGGAACGTCAACGTCGAGCGTTCGTATCACGAAGAGTTCGAGGTTTCCAAAAAGCCCGCGACGGCCAAGATGGTTGCCGCCGAATAAGGAAGCCGCGCTTCAAGCGCTTCGGAAATCCGCCCGCGCAGGTAGCCCCTGCGCGGGCGGTTTCGTTTTCTTGTGTGGCGCGAATGGTGGGCCCGGCTCAGATCGAGGTTTTCTTGAATACCGCCTCGGGGATATTGCGGATGATCAGCATCACCAGCGCCCAGACCGGTTTCACATAGATCACGTTCCGGCGCCGCTCTACGGCTTGCACGATCTTTTCGCCCAGCATCTCGGGCGCTGCGGTCAGCTTTTCGGGCAGGTCCATGCCGGCGGTCATGCTGGTGGCGACAAAGCCGGGCTTGACCGTCACCACGTGAATGCCCTTGCGTGCCAGGCGGTTGCGCAGCCCAGACAGATAGGCGGTGAACCCCGCCTTGGCCGATCCGTAGATATAGTTCGACGCGCGCCCCCGGTCGCCCGCGACAGAGCTGATGCCAACCAGCGTGCCGGTGCCGCGTGTCTCGAACCGGTTGGCGAACAGGCCAAGGATATTGGCGGGCGCCTCGAAATTGCTGCGCATCACGCGGGTGGCGGCGTCGAAATCGCGCTCGTCGTCATATTGGTCGCCCAGCAGGCCCACGGCGCAGACAACGATCTCGGGCAGCGCCGGAAGCGCGTCGATGAACCCTGCCTGCCCGGCCATGTCCAGCGCGTCGAATTCATGCAGAGTGACCGAAACGCCGTGGCGCAGCTCCATGTCTTTCCTGCTGGTCTCGAGGCTTGCGGCACCGCGCGCGGCAAGCTGGATCGGGTGGCCTTTGGCGGCGAAGGCATGGGCGACCGCGCGGCCGATATCGGACCGCCCGCCAAGGATCAGGACAGGGCCAGGGGTGCTCATAGGGTCAGCCTTTTCGATTGGGCAGAGGTGAAGGTTTCGGCGCGGGCATCCGCGCCGCGCATCTCGAGGAAACCGGCGACGCGGGGGTCGGCCGCGCGCAGGGTTTCGGCGCGCATCCGGCTGTCCTTGGCCAGATAGAACCGCCCGCCATGATCGAGCGTGATCCTGTCCAGCCGGTCCAGCAGCGCCAGCGTGCCCCGGTTCACCGGGAAATCCAGCGCCAGGGTGTAGCCTTCCATCGGGAAGGAAAACCGGCTGTCCTGCGGGCCGAAGCGTTTCAGCACGGCCAGGAAAGAGCCCATGCCGGCCGCCGCGATCGCCTTCAGCAGGGCCTGCAGCCCCTGCCGCGAGCTGGCCAGCGGCAGGGCGCATTGGAACTGGGCGAACCCCTTGCGCCCGTAGCTGCGGTTCCAGCCAAGGATGGCGTCGAGCGGGTAGAAGTAACTGTCCCAGTCCACAAGGCTTTCGCCCGCGTTGCGTGCGCCCTGGTTATAGTAGAGCGCATTGAAGGCGCGCAGGGTGGCGCCATTCAGCAGGAAACCGGGCAGGTCGAACGGCACTGTCAGCCGCCGCCTTTTCGGCGCCAGCAGCGGGTCACGCTTTTCGGGCAGTTTGAGCTCGGCGAAGGTGGCATGTTCGCCCAGCATGACGAGCGACCGGCCCAATCCATCACCCAGGCGCAGGCAATCGATCCAGGCCACCGAATAGGTCGCGTCGCCCGATGCCTCGAACGCGGCCATCGCGGCGTCGAGGTCGGGCGCGGGGATCATGGTTTGCCGGATCCATGCGGTCTCGACACGGGTCAGGCGAAAGGCGGCGCGCAGGATCACCCCGGTCAGGCCCATGCCGCCCAGCGTCCATCCGAAAAGCTCGGGGTTTTCGTGGCGCGAACAGCGGGTGACGGCGCCATCGGCGCCCATCACGTCGATCCAGTCGACGAACTGACCGAAGGAGCCATGCTTGTGGTGGTTCTTGCCATGCACATCCGCCGCGATCATGCCGCCGATGGTCACGAACTTGGTGCCGGGCGTCACCGGCGGGAACCAGCCGCGCGGCAGGAAGGCGGAGATCACATCGCCCAGCAGCACCCCGGCCTCGACGGTCAGCACGCCGGTGGCCGCGTCGAAGGCCAGCATATGGCGAAAGCCGCGCATATCCACGGTGTTGCCGGGGCTCAGGGCGCTGTCGCCATAGGCACGGCCGTTGCCACGGGCGATCAGCCCACCCTTGGCCACCTGCGCGCGCAGCGCGTCTTCGGTCAGGGGGCGCGTGACCTGGCAGTCGATCCGCGGAAACCGGCCCCAGCCCGACAGCATCATGCCGCCGCCCTCGCGACATCGGCGAAAACGAAGCGGCGGTCGAGGTTGTATTTCACCACATAGCCGACCGCCAGCCCCAGCACCGCGCCCGCCTCGCGCATCGCGTCGGTTTTCCAGGTCAGCCAGAAGGCGGTTTCGGCGCCCCAGAAGATCATCGTCGTGACCAGGCCCATCGCGGTGTAGAGCGTGAATTTCCGGCCATGCGCCTTCAGCCCGGTCGAGCGGTCGGCGAAGATCCAGCGTTTGTCGAGCAGGTATTTCACCACCAGCCCCGCGGCGGTGCCCACCGCCACGGCCAGGGCAAAGCCGGTGCCGCCGCCCGCCAGGCCAAGCACCGCGCGCTGGGCGCCCAGATTGGCCAGCGTCGCCAGCACCGCGAAGGCGGCATAGCGCAGGATCAGCCCGTGCAGGCTCATAGCAGCGCCCCCGCCGTTGCAAAGCCCAGCACCAACAGAAAGCAGAACTGGCTGCCCCGGTCTTTCACCGCGAAAACCACCGGATCGTCATGCATCTGGCCGCGATGGGTCAGCATGACCGTGCGGCTGATCCAGTAGAGCAGCACCAGGCAGATGCCCCACAGCCAGGAGGGCGAGGGGTAAAGCTTCTGCACCATGCCGGTATTCAGATAGAGCACCATCACCAGCACCGAGACATAGCCGGAGCCGAGCGCCATATTGGCGACCAGCGGCAGGTCATCCACCCGGTAGCCGCGCCCATGCGCCGTGATCTTGCCGTTGGCGGCGCCGTCCACCAGCTCTGCCTGCCGTTTGACGGCGGCGAGCGAGAAGAAGAAGAATATCGAAAAGGCGAGCAGCCAGATCGACAGCGGAATGCCCGTTGCCCCGCCGCCGGCGAGGATGCGCACCGCGTAAAGCAGGGCCAGCGTGAAGATATCCACCACGAGCTGGCGCTTGAGAAACAGCGAATAGGCGGTGGTGGTCACCAGATAGACCAGCATCACGACGATGAAGGACGGCCCCAGAATGATCGCGCTGAGCATGCCGTGCAGCAACAGCAGCGGCGCCAGCAGCGTGCCATGCGACAGCGGCATGTTCCCGGAGGCCAGCGGCCGGTTGCGCTTGCGCGGATGGGCGCGGTCGGATGCCAGATCGAGCAGATCGTTCAGCACGTAAACGCCCGAGGCGATCATGCAGAACACCACGAAGGCCATCAGAGATTTCGACACGGTGATCAGCGAAAGGTCATGCGCCATCAGCATCGGCAGGAAGATCAGCAGGTTCTTGAGCCACTGGTGCGGCCGCAGCGCCTTGAAATAGGGGCCGGGGCCGGTGTCTCGGGTCTGCATGAATTCCGCGTCGCCGCCCATCGCCCGCAGCCTGTCGCGGGTCTGGGCGGAGGCGTTGACGGCGATCGCCCGGCCGGCGTGTTTCCAGACCGCGAGATCGGCCGGGGAATCGCCCATATAGTCGAAACCGCCGTCGCCGAACCGCTCTGTCAGAAAGGCCGCCTTGTGCCGCCCTTTCAGGTTGCGCGTGTTGTCGGAGCCATGCACCTCGTCGAACAGGCCCAGATGGGCGGCGATCTGCTGCGCGATATCCTGATTGGAAGCGGTCACGAGCACCGTGCGCCCGCCGCCCTCGCGCCAGCGGCGGATACGGTCGATCACCGCATCGTCATAGGGCAGGGCGGTGACATCGACCTTCGCCAGATCGCTCATCTTCTGTTTCAGCGCGGCGCGGCCTTTCAGCAGGCTTGCGGCTGCCGAAAACGGCACGGTCCAGTCAGAGGCGAAGGCCGACCAGAAGGTTTCATACAGCATGTCGGAACGGATCAGTGTCCCGTCCAGATCGACCACAAGCAGGCGGCCGGTTGGCAATTCTTCGGTGACTGTCAAAACGGGTGGTCTTCTGCTGCCTCTTTTGTGCAGGTTGTCGCACCGGCATTGCGGCGCGCAAAGCGTTTTCCACCGGTTTCCCGCGCTTTGGCCCGCAGGGTGACGCCGGGAACACGTTTCAGGGCGTGAACGGGGCCACCGGATAGCGCACCGCCGCCAGATACAGGCCCTGCGGCGGGCAGACCGGGCCGCAGGCGGTACGGTCTCTGGCGTCGAGCGCGGCTTTCACGTCTTCCGGCGCCCAGGCGCCCGCGCCGACACGTTCCAGCGTGCCGACGAAGCTGCGCACCTGATTGTGCAGGAAACTGCGGGCGCGGACGTGGAACCGGAACTCGCGGCCATGGGGGATGTCGATCGCCTCGATCCGCAGCTCGTCCAGCGATTTGACGGGCGAGGCCGCCTGGCAGATCGACGCGCGGAAGGTGGTGAAATCATGCCGGCCCAGCAGGTAGTGCGCCGCCCTTTGCATCGGCTCCAGCGCCAGCGGGTGCTGCACCTGCCAGACCTTGCCCCGGTCATGCGTCACGGGGGCGCGGCGGCTGACCAGACGAAACATGTATTGCCGCTCGAGCGCCGAAAACCGGGCGTGAAACTCATCGCTCACCGCCACCGCCTGCAGGATCGCCACCGGCGCGGGTTTCAGGTGGTGGTTCAGCGCCTCGGACAGGCGAAACGGATCCCAGGCCTTGGCCATGTCGCAATGCGCCACCTGCCCAAGGGCATGCACCCCGGCATCGGTGCGCCCGGCGGCGGCGATGGAGGGCACGTCACGCTCCAGCTTTGCCAGCGCCGCCTCGACCGCGCCCTGCACCGAGGGCTGATCGGCCTGACGCTGCCAGCCTGCGAAGGGCGCGCCGTCATATTCGATTTTCAGTGCATAGCGGGGCATGGCTCCGGTTAACCCGCAACAGCGGGCTTGGCAATCGCGGCCGTGCCGGATCTTGGCTGGCGAAACCCGATGGCCGCGCCTATCTTGGGGCGGATAACATGAGGGGCAGGCGTGGGCATAGGCGATATTGCAGACGGTCTGGCGCGCGGGGTCGAAGGTATCGGCGCCACCGTATCGGACATATTCTTCGAGCCCGTGGTGCGGTTGGGCGTTACCGGGCTGTCCCGCGCGGGCAAGACGGTGTTCATCACCTCGCTGGTGGCGAACCTGCTGGATCGGGGGCGGATGCCGCAGCTTGTGGCGGCCTCGAGCGGGTCGATCCTGAGCGCCTATCTACAGCCGCAGCCGGATGTGACGGTGCCGCGTTTCGATTATGAAACCCATCTGGCCGCGCTGACAGGCGACACCCCGCACTGGCCCGAAAGCACCCGCGCCGTGGCGCAACTGCGGCTGTCGTTCCGGGTTCAGCCCGGCGGATTGATCGGTGCGATCTCGGGGCCGCGCACGGTACATCTGGATATTGTCGATTACCCCGGCGAATGGCTGCTGGATCTGGCGCTGCTGGACAAGTCCTATGCCGATTGGTCTGCCGAAACGCTGGCCCGCGCCAAGAGCCGCGATTTCGCCGACGGGCTGCACGCGGCGTTGCGCGGCGCGGATGCCTCCGCACGGCTGGACGAACCCGTGGCCAAGACGCTGGCGCAGGTGTTCACCACCTATCTGCAGGCTGCGCGGGCCCAGGGGTTTTCCGATTGCACGCCCGGCCGGTTCCTGCTGCCCGGAGAGCTGGAGGGCTCGCCCGTGCTGACGTTCGCGCCGCTGCCCCGGCCCGCCGAAACCCCGCGCGGCTCGCTCTGGCGCGAGATGGAGCGCCGCTACGAGGCCTACAAGCGCGAAGTGGTCAAACCCTTCTTCCGCGATCATTTTTCCAGGATCGACCGGCAGATCGTGCTGGTCGATGCGCTGGGGGCGATCCACGCCGGACCGAAGGCGGTGGAGGATCTGCGCTATGCGATGCGCGAGATCCTTTCGGCGTTCCGGCCCGGGCGCAACGCCTGGCTGAGCCAGATCCTGCATGGCCGGCGGGTGGAGCGCATCCTGTTCGCGGCGACCAAGGCCGACCATTTGCATCACCGCCAGCACGGGCGGCTGACCGCGATCATGGAGGCGCTGTTGCGCGACGCCAAGGACCGCGCCGATTTCGCGGGCGCGCGCACGGCAGCGATGTCCGTCGCCGCCTACCGGGCGACGGTGGAAGAGACGCTGACCCATGAGGGCGAAACCCTGGACTGCGTGCGCGGCACATTGCTGGACAGCGGCAAGCAGGCGGCGTTCTATCCCGGCGCATTGCCAGAGGATCCGGCCCGCATTCTGGCCGCCGCCCGCAGCGGACAAGAGGCATGGCTGGACGCGGATTACCGGATCATGCGTTTCGCGCCCGCCCGGCTGACCCTGAAGCCGGGCGAGGGGCCGCCGCATATCCGGCTGGACAAGGCCGCTGAGTTTCTGATCGGAGATCGCCTGACATGACAGCAAAGCAAGGCCCGGTGCTGATCGAACTGGAAGAGGCCGGGGCCGAGACCCCGGCCACCGCGCCGCCGGTGCCCGATGGGGCGCCCGACATGCCGACGGGCCAGGCGATGCAGACCATGGCGGTGCTGGCGGCGCGCCGCCGGTCGCGGCTGGGCCGGTTCTTCTGGGGGGCGCTGGTGGCGCTGATCGGCTTTGTCGCCTCTGTCATGGCGTGGGATTTCATCACCGGGCTTTTGTCGCGGAACACGGTGGTCGGCACGGTGGCGCTGGGGCTTGTGGTACTGGTGCTGGTGGCCTGCGTTCTGGTGGCGCTGCGCGAGGTCGCGGCCTTTGCCCGGCTGCGGCGGGTCGACAGCCTGCACCACGCGGCCGAGGCGGCGCTGGTGGCCGATGATCTGGCGGCGGCGCGGGTCGTGACCGGGCGGCTGGAGCAGCTGTACCACGGGCGCGAGGATCTGGCCTGGGGGCGCCAGCGGTTCGACGAACGCAAGGGCGAGATGCTGGATACCGACGGGCTTCTGGCGCTGGCCGAGCTGGAGCTGCTGGCCCCGCTCGATGCCGCCGCCGCGCGCGAGATCGAGGCCGCCGCGCGGCAGGTGGCCGCAGTGACGGCGCTGGTGCCGCTGGCGCTGGCCGATCTGATCGCCGCGCTGACGTCGAATTTGCGGATGATCCGGCGCATTGCCGAGATTTACGGCGGCCGCGCCGGTGTGCTGGGAAGCTGGCGCCTGACTCAGGTGGTGATGACCCATCTGGTGGCCACCGGCGCGGTGGCCGTGGGCGACGACATGCTGGGCTCTTTCGCGGGGGGCGGGGTGCTGTCGAAAGTGTCGCGCCGGTTTGGCGAGGGCGTGGTGAACGGCGCGCTGACCGCCCGCGTGGGTGTGGCGGCGATGGAAGTGTGCCGCCCGCTGCCCTTCGTGCGCAAGAAGCGCCCCTCGGTGACGGCGCTGGTCAAACGGGCGCTGACCGGGCTGTTCGGTGAAGGCGGGGCGTGATCCGGCGGTGCGGGCCGCGCCTGCGCGCGCGTCCCGCAAGAGATGCCTGCCGCCCCACGGCACGGGCCGCGCAAGCCGCGCAGAGCGGGCGGCCTCTGGCTGATGTCTTTACGGCCCGGCGGCGGCGGCCTATAAGCCGGTGCATGATGTACCCCGTGGCGATCATCATTCGAATTACCGGCCCGGCGCTCTGACAACATGAGCTGCCGGGACAAGGCGTTTGACCGCTCGCGCCGCCCCCTCCATACATCCGCGAAGACCCTTTGAAGGAGCACGCCCCATGTGTGCCGACACGCCCGACTATAAAGACACGCTGAACCTGCCCGAAACCGATTTCCCGATGCGCGCCGGACTGCCCAAGCGCGAGCCGGAATGGCTGGCCCGCTGGGCCGAGATCGGGGTTTACGACCGCCTGCGCGAAAAGCAGGGCCGCACCCCATTCATCCTGCATGACGGCCCGCCCTATGCGAACGGGCATCTGCATATCGGCCACGCGCTGAACAAGATCCTGAAGGATATGGTGGTGCGCAGCCAGCAGATGATGGGCCGCGATGCGCGTTATGTGCCGGGCTGGGATTGCCATGGTCTGCCGATCGAATGGAAGATCGAAGAGCAGTACCGCAAGAAGGGCCGCAACAAGGATGACGTGCCGATCGTGGATTTCCGCCAGGAATGCCGCAAGTTCGCCGAGGGCTGGGTGGATATCCAGCGCGAGGAATTCAAGCGTCTGGGTGTGACGGGCAACTGGGCCGATCCTTATCTGACGATGAATTTCCACGCCGAGGCGGTGATCGCCGAGGAGTTCATGAAATTCCTGATGAACGGCACGCTCTACCAGGGCTCGAAACCGGTGATGTGGTCGCCCGTCGAGGAGACCGCTCTGGCCGAGGCGGAGGTCGAATATCACGACAAGGAAAGCTTCACCATCTGGGTGAAGTTCCGCGTGGCCTCTGGCCCGTCCAACACCGCTACGGACGCCGACACCTCTGACCTGGTGGGCGCCAGCGTCGTGATCTGGACCACCACGCCCTGGACGATCCCGTCCAACAAGGCGGTCGTCTATGGCGCGGACTATGCCTATGGGCTTTACGAGGTTACCGACACGCCCGAGGAATGCTGGGCCAAGCCGGGAGACAGGTTCATCCTGGCCGACAAGCTGGCCGCCGATGTCTTTACCCGCGCGCGTCTGTCGGACGAGATGTGGACCCGCGTCCGCGACGTGCCGGCCCGGGAACTGGCGGGCCTGTCGCTGGTACACCCGCTGGCGGGCGCTGAAGGCTCGAACGGCGAGTGGGACGAGCCGCGCGACTTCCGCGCCGCGGATTTCGTGACTGACGAGGAGGGCACCGGATTCGTCCATTGCGCCCCCAGCCACGGGATGGAGGAATACGAGCTTTACCGCGATCTGGGCATGCTGCCGCAGGTCATCACCTATAACGTGATGGACGATGGTTCTTTCCGCGCCGATCTGCCGTTCTTCGGCGGCAAGCGCATCCTCAAGCCCAACGGCAAGGAGGGCGACGCCAACAAGGCGGTGATCGACAAGCTGGCCGAGGTGGGCGGGCTGCTGGCGCGCGGCAAGATCAAGCATTCCTATCCGCACAGCTGGCGCTCCAAGGCCCCGGTCATCTATCGCAATACGCCGCAATGGTTCGCTGCCATCGACCGCGAGGTGGGCGACGGGCAGGATCGCTATGGCACCACGATCCGGCAGCGCGCGCTGACCAGCATCGACAAGCTGGTGGAGTGGACGCCGAAGACCGGGCGCAACCGGCTTTATTCGATGATCGAGAACCGGCCAGACTGGGTGCTGTCGCGCCAGCGCGCCTGGGGCGTGCCGCTGACCTGTTTCGTCAAGAAGGACGCCTTGCCCACGGATGCCGATTTCCTGCTGCGCGATCCGGCGGTCAACGCCCGCATCGCCGTGGCGTTCGAGGCCGAGGGCGCGGATGCCTGGTACAAGGCGGGCGCGAAGGAACGGTTCCTTGGCGATGCGGTGAACCCGGATGACTATGAGCAGGTGACCGACATTCTGGATGTGTGGTTCGATTCCGGTTCGACCCATGCGTTCGTGCTGCGCGACCGTCCCGACGGCGCGGAAGACGGTATTGCCGATCTCTATCTCGAAGGTACCGACCAGCACCGCGGCTGGTTCCATTCCTCGATGCTGCAGGCCTGCGGCACCAAGGGGCGCGCGCCCTATCGCGGGGTGCTGACCCACGGGTTCACGCTGGACGAGAAGGGCATCAAGATGTCCAAATCCATCGGCAACACGATCGTGCCCGAGGAGGTGGTCAAGCAATATGGCGCCGATATCCTGCGGCTTTGGGTGGCGCAGACCGACTATACCGCCGATCAGCGGATCGGGCCGGAAATCCTGAAAGGCG
Organism: Actibacterium sp. EMB200-NS6; assembly: GCF_001305615.1. Taxonomy (GTDB): domain Bacteria; phylum Pseudomonadota; class Alphaproteobacteria; order Rhodobacterales; family Rhodobacteraceae; genus Actibacterium_A; species Actibacterium_A naphthalenivorans. The sequence continues at coordinate 1,042,946 of NZ_CP010869.1, forward strand.
TCGCCGACAGCTATCGCCGGCTGCGCAACACGATGCGCTTCCTGCTGGGCAATCTGGCCGGATATTCGCCGGACGAGCAGGTGGCGCCGGGCGATATGCCCGAGCTGGAGCGCTGGGTGCTGCACCGGCTGGCCGAGCTGGACGAACGCGTGCGCACGGGCTATGGCGCCTATGATTTCCAGGGTGTGTTCCAGGCGTTGTTTACCTTTGCGACGGTGGAGCTGAGCGCGTTCTACTTCGACATCCGCAAGGACGCGCTTTATTGCGATGCCGCCGACAGCCTTGAGCGGCGCGCCGCGCGCACCGTGCTGGACATCCTGTTCCACCGGCTGACCACCTGGCTGGCGCCGGTTCTGGTGTTCACCATGGAAGAGGTCTGGCTGGAGCGATTCCCGGGCGATGACAGTTCGGTTCATCTGGTCGATATCCCCGACACGCCGGCGGACTGGCGAGACGACGCGCTGGCGGCGAAATGGGCCGGTATCCGGCAGGCCCGCCGGGTGGTGACGGCGGCGCTGGAGGTACAGCGGCGCGACAAGGTGATCGGCGCCTCGCTGGAGGCGGCGCCGGTGGTGCATGTGGCGGATGCCGATGTGCTCAAGGCGCTGAAATCGGTGGATTTCGCCGATATCTGCATCACCTCCGATGTGGTTCTGACCGGCGACCCCAGCCCGAACGAGGCGTTCCGGATGCCCGAGGTCGAGGGCATGGGCGTGGTGTTCGAAAAGGCCGATGGCGAGAAATGTCAGCGCTGCTGGAAGATCCTGCCCGATGTGGGGACGCACAAGCATGCGGGCGTGTGCCGGCGGTGCGATATGGCGCTGGGGTAGGCTGGCGGGCGCGCCTGCGGCGCGGCGGTATTGTTTGCGCCGCGCGGGGCGCGCGGCGGTGCCTCCGGCGGGGATATTTGGGGAAAGATGAAAGGGGCGCGGGCCACCCGCCGCGTCATGCTTTGGGATGGGCCTTGTCGTAGACCTCCATCAGGCGCGCGGTATCGACCGCCGTATAGGCCTGGGTGGTGGAGAGCGAGGCATGGCCAAGCAGCTCTTGTATCGCGCGCAGGTCGCCGCCGGCGCCGAGCAGGTGGGTGGCGAAGCTGTGGCGCATCGCGTGGGGGGTGGCGGTGGCGGGCAGGCCGAGTTGCATCCGCGCGGCCTCCATCACGCCCGAGATCAGCCTCGGGTTCAGCGGGCCGCCGCGGGTGCCGCGAAACAGCGGCGCATCGGCGGGCAGGTCATGCGGGCAAAGCGCGGTGTAGCGGTCCACCGCCTCTCGCGCGGCGGGCAGGACCGGCACCAGCCGCTCTTTGCCGCCCTTGCCGCGAATGCGCAGCACGTCGGGCAGCGGCGCATCGGCGCCGGTCAGGCCTAGCGCTTCGGAGATGCGCAGCCCGCAGCCGTAGAGCAGGGTCAGGACCGCTGCGTCACGGGCGGCGACCCAGCCTTTTTGCGCCTGAAGCTCGACCGTGTCGATCATCGCGCGCGCGGCATCCTCGGCCAGCGGGCGCGGCAGTTTCTTCTGGAATTTGGGCGCGCGGGTGGAGAGCACGGCGGTGGGTTCGAACCCTTCACGCTCTCCCAGCCAGCGGCAGAAGCTCTTGACCGCCGAGAGCGACCGCGCCAGCGAGCGTGCGGCCACCCCGCGCCCGCGTTCATGCGCCATCCAGGCGCGCATGTCGGTGACGCTCAGCCGGGCCAGCGGCGCCAGCCCGGTAGAGGCGCCGAAATGGCCGGAGAGGAAGGCGAGAAAGCCGAGCACATCGATGCGGTAGGCTTTCAGGGTGTTGGATGCGGCGCCGTTCAGCGCCTTTTCATGCTCCAGCCAGCTTTGCAGCGCATCGCGGGCCGCCGGAGAGATCGACAGGCTCACGACAGCCAGCGGCGCATCGTTCTTTCGAAGACGCCCGCGAAGAAGGCCAGAAGATCGGTGCCCTGATTGGGGGTGAACTGATGCGGATCTTCGGCGCCCATCACCAGAAGGCCAGGCAGGCGGCCGGGGCCGAAATCGAGTTTCAGCAGCGCCTCTGACCGGATCCAGTCGGCCATGTCGCCATAGACACGATCGCTTTTGGGTTCGACCTGGCGCAGGGTCACGTTGCGCGCGGGGGCGTTGCGGCCCATGGTCAGGTAGCGGTTGATGAAGCCCGGTTCGACCACGGTCAGCACGCCGCCGAGCCGCTGAACCGCCGGATCGGTGCCCGCCTGCCGGGTTTCCAGCACCAGCCGGATGCAATCGACCCGCAGGATCGTGGCGACGTCATCGCCCAGATTGCGCAGGAAGCTTTCGAAATCGGCCGGATCGAGCAGCTTGAGAAGCGCGCGGTGCACCTGATTGGTGCCCGCGAGATTTTCATAGGCCGCCGCGATGACCGAGCGGTGGGTGTCTTCCAGCCGTTCCAGCCGGGCCTCGAGCCGTTCCATCGCGATGCCGCGCAGATCGATGATGTTCCCGCCGAGGCTTTTTTCATTGGCCGCGATCAGGGCGTGCAGCACGTCCTGATCTTCGAGGATCACATCCGGGTCCGCGATGATCTGCTCGCGCAGTTTGGTTTCGGTCAGGGCTGTGCCGCTCATCCAGTCGCCTCGCTCTCGTCTTTTTTCATGACCTTACATGAAAGTCAGAGGATTTTCTGCCCCGTTTTTGCCCAATCTTTCAGGAAGGCGTCCAGTCCCTTGTCGGTGAGCACGTGATGGGCCATGGCCTTGATCACGGCGGGCGGGGCGGTGGCCACGTCGGCACCGATCAGGGCCGCGTCCTTCATGTGGTTGACCGAGCGGATCGAGGCGGCCAGAATTTCGGTTCCGAAGTTGTAATTGTCATAGATCGTGCGGATATCGGCGATCAGATCCATTCCATCGAGGTTGATGTCATCCAGACGCCCGATAAACGGCGAGATGAATGTCGCGCCCGCCTTGGCCGCCAGCAGCGCCTGGTTGGCCGAGAAGCACAGCGTGACGTTCAGCTTGTTGCCTTCGTCCGACAGCACCTTGCAGGCTTTCAGCCCGTCCCAAGTGAGCGGCACCTTGATGCAGATGTTTTCGGCGATCTGGGCCAGCTTGCGGCCCTCGGCGATCATGTCGTCGGCATCGGTGGCGACCACCTCGGCCGACACCGGGCCCTCGACCAGATCGCAGATCTCCCTGGTGACTTCGAGGATGTCACGGCCGGATTTCAGGATGATCGAGGGGTTGGTGGTGACCCCGTCGACCATGCCCAGATCGTTGAGTTCGGCAATGGCGGCCACGTCGGCGGTGTCGACAAAGAATTTCATGGTATCCGTCCTGCGGTTTGATAAGCCTGTTCGCGCCTCTGATACCCCAAGCCCCGCGTGGCGGAAAGCCCCGGACGGAATGCTCTGACATGGATCTGCCCGAATTCTACGACGAAGGTGCGCTGGTGGCGGTGCTGACCACGCAGCCGCTGGACCGGACGCTGGATTACCGCGCGCCCGAGGGCGGATGCCATCTTGGCGCCTTTGTCGAGGTGCCGCTGGGCCCGCGCAAGGTGCTGGGCGTGGTCTGGGGGCCGGGCGAGGGCGGCTATGATCTGGGCAAGGTGCGCCCGGTGAACCGGGTGCTGGACGCCGCGCCGATGCGCGCGGAGATGCGGGCGTTTCTGACCCGCGCGGCCGAATACACGCTGACGCCGATGCCGGCGATGCTGCGGTTGGCGACGCGGGCGCCGGGGCTGGGCGGGGCTGTGTCGATGCGCAAGGTGTTTCGCCTGGGGCAGGGCCGGCCGGACCGCGAGACGGAGGCGCGCGGCCGGGTGCTGGCGGTGCTGGAGGAATATGGCGGGCTGGCCTTCACCCTGAGCGAGCTGTCGGGGATGGCGGGGGTTTCGACGTCCGTTATCAAGGGGCTGGTCAAGCAGGGCGTGGTGTCAGAGGAAGACACGCCGCGCGACATGCCCTATCCGCGGCTGGACCCCGCGATGGCGGGCCATGCGCTGACCGGCGATCAGGCGGCGGCGGCGGCGGCGCTGCGCGCGGGCGCGGCGAGCGGCTGCTATGGCGCGACGCTGCTGAAGGGTGTCACGGGATCGGGCAAGACCGAGGTTTACCTCGAGGCGGTGGCCGAATGTCTGGCGCAGGGGCGGCAGGCGCTGGTGCTTTTGCCCGAGATCGCGCTGACGGCGGGGTTTCTGACCCGGGTGGAGGCGCGGTTCGGCGCCAAGCCCTCCGAGTGGCATTCGGGCGTGACGATGACAGAGCGGCGGCGCTGCTGGAAGATGGCCGGGCAGGGCGGCGCGCAGCTGATCGTCGGCGCGCGGTCGGCGCTGTTTCTGCCGTTCCGCGATCTGGGGCTGATCGTGGTCGATGAAGAGCATGACACGTCTTACAAGCAAGAGGATGGCGCGCTTTACAATGCGCGGGACATGGCGGTGCTGCGTGCCTCGCTTTGTTCGGCGCAGGTGGTGCTGGCCTCGGCCACGCCGTCGCTGGAAAGCTGGGCCAATGTCGAGGCGGGCAAATACCGGCGGCTGGATCTGACATCCCGTTTCGGGGCCGCCGTGCTGCCCGAGATGCGCGCGATCGACATGCGCGAGGAAGACCTGCCGGGGAACCGCTGGATTTCTCCGACGCTACAGCGCGAGGTCACGGCGCGTATGGCGGCGGGCGAGCAGGCGCTGCTGTTTCTGAACCGGCGCGGCTATGCTCCGGTGACGATCTGCCGGGCCTGCGGCCATCAGATCGGCTGCGATCATTGCGATGCGCGGATGGTCGAGCACCGGTTTCAGAAACGCCTTGTCTGCCATCAATGCGGAGAAACCAAGCCGATCCCGCGGGCCTGCCCGTCCTGCGGGGCCGAGGACCGGCTGGCGCCCGTGGGGCCGGGGGTGGAGCGGATGGCCGAAGAGGTGGCGGCGCTGTTTCCGCAGGCGCGGGTGGCGGTGCTTTCATCCGATCTCTATGCCTCGGCGCGGGCGCTGAAGGAGCAGATAGAGGCGATTGCGGCGGGTGCGGCTGATATCATCATCGGCACCCAGCTGGTGGCCAAGGGGCATAATTTTCCACTGCTGACGCTTGTGGGGGTGATCGACGCCGATCTGGGGCTGCAGGGGTCGGACCTGCGCGCGGCAGAGCGGACGTTTCAACTGATGCGGCAGGTATCGGGCCGGGCGGGCCGGGCGGAGAAGCCCGGCCTGGCGCTGTTGCAGAGCTTTCAGCCGGAACACCCGGTGATCCGTGCCATTCTGTCGGGCGATGAGGAAGGGTTCTGGCAGGCCGAGGCGGCCGAGCGGCGGGCGGCGGGGGTGCCACCCTATGGCCGTATGGCCGGGATCGTGCTGAGCGGCCCCGATGCGCAGGAGGCGTTCGATCTGGGCGCGGCGCTGGCGCGGCAGGATGCGCCGCTGCGCCGGATCGGGGCGCAGGTCTTTGGCCCGGCGCCCGCGCCGATCGCACGGATCCGCGGGCGGCACCGGGTGCGGCTGCTGGTGAAGGCGGACAAGAGCGCGCCGTTGCAGGCGGCGCTGAAGCTCTGGGTGGCGCAGGTGAAGCTGCCGGCTAATCTGCGGCTGCAGATCGATATCGACCCGCAGAGCTTTTACTGAACGGTTGCTCTTGGCGGGCACCTGCGATCACGCCTGTCCGGGCGGAAAAGCGGTTCAGATCAGTTGATCATAGGCGGCCAGCGCGATCCGGCGCAACGCGTCGCGCGGTATGTCGCCGACCACCGCGTAGTTCAGGGTGCCGTCCATCCAGTAGAAGCTTTGCATATCGCCCTGTTCGGCGAACTGGAATGCGGTCTGCGCGCCGCCGGTTTCGGGCGCGACATAAAGTGTGACCCGGCGGCCCAGATCATCCTCATACATGAACAGCGCCGCCGCGCCGGTATCGCCGGGCAGCACCCGCCCGCCCATCAGGCGAAAGCCGAGGGCCGCGAAATCGGGCGGCGCGATGCTGTGGCCCAGCCGGTTGGAGATCCAGCCTGTCAGATGCGCGGCCTGCGTCGCCTCGACCTCCACCGGGTGGATCACCTCGACCACATAGGTTTCATGCGCGGCGATGGCGGCCTCGGCCAGCGCGCGCGGCGCGTCGGGGCGCAGGTCGGCGGCCAGCCAGCCGCCCGCGCCGCCAAGCGCCAGCAGGCCCAGCATCGCGGCGATGCGCAGCAGCGGCGCCGGTGTTGCAATGGTGGGCGGGCGACGGCGGGTGACGGCCAGAAGACGTTCCGGCACCGGCTCTTCGGCCACCGGGGCGTAGAGCGCGGTGATGGCGGCGTTCTGGCGCGCCCAGACCTCCAGCAAGGCCCGCGCCTGCGGCTCGTCGGGCAGGCGTTCGGCCAGCGCCCGGGCGTCTTCGGCGCCAAGCGCGCCTTCGAAATAGGCCAGAAGCCGGTCTTCGGGGATCTGGGTCATGGGGTCTGCCTTTTCGGTGTCGGGCGCGCGGGGCGTTCGCGCCCTGTCTGGACGCGCAGTTTTTCCCGCGCGCGGCCAAGGCGCGACATCAGCGTGCCCTTGGGGATGCCGAGCGTGGCGGCGGCTTCGTCAAAGCTCATGCCATCAAGCGCGACCAGCAGCAACGCCTCGCGCTGGTCGTGGGGCAGGGCGGCGATGGCGGCCTGCACCTCGGTCAGGGCCAGATGCGCCTCCTGATCGCCGGGGAGGGCGGGCTCGACGGCCAGATCCTCGACCGCCGTCAGATGGCGGGGGCGGCGGCGCAGGTTGTCGCGGTGGCAGTTCAGCAGGATGCGGAACATCCACGCCCGGGCGGGGCCGTCGCGGCGCCAGTGATGGCGTTTGGCGACGGCCCGTTCCAGACAATCCTGGACAAGATCGTCGGCCGCGTCGCGGTCGCCGATCAGCCCGTGCGCATAGCGGCGCAGGGCGGGGATGGCGGCCTCGATCTCATCCAGAAGGGTCATGGCGCGGGCTCAGGGTCTGGCCAGATGCCACACGCCCTTGACGCCATCGCCGCTGATGTCGCCGGGGGCCTTGTCATTGATCCACAGGTAGAGCGGCTGGCCGCGAAAGCTCCACTGCCGGGTGCCGTCGGCGCGCAGGATGATGCCGAACTCGCCCTGCGGGCGGGCGTTGGATTTCGCCTCGAGCGGCGGCCAGTTAGTGGCGCAGGCGTCATAGCAGGCCGACACGGCGGGCGTGTCATTGTCGAAGGTATAGAGGCTCAGCCCCGCGCCATCGGTCAGCACCTTGCCGGTGGCGGTGTCGCCGGTCTGGATGGCAACGGCAGAGAAGGCCGCGGTGGCCGACAGCGCCAGGGCGGCGGCAAGGGCAGGAAGGGTCGGTTTCATGGTCAGGCTCCGGTATAAGGGTCTGTTCGGGCGCCCCGTTGCGGGACACCTGCCATGAATGACGCAGGCGCGGCGGGAATAATCCCGGCCGCTCACGCATTTGTCAGGCCGCGGCGCGCAGGCCGGGCTGATCGATCACGAAATCGGTGACGATCGCGCCCACCCACATGCAAAACAGCGCCAGCCAAGCGGTGCCCGCGAAGATCGACCCGCCGGTGACGCCCGCGCCGATGGCGCAGCCGCCCGCCAGCATCCCGCCAAAGCCCATCAGCGCCGCGCCCGTCATCGCGCGTTTCATGTTGTCGGCATCCTGAAAGCCCTGGAACCGAAGCTCGCCCGCCAGCGCGGCGGCGAGGAAGGCGCCGATGAAGACGCCGGGCACCAGCCCGATGTCGAACTCCAGCACCGGGTCGCTGACCAGAAAGAACATCAGCGTATTGGCCGAAGGGCCGGTGAACGTGGCGCTTTCGACCTGAACCGGATCAAAGCTGACCTGTGCCAGCCCGAAGGTCAGCACCCAGCCCACCGCCACCGCAAAGCCCACGCCCGAGGCGAAGATCAGGGTGCGTGCGCCGATCCGGTTGCGGTGCGAAAACCACAGCGCCACCAGCGCCAGCGCCAGACCCAGCGCCAGCCCGCTGCCTGCGGGCACGCCCGTCGCCTCCAGCAGGTTGACGTTGCGCCCGCCCGGCGTGATCCAGAGCCCCGCCAGCCAGTTGCGCAGGGGCGCCATCCAGCCGTGCAGGCTCATCTGAGCGACGACGGCGAAGATCAGCCCAGAAATCACGGCGCGCAGGTTGCCCGTGGCCGCCAGCACCAGAAGCCGCCCCGAACAGCCCCGCGCCAGCACCATGCCGACCCCGAACACCAGCCCGCCGATCACCGCGCCCGACCAGGAGCCGGTCACCGCCATCATCCGCGCTTCTTCGGCCCGCATCAGGCCCAGCATCTGCGCGCCCTGCACCCAGACCACGGCGGTGGAGAATGTCAGCAGCCAGACAGAAACCCGGGGCCCAAGCTGGCCGCGCGCGAATTCCACGGTCGCCGCGCGCAGGCAGAAAGAGGAGCGTTGCGCCGCCACACCGAAGACAATGCCGGTGATCAGCCCGAAAATCGCCGCCGCGCGGGCCTCTCCGACCCATTCGACCACACTCAGAACATCCATCGCGCACCCTCCCCTGCACATCGGGTTTGCGGAGTTTTGCCTTCAACGGGGTTTTTTGCCTTGATCCAGATCAGGGGGGGGCGTTGGCCAATCGGGGGCCGGGCGGCATTTTACGCTCGCCAAGCCCGCGCGAAGGGAATATCGGGATGGCATGGCCCGGATCGTTCCCCTTGCACAGGCGCATGACCTGCCGCGCTGGCGGCAGCCCGTTGTGCTGCTCGTGCTGATGGCCATGGCGATGCCGGTGGCCTTTGCCACTTGGTCGGCGCTGTTGAACAACTTCGTGATCGAGGTGGCGGATTTCACCGGGGTCGAGATCGGCTGGCTGCATACGGTGCGGGAAATTCCCGGCTTTCTGGCGGTGGGGGTGATCGCGCTGATCATCTTCATCCGCGAACAGGTGCTGGGGCTGGTGGCGCTGGGCCTGCTGGGCGCGGCGACGGCGGTGACCGCGTGGTTCCCTTCGCTGGGCGGCATTCTGACCATCACCATGCTCAGCTCGATCGGCTTTCACTATTACGAGACCGTCAACCAGTCATTGCAGCTGCAATGGATAGACCGCGCCCGCGCGCCACAGGTGCTGGGCTGGCTGGTGGCGGTGGGCTCGGGCGCGTCGCTGGTGGCTTACGGGCTGCTGGTGGTGGGGTGGAAGGCGTTCGATCTGTCCTACAACTTCGTTTACATGGTGTCGGGCGGGTTCACGCTGGCGGTGGTGGCGTTTTGCATTCTGGCCTATCCGCAGTTTGAATCGCCGCATCCGCAGGTGAAGAAGTTCATCCTGCGCCGCCGCTACTGGCTGTATTACGCGTTGCAGTTCATGTCGGGCGCGCGGCGGCAGATCTTTGTGGTATTCGCGGCCTTCATGATGGTCGAACGTTTCGGGTTCGAGGTGCACGAGGTGACGGCGCTGTTCCTGATCAACTTCTTGGCCAACATGATCTTCGCGCCGCTGATGGGCCGCGCCGTGGCCCGCTGGGGCGAGCGTCGGGCGCTGATGTTCGAATATTCCGGCCTGATCTGCGTTTTCCTGGCCTATGGCGGGATCTATTATTTCGGCTGGGGTGTGATGCTGGCGGCCACGCTTTACGTGATCGACCATCTGTTTTTCGCGCTGGCCTTCGCGCTGAAGACCTATTTCCAGAAGATCGCAGACCCCGGTGATATCGCGCCGACCGCCGCCGTGGCCTTTACCATCAACCATATCGCCGCCGTGTTCCTGCCCGCCGCGCTCGGCTATCTGTGGGTGACGGCGCCGGGCGGCGTGTTCGCGCTGGCCGCCGGGATGGCCATGGCATCGCTGTTGCTGGCGCTTATGATCCCGCGCCACCCGGAACCGGGCAATGAAACCATCTTCGCGCGGCTCCTTCCTGCCCCGGCAGAGTAGGTTTTTCCGTGTCGTCCTCTATATTCTGTTAAGATTACCGGAAACGGAGGAACCGATGTTCGCCTTTGCCCGCAACAAGACCCAGATGGTCGCCCCGCAAGATGCCCTGCCGGGCCGGCCCACGCCGATCCCCACCGCCGATACCCATTTCGTCAACGGCCGCCCGCTGAAGGCGCCGGTGCCGGAGGGGATGGAAGAGGCGATGTTCGGCATGGGCTGTTTCTGGGGCGTCGAACGGATGTTCTGGAAGCTCGACGGTGTCTATCTGACGATGGCTGGCTATGCTGCCGGCTTCACCCCCAACCCGACCTATGAAGAGGTCTGCACCGGCCAGACCGGGCATAACGAGGTTGTGCGCGTCATCTATGATCCGGCCGTGATCGGCTATGACGATCTGCTGCGCATCTTCTGGGAAGGGCACAACCCGACGCAGGGCATGCGCCAGGGCAATGACATGGGCACGCAATACCGCTCCGGTATCTACGCGGCGTCCGACGCGCAGCTGGAGGCGGCGCAGCGCAGCGCGGCGCTGTTCGCGCCGCGGCTGGCGGCGGCGGGGCTTGGCGCGATCACCACCGAAATCCTGCCCGCCCCGGCCTTCTTCTACGCAGAGGGGTACCACCAGCAATATCTGGCCAAGAACCCCGGCGGCTATTGCGGGCTGGGCGGTACCGGTGTGACCTGTCCGATCGGGACGGGGGCCTGACGGCCGACGGCGCCCGCCCGCGCCTAGGGGCTTCATCATGGTGCCGTTCCCTTGCATTTGCGGGGTTGTTCGCCGGATCTGCGTGACGTTGCGGCATCATCACGGGTTGCCGGTGTGCTCGCGCAGGCGCTATAGCTTGGGCAGCAAGATCGCACGAGGATCGCGCCGGATGTTTTGCCTGATATCTGACTGCCGCGGGGGCCTGTGACGTATGGGCAAGCGGATTCACATCATGGGCGCCAGCGGCTCTGGCACCTCGACGCTGGCCCGCGCCATGGCGACGGCGCTGGCGACGCAGGCCTTTGATACCGATGACTTCTACTGGTACCCGTCGGACCCGCCATTCAGAGACAAGCGCCCGGCCGCCGAGCGGCTGGTGATGATGAATGCGCTGTTCGTGCCGCGGGCGGACTGGATCCTGGCCGGCTCTTTCGCGGGCTGGGGCGATCCGATCATTCCGCGGCTGACCCATGTGGTGTTCCTGTCGCTTCCGTCCGGCGCTCGGCTGGCCCGGCTGCGCGCGCGCGAACGCCGGCGCTACGGCCGCGCGATCGAGCCGGGGGGCGCCCAATCCAGGGCGTTCCAGAGCTTTCTGGACTGGGCGATGAGCTATGACGATCCGCAGTTCACGGGCCGCAGCCGCCGGGTGCATGACCTGTGGCTGAAAGAGCTGGAATGCCCGGTGATCCGCCTCGACGCCCGCCTGCCCATCGAGACTTTGACGGCACAGGCGCTCGGCGCGCTTGACCAGACCCGCGCGGACGCCTAGGCGCAGGGGCGAAACAACAGACCGGAGCCGCCCGATGCCGACATTCACCGCCCTGACGACCCTGCCGGGAAAAGACAGCGCCGAGGCGCTGGGCGAGGCGATGGAGCGGCTGGAGCCAGAACCTACCGGTGTCGGCGTGTTCGAGATCGAGGACGGGTCCGGCCTGTGGGAGGTCGGCGGCTATTTCACCGAAGTGCCCGACAGGGCGGGGCTGGCGCTGCTGGCGGCGATGCATGGCGCGCAGGATTTCGCGATTTCGGAACTGCCCGAGGTGGATTGGGTTTCCAAGGTCAAACGCGAACTTGCGCCGGTCGAGGCGGGGCGCTTTTTCGTCTATGGCAGCCATGACGCCGACAAGGTGCCGGAAGGCGCGGTGCCCCTGTTGATCGAGGCGGCCATGGCCTTCGGCACCGGCCATCATGGCACGACACTGGGCTGTCTGCGCGCGCTCGACCGGCTGGCGGCGGAAGGCTTTCATGGGCATAACGTGGCCGATATCGGCTGCGGCACGGCGGTTCTGGCGATGGCCGCGGCGAAGATCTGGCCCGAGACGGTTCTGGCCTCGGACATTGATCAGATCGCGGTCGAGGTGGCGCAGGCCAATGCCGTCAGCAACGGGCTGGAGGGGCGGGTGCGCTGCGTCGAGGCGGCCGGATTCGATCATCCGGATCTGAGCGCGGCGGCGCCGTTCGATCTGGTGTTCGCCAATATCCTGAAAGGGCCGCTGGTGGCGCTGGCGCCGGACATGGGGGCGTATATCGCGCCGGGCGGATATGCGATTCTTTCCGGAATTCTGAACGAGCAGGCGGAAGAAGTTGTCGCCGCATATGCCGAAAACGGGCTGATTGTTCACACCCGCGAAGCGATCGGCGACTGGACGACGCTTTGTCTCAGGAAAAGCGGCTAAACCTGCCATAATTGTGCCTTTTTCTCACCTTACAAACGTCGCATGGGGGCGTAGATGAGTGTTTTGAAGGGGCGTTGTTATGCTCGATCCTCAGATTCAGGATTTTCGCGGCCGGCTGACCCGCATTGAGCGTATTCACCGGCGCGGCGGCGGCTTTGAAGCGGCCGGTACGCTTGGCCGGTCCAGCTATACCCGCCGTGTCGGGCGCCGGTCCTTGCTGCGGCCGATGTTTCTTGTGGTGTCCAGCGCATTGGTGGCCAAATCGATTCTGATCGCGCAGATCGGCGAAGCCGATTATCAGGAACGTGTCGGGCGCCTGAACCAGGGCACCCAGATCGAACAGGTCGGGGCCTATGTCATGCAGGCAGATCCGGTGACACTCTGGATGTCGGGCTATGTGCGGGAGTTGCTGAAGGCACCGCTGTAAAACGCGTCATCCGCAGGGCGAGAAACAGTGCCAGAAAAAAAACCCACTCCGGCCATGCGTGGCGGGGTGGGTTTACATGTTTTTCGAAGGTGGCCGGGCCGTTCAGGCCCGGATGTCGTCGATCGCGCCCCGTTCCAGGCCGATATCGCTCAGTTCCCGGTCGGTCAGCTTTGCCAGCATGTTGCGGGTCATGCGGGCATTGTTCCACGCAGTCAGTGTTGTCACCAGACGCTCCACACGACCCACCAGAAGGCGGCCGTCGGCGAGCGGGCGGGTGGTGTTGTATACAGCCATCTTGGTCGTCCTTGTTGCCGTTTGAGACTCAGGGATCAGTCGCCCTGACAGGCGGCAGATAGGGTGCCGGTTGTGCCGGCGCAAGACAAATGTTCAACATGGCGCCCGCGCGTTTTTCACATTGTCGAGACTCCCGTTAACGGACTGTTACAAAGTGAAAAATTATGAACGGCGCGGTGTCGTTTTCCGGCCTCGCAATGACGGTTTCATGCCGTCTCTGACCCCATGCCGGCGCACGGGCGGATTTCCGCTGTTCCGCATTGGCACTGGCCGATGTTCGCTTTTCGTGCTACTGCGTCTGAAAAGACACGAAAATCGGGGTGAGCATGCGCGTTTTGGGGGTGGACCCTGGGCTTCGCAACATGGGCTGGGGCGTGATCGAGGTTGACGGATCGCGCATTTCCCATGTTGCCAACGGCATTTGCCACACTGCCGCCGGCGATCTGGCCGCGCGGTTGCTGAGCCTTCATGCGCAGCTGACGGGTGTCGTCGCGCAATACGCCCCCGATACCGCGGCGGTGGAGCAGACATTCGTCAACAAGGATGCGGTGGCGACGCTGAAACTGGGCCAGGCCCGTGCGATCGCGCTGCTGGTGCCGGCGCAGGCGGGGCTCGAGGTGGGCGAATATGCGCCGAACGCGGTGAAGAAAACCGTGGTCGGGGTGGGCCATGCCGACAAACGCCAGATCGATCACATGGTACGGTTGCAGCTTCCGGGGGTCCGGATCGCGGGGCCGGATGCGGCGGATGCGCTGGCGATCGCGCTGTGCCACGCGCATCACGCGCAAACGGCGGGGCGGCTGGCGGCCGCGGTCAGGCGGGCATCATGATCGGCAGGATCGCCGGGCGGCTCGATTATCGCGGCGCCGATCACGTGCTGATCGATGTGCGCGGGGTCGGTTATATTGTCTATGTCTCTGACCGGACGATGGCGGGGCTGCCGGGGCCGGGCGGGGCGGTTGCACTCTATACCGATCTGCAGGTGCGCGAGGATCTGTTGCAGCTTTACGGTTTCCCGACGCTCGTGGAAAAGGAGTGGCACCGTCTTCTGACCAGCGTGCAGGGGGTTGGCGCCAAGGCCTCGACAGCGATTCTGGGCACTTTGGGCGCCGAAGGTGTTTCGCGCGCGATCGCGTTGGGCGACTGGGCGGCGGTAAAGGCCGCGCCCGGCATCGGCCCCAAGCTGGCGCAGCGCGTGGTGCTGGAGCTGAAGGACAAGGCGCCCGCGGTGATGGCGATGGGCGGCGGTTTGCCCGCCGCGACGGGCGACGCCCAGGCGGAGGTTCTGGAAGACAACCCCGCGCCGCCGCCCGCCGCGCCGGCGGTGCAGAGCAGCGCCTCGGTGCAGGCTGATGCGTTGTCGGCGCTTGGCAATCTGGGCTACGGCCCCGGAGAGGCGGCAGGGGCGGTGGCCGAGGCCGCGGGTGCCGCGCCCGGGGCCGACACGCCCGCGCTGATCCGCGCGGCGCTGAAGCTGCTGGCGCCCAAGGGATGACGTGGATGGCAGGCCCATCGGCCCTTGCGGGCCTTTTCGCTGAGACGACCGGGGGGCGTGGCCGATGACCGAGCCCGACCCAACGCTGCGCCCCGAGGCCCAGCCGCAGGATGCCGACCGCGCCCTGCGCCCGCAGACGCTGGACGAATTCATCGGCCAGGCCGAGGCGCGCGCCAACCTGAAGGTTTTCATCGAAAGCGCCCGGATGCGGGGCGAGGCGATGGATCATGCCTTGTTCCACGGCCCGCCCGGCCTGGGCAAGACCACGCTGGCGCAGATCATGGCGCGTGAGCTGGGGGTGAACTTCCGCATGACGAGCGGCCCGGTGCTGGCCAAGGCGGGCGACCTGGCGGCGATCCTGACCAACCTCGAGGCGCGTGACGTGCTGTTCATCGACGAGATTCACCGGTTGAACCCGGTGGTCGAAGAGGTGCTTTACCCGGCGCTGGAGGATTTCGAGCTGGACCTGGTGATCGGCGAAGGCCCCGCCGCGCGCACCGTGCGGATCGAGTTGCAGCCTTTCACGCTGGTCGGCGCCACCACGCGGCTGGGTTTGCTGACCACGCCGCTGCGCGACCGGTTCGGCATCCCCACGCGGCTGCAGTTTTATACCGTCGAGGAGTTGCATGAGATCGTCACCCGGGGCGCGCATCTGATGGGCGTACCCGCCGACACCGGCGGCGCGCGCGAGATTGCGCGGCGGGCCCGCGGCACACCGCGGATCGCCGGGCGGCTGTTGCGGCGGGTGCTGGATTTCGCGGTGGTCGAAGGTGACGGGCGGATCACGCAGGGCATCGCCGACAATGCGCTGACCCGGCTGGGCGTGGATCATCTGGGCCTCGACGGGGCCGACCGGCGCTATCTGCGGCTGATCGCCGAGAATTACGCCGGGGGGCCGGTGGGGATCGAGACGCTGAGCGCGGCGCTTTCGGAAAGCCGCGACGCGCTGGAAGAGGTGATCGAGCCGTTCTTGCTGCAGCAGGGGCTGATCCAGCGGACGCCGCGCGGACGGATGCTGGCGGCGAAGGCCTGGCGGCATCTGGGGCTGGAGGCGCCCGGGGCGCCGGTGCAGGGCGGATTGTTCGAAGGCTGACGCCGCGCCGGGTTGCGGGCGGGGCGCGGAACTTTTATGCCTCCGGCGGGGATATTTCCGGAAAGATGAAGGATGTTCGGATGACCGCCGAAGAGGTGCAGGCGCTGTTCACGCGGGAGGACGGGCAATATCTGTTCGCCCGCTGGGGCAGGCCGATCGTGCCGGTGGTTTTCGGGGTGACCGACGAGACGCTGGCGGTGGTCAAGGGCGCGTGCGAGGCGGTTGTGGCGCTGGCGGGGCACAGGATGGCCGAGACCGACCCCGAGCTGGGCGCCAATCTGATGGTGTTCTTTATCCGCGACTGGCAGGAGCTTGCCGATACGCCGAACATGGATCGGCTGGTGCCGGAGCTTGGCCCGCTTCTGGCGCGGTTGCGGGCGGCGGGGGCGACCCAGTACCGGTTTTTCCGCTTCGACGCGGAGGGGGCGATCCGGGCGGCCTTTGTTTTCATTCGCATGGAGGGGGCGCTTGCGGCGCTGCCCGCCGAGGAGCTGGCGCTGAGCCAGATGGTTCAGGTGATCTTGCTGTGGTCGGAGAACGCCTTTGCCGGGCGCAGCCCGCTGGGCCGGATCGCGGGCGGGGTGAGTGTGCTGCGGCCCGAGATCGCGGATGTGATTCGCGCCGCCTATGATCCGGTGATGCCGGCGGCGGCCGGGGATGCGAGCCATGCGCTGCGGCTGGCCGCGCGGATCGGGGCGGGCTGATGGCGCATCGGTTTTCCATTCGCGTCTATTACGAGGATACCGATCTGGCCGGGATCGTCTATTACGCCAATTACCTGAAGTTCATCGAGCGTGGCCGCAGCGAGTGGGTGCGGGCGCTGGGGGTTGATCAGCTGCGGCTGAAGGAAGAGCAGGGGCTGGTCTTCGCCGTGCGGCGGGTGGAGGCTGATTATCTGTCGCCCGCCCGCTATGACGACATGCTGGTGGTGGAGACGATGCCCGAGGCGGTGACCGGCGCGCGGGTGGTTCTGGCCCAGCGTGTGATGCGCGGCGACGACGTGCTGTTTGCGGCCCGGGTGACGCTGGCGATGCTGGCCGCGAGCGGTGCTCCGGTGCGGCTTCCGGCCGATATTCGCCGATCATTTGGCGGGGGATAGGCGCAATGCCGCGATGACGCGGATGTATTGGCATTTCCCCTGAAAACATTGTACGGTCCGGCGTAACCAGAGCCGGACAAACGCGGCCCAACAACGAGCAGGCAGATGGAAACCCAAACCCTTGCAATGGCGCAGGAGATCGATTTCTCCATGCTTGCGCTTTTTGCGCGTGCGACATTCGCCGTCAAGATCGTCATGATCCTTCTGATCGCCGCTTCTTTCTGGAGCTGGGCGATCATCATTCAGAAACTTCTGACCTTCCGCAGGTCGCAGCAGGAGGCCGGGGTGTTCGATCAGGCGTTCTGGTCGGGCGAGCCGCTGGATGAGCTGTTCGAGAAGGTCGGGCCCGAGCCGGCCAGCGCGCCCGAGCGGATTTTCGCCGCCGGCATGATGGAATGGCGCCGGTCGCACCGACAGGATGGCGGGCTGATCCCCGGCGCCGCGCCGCGCATCGACCGGTCGATGGATGTGGCGATCGCGAAAGAGGCCGAGGGGCTGAATGGCGGGCTGTCCTTTCTGGCGACGGTGGGGTCGACCGCGCCGTTCGTCGGGCTGTTCGGCACCGTCTGGGGCATCATGAACGCGTTCGAGGAGATCGCGATTCAGCAGAACACCAACCTGGCGGTCGTGGCGCCGGGGATTTCGGAAGCGCTGCTGGCGACCGCCCTTGGCCTTCTGGCGGCGATTCCGGCCGTGGTTTTCTACAACAAGCTTTCGGCGGACAGTGACCGGATCGTCGGCGGGTACGAAGCCTTTGCCGACGAGTTCTCCACCATCCTTTCGCGTCAGCTGGACAGCTGAGCGATGGGCGCGGGGGTCGTTCAACGCAAGGGCGGGAACCGGCGGCGGCGCAGCCGGGGGCGCTCTGCCGCTATGTCGGAAATCAACGTCACGCCGATGGTCGACGTGATGCTGGTGCTGCTGATCATCTTCATGGTCGCGGCGCCGCTGCTGACGGTGGGGGTGCCGGTGGAGCTGCCGAAGACGGCGGCGGAGGCGCTGCCGGGCGAGCAGGAAGAGCCGCTGACGGTGACGCTGACCATCGACGGGCTGATCCTGCTGCAGAACACCGAAACGCCGGCGGACCAGCTGATCCCCAAGCTGCGCGCGGTTGCGGCCGAGCGTGAGAATGACAAGATCTTTCTGCGGGCCGACGGGGCGATTCCCTATGAGCGTGTGATCCAGGTGATGGGCGCGCTGAACGCGGCCGGGTTCCGCAATATCGGGCTGGTGACGGATACCGGCGGGCCGACCCTGGGCGGACAGGGCGGGTAAGGCAGGGGCCTTCATGAACACGGGCACCTATATTTCGGGCATCGGGCATATCGGCCTGATCCTCTGGCTTCTGGTGGGCGGTCTGTTCGACGCCCGCCCGCCCGAGCCTTTGGAGGTGGCCGAAGTGTCGATCATCACCGGCGAGGAGTTCGCTGCGCTGAGCGCGCCGGCTTCGGCGCCGCGTGCCACGGCGGAGGCGCCCGCACCGGTGGCGCCGCCTGCCGAAGAGGCCGTGGCCGACACGCCGGTGCCCGACACCGCGCCGCAAACGCCCGCCGTGCCCCTGGCCACGCGGCCCGCGCCGCCCGATCCGGCCCCAGATGTCAGCGAGATCGCGCCGCTGCCCGAGGCCGAGGTGACAGATGCCGCGCCGACACCGCCCGCCCCGCCCAGCATCGAGGAAGGCACTACGATCCTGACCGAGAGCGCGCGGCCGCGGCCTGCGCCGCGCGTTGCTCCGGCTCCGGCGGCACGTCCGGCGCCGGATGCCGACGTGTCGGACACTGTGAAGGAGGCGACAACGCCGTCGCCCGAGCCCGAGGCCGCCGCGCCGCCGCAGGAGCGTGCGACCGCACCCGAGGAGGCCACGACCGAGATCGTGACCGAGGCCGAGGAAAAACCGGACGCCGAAACCAGCCTGACCGCATCGCTGCGGCCGCGTACGCGGCCCGCGCCGCCGGTTCGCCCTGCGCCCGCCGCCGCCGCGCCGGTGACACCTGCGCCGGCAACGCCCGCGCCCGCGCCGGTGGCGCCGCCGCCCGATGTGTCGGCCGCGGTGAACGATGCCCTGGCCGAAGCGCTTGGCGGCGGCGCCGCCGAGACCACCGGCAACGGCGCCGCAGCCCTGGGGCCGCCGATGACCCAGGGCGAAAAGGATGCGCTGCGCATCGCCGTCGGGGCGTGCTGGAACGTGGGGTCACTGTCGAGCGAGGCGATGCGCACGACCGTCGTTGTCGCGCTGTCGATGGCCGAGGATGCCAAGCCGAAGATCGACACCATCAGCATGAAATCGTTTTCGGGTGGATCCGAGACCGCGGCGCGTCAGACCTATGAATCCGCCCGGCGCGCCATTATCCGCTGTGGGGCGACGGGCTTTGATCTGCCGAAAGAGAAATACGGCCAGTGGCGCAATATTGAGATGACATTCAATCCGGAGAACATGAGGATCAAATGATGCGACGTATTCTGACCCTCCTCGCGGCCCTTCTGGGCCTTGCCGCCGCGCCCGCACTGGCGCAGGACGGCCCGCTTCGGATCGTGATCGACGAGGGCGTGATCGAGCCCTTGCCCTTCGCGGTGCCCGATTTCGTGGCCGAAAACGCCGCCGCGGCGCAATATGCCAAGGATATCGGCAGGGTGGTGGCCGCCGATCTGGCCGGAACCGGCCTTTTCCGCGAAATTCCGAAAGAGGCGTTCATCGCAAACGTCACCAGCTTCGACAGCCCCGTGCAATATGCCGACTGGAAGGCGATCAACGCGCAGGCGCTGATCACCGGCGCGGTCAGCGTGGACGCGGGCGGGCGGCTGACGGTGAAGTTCCGCCTGCTGGACGTGTTCGCCGAGGCGCCGCTGGGCAACGGGCTGCAATTCGCGGGCACCACGGCAGGCTGGCGGCGGGTGGCGCACAAGGTGGCCGATCAGGTCTATGCGCGGATCACCGGCGAGGGCGGGTATTTCGACAGCCGCGTGGTGTATGTTGCCGAAACCGGCCCCAAGAACGACCGGCGCAAGCGGCTGGGCATCATGGATTACGACGGGGCGAATGTGCAATATCTGACAGACAGCACATCGCTCGTGCTGGCGCCGCGCTTTTCGCCGGATGGGGCGCGGGTGCTCTATACCAGCTATGAAACCGGGTTTCCGCGTATTTTCCTGCTGGATGTGGCCAGCGTCGGCCGCCGCGCGCTGGATGATCAGCCCGGCACGATGACCTTTTCGCCGCGTTTCGGGCCGGATGGCAACACGGTGCTGTTTTCGCTGTCTTCCGGCGGCAACACCGATCTTTACAGTCTGAACCTGGCCAGCGGCCAGCGCACGCGCCTGACCTCTGCCCCGTCGATCGAGACCGCCCCCAGCTTTTCGCCCGATGGCAGGAGCATCGTGTTCGAAAGCGACAGGTCGGGCACACAGCAGCTTTACATCATGCCCGTCGGCGGCGGCGAGCCGCGGCGCATCAGCTTTGGCAGCGGGCGCTATTCCACGCCGGTCTGGTCGCCGCGCGGCGATCTGATCGCCTTTACCAAACAGAACGCCGGGCGGTTTCATATCGGGGTGATGCGGGTGGACGGCTCGGAAGAGCGGCTGCTGACGGCCTCGTTCCTCGATGAGGGGCCCACATGGTCGCCCAACGGGCGCGTGATCATGTTCAGCCGCGAAACGGCCGGGGCGTCGGGCACATCGGCGCTTTATTCGGTGGATATTTCCGGGCGCAACCTGCGCAAGGTGCCGGTTGCCGGGGCCGCGTCCGATCCGGCATGGTCGCCGCTTTTGCCTTGAGCGCGCCCTGCGCGGCGCGTTTCCAAACCCGCGCCCGGCTGATATGCTGGGCGCATTCGAGCCAAGAATGACAACAAGGATTGTCCGATGAAAACCGTTTCCAAATCCATTCTGGTCGTGGCGGCGCTGACGCTGGCGGCCTGTTCCGATCCGGCCCGCTTCGACACGGCCGGCGCGGGCGCGGGCACCACAGGTGCCGCCGGCTTTGCCGGCAGCGTGAACGACCCGAGTTCCGTGGCCTATTTCGAGCAGACCATCGGCGACCGGGTGCATTTCGCCGTGGATCAGAGCAGCCTGTCCGACAGCGCGCTCGTGACGCTGGCGGGGCAGGCCGAGTGGCTGCTGACCAATACCGAATACAGCGTGATCGTCGAAGGCCATGCGGATGAGCAGGGCACGCGCGAATACAACCTCGCGCTTGGCGCGCGGCGGGCCAATGCGGTGCAGGAATATCTGGTGTCGCGCGGCGTGTCGCCGGCGCGGGTGCGCACGGTGAGCTATGGCAAGGAGCGTCCGATCGAGATTTGCTCTGACGAATCGTGTTATGCGCAGAACCGGCGCGCGGTTACCGTGGTGACCGCGGGCGCGGGCAGCTAGGGGGTATCGGCGGGATGACGCGGTTTGGGGTGGTCGGCCTTGCGGTCTGCATGGCTTTCGGGGCGGCGGGCATGGCGCCGGCGCAAAGCCGCGAGGCCACGCTGGCCGACATTCGTCAGCAGCTTTCGGTGCTTTACGTCGATGTGCAGCGGCTGAAACGGGAATTGTCGACCACCGGTGGCGTTCAGGGCGGCACGGGCGGCGGCTCTGCCCTGCAGCGCATCGACGGGATCGAACAGCAGTTGCAGCGCCTGACCGCCAGGTCCGAAGAGCTTGAATTCCGCATCAATCAGATCGTCGCGGACGGGACCAACCGGATCGGCGATCTGGAGTTCCGCCTGTGCGAGCTGGAGGCTGACTGCGACATCTCGAAGCTGGGCGAGACCTCGACGCTTGGCGGTGAAGCGGCGGCGCCCGCGCCAATTGCACCTGTCACGGTACCGCCGGCGGGCGGCACCGAGCTGGCGATTGGCGAGCAGGCCGATTTCGACCGGGCCAAGGCCGCGCTCGACGCCGCTGATTTCGAGGGGGCGGCGAGCCAGTTCGCCGCCTTCACCCAGACCTATCCCGCCGGCCCGCTCAGCGGCGAGGCGCATTTCTATCGCGGCGAGGCGCTGCATGAACTGGGGCGCACCACCGAATCCGCGCGTGCCTTTCTGGAGAGCTTTTCGGGCGCGCCCGACGGGCCGCTGGCCCCCGAGGCGCTGTACCGGCTCGGGCTGGCGCTGAACGATCTGGGCCAGAAATCCGAGGCCTGCGTGACGCTGGGCCAGGTTCCGGTGCGGTTTCCGGCCGCCGCCGTCGCCGCCGATGCAAACGCGGCGATCCAGAGCTTCGGCTGCAATTGACGGGTGAAGACGCGCGGCTGCTGCACCGGTTCGGGGCGGCTGTCGAGGCAGCGCAGGTTACCGGGCCGCTGGGGCTGGCGGTGTCGGGCGGCGGCGATTCCATGGCGATGCTGCATCTGGCGGCGCGGGCGGGGCTGGCGCTGCGCGCTGTAACGGTCAACCACGGGCTGCGCCCGGAAGCGGCGGCCGAGGCGCGGTTTGTCGGCGATGTCTGCGCCGGGCTGGGCGTGCCGCATGATATTCTGACATGGCAGGGCTGGGACGGCCGCGGCAACCTGCAGGCGGCGGCCCGCGGCGCGCGCTATGGGTTGATGGCGGATTGGGCGCGGGACGGGGGCATCGGCACCGTTGCGCTGGCCCATACGCTGGATGATCAGGCCGAAACCTTCCTGATGCGCCTGGGGCGCGCGGCGGGGGTGGATGGCCTGGCCGGCATGCCGCCGCAACGGCACGCCTTCGGAGTGGCCTGGCTGCGGCCGCTGCTGTTTGCCGAACGCGATGAGCTGCGCGGGTTTCTCAGGCGTGGGGGTCACGGCTGGTGCGAGGATCCTTCGAATGCCGATGCGCGGTTCGCGCGGGTCAGGGCGCGTCAGGCGCTGGCCGCCCTCGCCCCGCTGGGGATCGATGCGCATGTGCTTTCGGAGGTGGCCGGGCACATGTCCGCCGCCCGCCATGCGCTGGAGGTGCAGACGACCGCCGCGGCGCTGGATTGCGCGCGGGTGGACAGGGGCGATGTGGTGTTCGACCGCGAAAAACTGTTTGCGCTGCCGCCCGAGATCACCCGCCGCCTGCTGGAGCATGCGTTGAAATGGGTGTCATCGGCGGAATTTGGCCCGCGCGCGGGATCGCTGGCCGAGTTCACCGCCGCACTGGCATCGGGGGCCGAGGTCACGCTGCATGGCTGCCGTGCGCTGGTGGCGGGCGGGGCCATCCGTGTCACGCGGGAATATCAGGCGGTGCGCGATGCGGTCGCGGCCCCAGGGGCGCTTTGGGATGGCCGCTGGCGGGTGACGGGGCCGTGGGAACAAGGGCTTGAGCTGCGCGCGCTGGGAGAGGCCGGGCTTCGCGCGTGCCCCGGCTGGCGCGATACGGGGCTGCCCCGGCCCAGCCTTCTGGCCTCGCCGGGGGTGTGGCGCGGCGCGGTTCTGGTGGCCGCGCCTCTGGCCGGCCTCGGCCCCGGATGGCGCGCCGAACCGGCAAATGGGCCCGAAGGCTTCGTTCAATCCATTATATCGCATTGAACCTGCGCCACTTATCTCTATTTTAGAGACACACCGGTTCGCTCGCCGGCTAATCATTCAGGGAGTTCACCGTGGGCAACGCGAGAAACATCGCCTTCTGGGTCGTCTTATTTCTTTTGATCCTGGCATTGTTCAACCTCTTCAGCGGTGGCCAGACGACGATGACGTCGCAGACGATCAGCTATTCCCAGTTCCTTGACAATGTTGAGGCGGGCGAGGTGGCGCGCGTGACGCTGGATGGCGAAAAGGCGGTGATCCGCGGCAACGACGGATCGACCTATACCGCGATCGTGCCGCAGGGCGTGGACCTGACCGACCGCCTGATCGAGAACAACGTGGACGTGACCGCCGAGCCGCAAGAGCGCAGCGGGCTGCTGGCCTATATCGGCACGCTTCTGCCCTTCCTGATCCTCATCGGCATCTGGATCTTCCTGATGAACCGGATGCAGGGCGGCGGGCGTGGCGGCGCGATGGGCTTTGGCAAGTCGCGCGCCAAGCTGCTGACCGAGAAACATGGCCGGGTGACGTTTGACGACGTGGCCGGCATTGACGAGGCCAAGGACGAGCTGGAAGAGATCGTGGAATTCCTGCGCAACCCGCAGAAATTCAGCCGTCTGGGCGGCAAGATCCCCAAGGGCGCGCTGCTGGTGGGCCCTCCGGGCACCGGTAAGACGCTTCTGGCGCGTGCCATCGCGGGCGAGGCGGGTGTGCCCTTCTTCACAATTTCCGGCTCCGACTTCGTCGAGATGTTCGTGGGTGTCGGCGCCAGCCGCGTGCGCGACATGTTCGAGCAGGCCAAGAAAAACGCGCCCTGCATCGTGTTCATCGACGAGATCGACGCCGTCGGGCGCAGCCGTGGTGTAGGCTATGGCGGCGGCAATGACGAGCGTGAGCAGACGCTGAACCAGCTTCTGGTCGAGATGGACGGGTTCGAGGCGAACGAGGGGATCATCATCGTGGCGGCCACCAACCGCCCCGACGTGCTGGACCCCGCGCTGCTGCGCCCGGGCCGGTTCGACCGTCAGGTGCAGGTGCCCAACCCCGACATCAAGGGCCGCGAAAAGATCCTGGGCGTGCATGCCCGCAAGGTGCCGCTGGGCCCCGATGTCGATCTGCGCATCATCGCGCGCGGCACGCCGGGCTTTTCCGGTGCCGATCTGGCCAACCTGGTGAACGAGGCTGCGCTGACGGCCGCGCGCATCGGCCGCCGTTTCGTGACGATGGAAGATTTCGAGAACGCCAAGGACAAGGTCATGATGGGCGCCGAGCGCCGCTCGATGGTCATGTCCGAGGATGAGAAGAAGCTGACCGCCTATCACGAGGCCGGCCATGCCATCGTGGGCCTGAACGTGCCGCAGCATGACCCGATCCACAAGGCCACGATCATCCCACGCGGCCGGGCGCTTGGCCTTGTGCTGTCGCTGCCCGAGCGCGATCAGTTGAGCGTGACCTACACCAAATACACCTCGAAGATCGCCATGGCGATGGGCGGCAAGGTGGCCGAAGAGCTGATCTTCGGCAAGGAGAACGTGACCTCGGGTGCCGCTTCGGACATTCAGCAGGTCACGCGCATCGCCCGCGCAATGGTGACGCAGTTCGGTATGTCCGAAACGCTGGGCAACATCGACTATGCCAACGAGCAGCAATCTTATCTGGGCAACTACCAGGGTCAGGCCCATGCCTCGCCCGAGACCCAGGAGAAGATTGACGAGGAAGTGCGCAAGATCGTGGATGAAGGTTACGAAACCGCCAAGCGCATCCTGACCGAAAAGAGCGAAGACCTGCACCGGCTGGCGCAGGGGCTTCTGGAGTATGAAACCCTGACCGGCAATGAGATCACCCGGGTGATCGCTGGTGAGCCGCTGAACCGGGGTGATGACGAAGACACCCCGCCGGATCAGGGCGGCGCGCCGTCGATCACGGCCATTCCGAAAACCACCAAGCCCAAATCCAATCCGGATGGCGGGCTGGAGCCGGAACCGACGCTCTGAGCCAGACCGCAGAACAAGGCAGAACCCCGAAACCCCACCCGGTTTCGGGGTTTTCTTTTGCGCCCGGCGCTCTGCCCGCTGGCGCGGCTCTGACGGGGTAATCGCGCCTTGTGATGCGCGTCTTCAGCATCTTTGAATTGCGGCCTGCGTCGCGCTGCCCCATGCTGCGCGGGCCACAGCAGGAGATTGCCGATGCCCGCCCTTAAACCAACCGATTTCACCGCCCGGATCACCTGGCTTGGCCGCGTTGCCGATCGCGCCGCCAGCCTGACGGCGGAGCCGTTGCAAGAGGTGATGGCGGGGTTTGCCGGGGTCGAGGGGGAGGAACACGCGGGGCTTACGCGCCCGTCCTGCTCGCGCGTGTTGTCACAATACGCTCGGGGCACCGAAATCCGCAACGTCCGGCAGTTTTCGATCCTGTCGGCCGAAGAGCTTGCCGCGATCGCCGCGGAGATGGGCGTGCAACGGCTCGACCCGTCTTGGCTGGGCGCGTCGATCGTGATCGAGGGGATCCCGGATTTCAGCCATGTGCCGCCCTCGTCGCGCCTGCAGAATGCGGGCGGCACGACGTTGACCATCGACATGGAGAACCGCCCCTGCCAGCTTCCGGCCAAGGTGATCGAGGCGGAACTGCCGGGCGCGGGCCGTGCCTTCAAGCCGGCGGCAGAGGGGCGGCGCGGCGTCACCGCCTGGGTGGAGCGTGAGGGGCCGCTGCGGCTGGGCGACGTCCTGACGCTGCACATCCCCGATCAGCCCGTATGGTCTTGCCTGGATGCGGCGCGGGCCGGATAGGCGCCGGAGGTTCATCATTCGAAAAGGGGTTGCGACGATTTCGGCGGCGCGCGCGTCGAAACGCTGCTGTACAACCGCCCCCCGCCCGCTATAGCCAACCCCGAGTGTCGCCGCAGGAAAACGGAGGTTCCATGGCCCATAAGACCGATATCGAAATCGCGCGGGCAGCCTGCAAGAAACCGATCCGCGACATCGGCGCGAGCCTGGGCATCCCCGAGGCGCATCTGGTGCCCTACGGCCATGACAAGGCCAAGGTCAGCGCCGATTTCATCCGGTCGCTCGGCGACCGCCCGAACGGCAAGCTCATTCTCGTGACGGCCGTCAACCCGACCCCGGCGGGCGAGGGCAAGACGACCACCACGGTGGGGCTTGGCGACGGGCTGAACCGGATCGGCAAGCGGGCGGCGATCTGCATCCGCGAAGCCAGCCTTGGCCCCTGTTTCGGGATGAAGGGCGGAGCGGCGGGGGGCGGCTTTGCCCAGGTCGTGCCGATGGAAGAGATGAACCTGCATTTCACCGGCGATTTCCATGCCATCACGGCCGCGCATAACCTGCTGGCCGCGATGATCGACAACCATATCTACTGGGGCAACGCGCTGGAGATCGATCAGCGCCGGGTGGTCTGGCGCCGGGTGATGGACATGAACGACCGCGCCCTGCGCGATATGGTGACCAGCCTGGGCGGGGTGGCCAACGGCTTTCCCCGCCAGACGGGATTCGACATCACCGTGGCGTCCGAGGTGATGGCGATCCTGTGTCTGGCGCGCGATCTGGATGATCTGCAGCGCCGGCTGGGCGATATCATCGTGGGCTACACCCGTGACCGCGCGCCGGTTTTTTGCCGGGACATCAAGGCCGATGGCGCGATGACCGTGCTGCTGAAAGAGGCGATGCAGCCCAATCTGGTGCAGACGCTGGAACACACCCCGGCCTTCGTGCATGGCGGCCCGTTCGCCAATATCGCCCATGGCTGCAATTCGGTCGTGGCCACCACCACGGCGCTGAAGCTGGCCGATTACGTGGTGACGGAGGCGGGCTTCGGCGCCGATCTGGGGGCCGAGAAGTTCATGAACATCAAGTGCCGCAAGGCCGGGCTGGCGCCCGCGGTGGTGGTGATCGTCGCCACGGTGCGGGCGATGAAGATGAACGGCGGCGTGGCCAAGGCCGATCTGGGGGCCGAGGATGTGGCCGCCGTGACGGCGGGCTGTGCCAATCTCGGGCGGCATATCGAGAACATGAGCGGGTTCGGGGTGCCGGTGGTGGTGGCGATCAACCATTTCGCCACTGATACGGATGCCGAAATCGCTGCGCTTCAGGCTTATGTGGCACATCAAGACAGCACGGCAATCCTTTGCCGTCACTGGGAAAAAGGTGGTGCCGGGGCAGAGGAGCTGGCGCGCCGTGTGGCCGAGATCGCCGATGCTGGGGCGGCGGATTTCACGCCGCTCTATCCCGATGACATGCCTCTGTTCGAAAAGATCGAAACCATCGCCAAACGCATCTACCGCGCCGACGGGGTGCAGGCCGCGCCGGCCATCCGCGACCAGCTTCGCGCGTGGGAACAGGCGGGTCATGGCAATCTGCCGGTCTGCATGGCCAAGACGCAGTACAGCTTTTCCACCGATCCCGCCCTGCGCGGCGCGCCCACCGGGTTCACGGTGCCCCTGCGCGAGGTGCGGCTGAGCGCGGGTGCCGGCTTCGTCGTCGCGATCTGCGGAGAGATCATGACCATGCCCGGACTGCCGCGCATGCCCGCGGCCGAGACGATCGGCCTGAACGACCTGGGGCAGATCGAAGGGCTGTTCTGAGCCTGACTTGAGGCGCGTCGCAACCTGCCGTAAGAGGGGCGCGACGCGTCAACCGGGAGAATGATTGTGAAGGCTCCTCAGGATTGCAATTCGATGCTCGAACTTCGTGCGCAGATCGACGCGCTTGACCAGCGGCTGATCGAGATGCTGGCGCGGCGCGCGGCCTACATCGATCGCGCGGCAGAACTCAAACCGGCCGAAGGCTTGGCCGCGCGGATCGACGCGCGGGTGGAGCAGGTCGTGGCCAACGCCCGCAGAAATGCCGATGCGGCCGGGCTCGACCCGGATTTCGCCGAAACGATCTGGCGGCAGATGATCGACTGGTCGATCGCCCGTGAAGAACGGGTGCTTGGCCCATCGCAACACGACTGAGGAGGCCGGCCCATGAGCGCGGATCTGATTGACGGAAAAGCCTTTGCCGGGCAGGTGCGGGCCAGGGTGGCCGCCCAGGTCGCCCGCCTGAAAGAGGTGCATGGCATCACCCCCGGCCTCGCCGTGGTTCTGCTGGGGGAAGACCCGGCAAGCCAGGTTTACGTGCGCAACAAGGGCAAGCAGACCGCCGAGGCCGGCATGGCCTCGTTCGAGCACAAGCTGCCGGCCGAGACCACCGAGGCCGACCTTCTGGTGCTGCTGGATGCGCTGAATGCCGACAGCGCGGTGCATGGCATCCTCGTGCAACTGCCGCTGCCGCCGCATATCGACGAGAATCTGGTGGTCGGCCGGATCGACCCCGCCAAGGATGTGGACGGGTTTCACATCTCGAATGTTGGTCTGCTGGCGACCGGGCAGAAGGCGATGGTGCCCTGCACGCCGCTGGGCTGCCTGATGATGCTGCGCGACCGGCACGGCGATCTATCGGGGATGAACGCCGTCGTGGTGGGCCGGTCGAATATCGTGGGCAAGCCGATGGCGCAGCTTTTGCTGCGCGACAGCTGTACCGTGACCATCGCCCATTCCCGCACCCGGGAGATCGAGGCGCTGTGCCGTGGCGCCGATATTCTGGTGGCGGCGGTGGGGCGCCCGGAAATGATCACCGCAGACTGGGTGAAACCCGGCGCAACGGTCATCGACGTGGGCATCAACCGCATCCCCGCCCCGGAAAAGGGCGCGGGCAAGACGCGCCTTGTGGGGGATGTGCATTTTGAAAGCGCGGCCGCCGTTGCCGGCGCGATCACGCCGGTGCCGGGGGGCGTCGGGCCGATGACGATCGCCTGCCTTCTGGCCAACACGCTGACCGCCTGCTGCCGGGCCAACGGCCTGGCCGAACCTGCGGGGCTGACCGCCTGAGCGGCCGGCGAGGGCTCATGGTTGAGCGGGCCGGTTTCCGGGCCGCTCTGGGTTGCAACTTTTATCTGCCCGTGCGATAGGCCCGGACCGTCGGACCGGCCGCCGCCCGGCCGGTGCCTGGCAACAGGTATTGAGCATTGAATATAAGGGGAAGCAGGGCGGTCTGCTCCCCGTGATGAAAAATTTTCCATCTGTAAGATATGTTTATGGTTTCTCTGGTTAAGGAATATAAGGCAGTACTCAAATCGCCCGTGCCGGTGCTGACATGGGCGGTGGTGACGGTTCTTGTGTCCTATGCCGGCCCGTTCGGTACGTTCAACAAAATGCCCTTTCAGCTGCGCCTGGCCTATTGGGCGACGGTGGTGGCGGTTTCCATCCTGTTGGGGCTGGCGGTGCGGCTGACGATCCGGCGGTTGATGCAGGGCTACGGTTACTGGCCGATGTCCGGGGCTATCGCGGTTGCCATGGCCGCGATGCTGAGCGGGCCGCTCACCTGGTTTTCCGCCCGTGTATCCACCGGGCAGAACCATAGCTCGCCCGCGTTGCCCGAGATGTTCTTTCTGGTCCTCGTGGTCAGCCTCGGGGTCAGTGCTGTCAGGCGGATCCTCGCGGGGAATTCCGTCGCGCCCGAGATGACCCCCATCGAGCCGCGGCTGATGCGGCGGATCGCACCGCCGCTGCAGGGGCGGCTCATCCGGTGTTCGGTGTTCGATCACTATGTTCTGGTGGTCACCGACAAGGGCGAGAGCAAGCTTTTGCTGCGGTTTTCCGATGCGCTGGATGAACTTGAGGGCGCCGACGGCCTGCAGGTGCACCGCTCTCACTGGGTGGCGACGGATGCGGTGACAGGGCATGAGATGGAAAAGGGGCGCCTGATGCTGTTGCTCGAGGATTGCAGCAGGGTGCCGGTCAGCCGCAATTACCGCGGCGACGTCGAGGCGCGCGGCCTGATCTGAGCGCGCGGCATCGGGATGGCATGCGCGGCCTTCCCCGTCAGCACGGCAATCGCCCGGTCATCCATCAGCGCGCAAAGCGCCGCGTCATCGCTGCGCAGCCCGCCGGTATAGGTGCCGTAGGCCGGCAGGATCACCCGCGCCGCGTCGATCAGGAAACAGGGCCGCGACAGGCCGCCAAGCCGCGCCTTGGGGTGGTAATGGCCGGACACCTCCGCGGCCGCGCCGGGGGCGGCGATGTGGCGGAAGGTCAACGGGGGCAGCCGCAGCTCGGCCAGATGGGTGCCGCCAAAGCTTGTCGGGCCGGGGTCGTGATTGCCCTCGATCCAGATCCAGCGGCGCCCGGCCATCAGCCGGGTCAGCCACAGCGCCTCCTGCTCGGGCAGGTTTTCCATCGCGGTCAGGTCGTCGAACGTATCGCCCAGGCACAGCACGGCGGCGGGGCGCGTCGCGGCGATATCGGCCTCCAGCCGCGCCAGCGTATCGCGCACCTCATAGGGGGGCAGCATCGTGCCGCCGCGCCGGGCCAGCCGCTCGGATTTGCCCAGGTGCAGATCTGAAACGGCCAGCAACCGCTCCGCCGCCCACCAAAGCGCGCCAGAGGGCAGGGCGGCCAGATCGGCGCCGTTCAGGGTGAAATCAAACCCGTTCATGCTTCGTTCTGATCGCATTCGGCGTGGAAATGCAAGGGGTCATGACAGGCCCGCCGCCGCCATCGCGCTGGCCGCCGCCTGCGCCAGCAGCCGTTCCGCGCCCGCTCCCTTGATCGGCACGCGGCCGACCTCCTGAAACAGGGGCGCGGCCAGCGGGCTGACGCGGGGCAGGGGCATATGGTCGATCCGGCCTTCGATACGCTCCAGCATCGCCTCGATCCGCCCGAAATCGACCAGGCCTTTCAGCGCCTCTTCGCGGGTGATCCGCAGCATCAGGTGGTGGGGGTCGTATTTGACCAGCGTGTCATACAGGATGTCGGAGCTGAAGGTCGCCTGCCGCCCCGATTTGCGCTGGCCCGGCACGTTGCGCTCGATCAGCCCGGCGATGACGGCGGCGCTGCGGAAGGTGCGTTTCATCACCGCGTTTCCGGCCAGCCAGGTCTCGAACCCGTCGCGCATGGCGGCGGCGTCGAACAGGGGGGCGGGGTCTGTCACCGGGTCGAGCGCCCAGATCAGCGTGGCGTAATCGGTGGCGACAAAGCCCAGCGGGTGCAGCCCGGCCTGCTCCATCCGCTGGGTCAGCAGCAGGCCCAGCGTCTGTTGCGCGTTGCGGCCCGCGAAGCCGTAGATGCAGCTATGCGCGCGCCCCTCGTGCGGGAAGGTTTCCACCAACAGCCGGTCGCGGCGCGGAAGCTGCGACACGTCGCGCTGCAGCGCCAGCCATTCGGCGGTGTGGGCGGGCAGGCCGGGCCATCTCTCCTGCTGGAACATCGCCAGAATGCGGTCCGAAAGCTGGGTGGAGGTGGCGAATTTGCTGCCAGAGAACACGGCGATCTTCGGGCTGCCAGAGGCGCGGCGGGTCACCTCTACCGTCATCTCGCGCAGCCCCTCATAGCGCACGATCTGCCCACCGATCAGGAAAGTGTCGCCCGGGGTCAGCGTGGCGGCGAAGGCTTCCTCGACCTCGCCCAGCGGGGTGCCCCCCCGGCTGTTCTTCAGCCTGACCTTCAGCAGATCGGTATCGACGATGGTGCCGATGTTCATGCGGATCTGACGCGCCGCGCGCGGGTCGCGCAGGTGCCATTTGCCGCCGGTCTGTTGCAACCGCTGCCAGCGGTCATAGCGGCGCAGCGCATAGCCGCCAGTGGCCGCGAAATCGAGGCAGGCATCGAATTCGGCCCGGCTGAGCCCGGCATAGGCGCCGGCGGTCGTCACCTCGGCAAAAAGCGCGCCGGCATCGAACGGGCCGGCGGCGGCGGTGATCAGGATGTGCTGGCACAGCACATCGCGCGGTCCGGGCGGGCGCGGGTCGCCATCCAGATCATGGGCGCGGACGGCCTGAAGCGCGGCGACGCATTCCACCACCTCGAACCGGTTGGCAGGCACCAGCAGCGCCTTGGACGGGGCGTTGTAGCGGTGGTTGGCCCGGCCGATGCGCTGTACCAGCCGCTTGACGTTTTTCGGTGCACCGACCTGTATCACCAGATCCACATCGCCCCAGTCGATGCCCAGATCCAGCGATCCGGTGCAGACCACGGCGCGCAGTTCACCGGCGACCATCGCCGCCTCGACCCGTTCCCGCTGTTCGCGCGACAGCGAGCCGTGGTGGATGCCGATCGGCAGGGTGTCTTCGTTGGCCAGCCAAAGCGCGTGAAAGAAAAGCTCGGCCTGGGCGCGGGTGTTGTGGAAGATCAGCGTGGTCTTGTGCCGTTTCACCTGCGCCAGAATTGCCGGGATCGCGTAGCGCCCGCCGCCGCCGGCCCAGGGCGGCGGCGCGCCGGTTTCCAGCATGGCGATGTCGGGATCGGGGCCGGGGTCGGCGTGTAGAATATCGCACGGATCGGGGTGGCGGGCCAGAAACCGGGCGATGGCGGCGGGGTCTTCGACCGTGGCCGACAGGCCGACCCGGCGCAGGCCGGGGCAAAGCGTGGACAGGCGCGACAGGCACAGCATGAGCTGATCGCCCCGCTTGCTTTCGGCGAGGGCATGGATTTCATCGACGATGACCCGTTGCAGCCCGGCGAAAATGCGCGGCGCGTCTTCATAGCTGAGCAGCAGGGCCAGGCTTTCGGGTGTGGTCAGCAGGATGTGGGGCGGGTCGGCCCGCTGGCGCCGGCGCTGGCTGTGGGAGGTATCTCCGGTGCGGTCTTCGATGCGGATGTGCAGGCCCATTTCTTCGACCGGGGCGCGCAGATTGCGGCGGATATCGGCCGCCAGCGCCTTGAGCGGCGAAATGTAGAGCGTGTGCAAGCCGGAATGGGTATCGCTCGCAAGCTCGTGCAGCGAAGGTAGAAATCCTGCAAGTGTCTTGCCACCGCCGGTGGGCGCGATCAGCAGTTGGGCGGGCGCCATGCGCCGTGCCAGAATCGCTTTCTGGTGCGGATGGGCCGACCAGCCGCGCGCGGCGAACCAGGCGGCGAAGGCAGGTGGCAGCTCGTTCATGCGGCTGAATGTAGGCATGCCGCCAGGGTTTGCACAGGTCGGGCCGGTCGCGGCGGCGCGGCCGGGCGCCGTCAGTGAACGATGGCTTCCTGCTTGACGAACATGTTGGCCCAGGCGCGGTCGATCAATTCGGGGGTCATCTGATAGGGGATGCCTTCGAATTCGCAGATCGCGATCATCTGGTCGATCAGGAAGACCGGCTGATAGTTCGCATATTCATTGGCGATGGTCGGGTATTTCTTCTGCAGCAGATGAACGATCGCCCGTTCATCCAGCGGGATCTTCTTCTTGCGGGCCACCAGGGCGAAGATCTTCAGGAAATCCTCTTTGCAGGGGCCATCGATCTTGATCTTGAAAAAGATCCGGCGCAGGGCGGCCTTGTCGAAAATCTCGTTGGGGTGGAAGTTGGTGGAAAAGATCACCAGCGTGTCAAAGGGGACCTCGAACTTCTCGCCCGATTGCAGGGCCAGAATATCGCGGCTTTCCTCCAGCGGCACGATCCAGCGGTTGACCAGCGCCTGCGGCGGTTCGGCCTGGCGGCCGAGGTCGTCGACGATGAAGACGCCGCCGGTGGATTTGAGCTGCAGCGGCGCCTGATAGGTGCGCGCGGTGGGGTTGTAGACCAGATCGAGCATCGACAGCGACAGCTCACCGCCGGTGACAACCGTCGGCCTGTCGCACAGCACATAGCGCGTGTCATAGCGGCCGGCAGAGCGGCGCAGGGAGTTGGGATCATCCACCTGTTCCTGGGCGGCGGTATGCACGATCGGGTCGTAGACGGTGATGACCTGGCCGGTATATTCGATGGCGCGCGGGATATAGATCTTGTCGCCGAGCGCATCCCGGATGCCGTTGGAGATGGAGGATTTACCATTGCCCGGCGGGCCATACATCAGGATCGAGCGCCCGGCCGAAACCGCGGGCCCGAGATGATCGAGAAGCGAGCGCGGCAGGATGAGGTGGCCCATCGCGGTGGTCAGCTGGTCGCGCGTGACCTGGATGTTGCGGATCGACTGACGCTTGACCTGCTCGCGATAGACATCCAGCGGCACCGGCATCGCCCCGTAATATTCCGACTGGCTGAGCGCGTCGAGCGCGCGGCTTTTTCCGGTATCGGTCAACTGATACCCCATCTCGCCGCCCGAATTGGCGTGCAGCGTGCCTGTTGCCTCGACCAGTTTCTGGGTGCGGGCCAGATCGACAAGCTCTTGCGTGACGGAGACGGGCAGGCAGATGGAGCGTGCGATTTCGGTGACGATTTCAACGTTCTGCCGGAACATCGTTTTCAGAAGGATATCGCGCATCATGACCATGGGCAGGCGCATCTGATCGAGGCTGCGGGGGGCCGGGGGCGCCAGAACCGGGGAGGATTGCATATTCATCGTTGTGCCTTAAAGCTGCTCGAATATCTTGTGACAGAGGGTCTGCCTGAGGGGGTTACGACAAGACGCGCCGCGACCGGCCGGGTCGAAACCACGCCTGGCGGGCGAGAACTGGCTAACACCCAAATGGGGCAAAAAAATGAGCAGACCCAATCCGATCTACATGGCGGGCTTCCTGCTGCTTGTGGTGGCGATCTATGGCGCCGCGGCCCTTTTGAAAGGCGGGCTTTACGTCGGGAATTATGAGGGCGATACGGCGCATCTGGTCGATCTGGTGCTGCGGCTGGCGGCCGGCGAACGCCCGCATCAGGATTTCATGACACCGCTGGGCATTCTGGGCTATGCGCCGATTGCTCTGTTCGTCCGGCTGGGGGCGGGCGTGGGCCACGCGATCATGCTGGGCCAGGTTCTGGTGGCGCTGTGCCTGGTGCCGGCGATCTGGTGGGCCGGGGTCAGCCGCCTTTCGGGGGCGTGGCCCTATCTCTTCGGTTTTTTCGCGCTGGTGCTGGTGCTGGCGCTCAGCCAGGGGCAGGTGTCGTCTGCCACATCGATCGCGATGTATTACAACCGCTGGGCCTGGGCGGCGGCCTATGTTGCGGTTCTGGTGGCGGTGACCGAGCCGCGGCACCGGCGCAGCGCGCTGGCCGACGGGCTTTCGATCGGGATGCTCATGGCGTTTCTGGCGCTGTCGAAGCTGACCTATTTCATCTCCTTCGCGGTGCCGCTGCTGCTGGCGCTGGCGCTGCGGCGGCAATGGGCGGTGATCGGCATCGCGGCAGGGGCGGGGGCGGGGGTTGCGGCCCTCGTTACCCTGGTGGCCGGGGTCGCCTTTTGGGGCGGCTACCTGGGTGATCTGATCACGGTCGCCAGTTCCGGGGTCCGCCCCTATCCCACCGCGCCGTTTCTCGAAACGCTGCGCCTGCCCACCCATATCGGCGGCACGCTGCTGATGTTTCTGTCGGTGATCCTGCTGCGGCAGGCGGGGCAGCGGTATGAGGGGCTGATCCTGCTGGTGCTGGCGCCCGCGTTTTTCTACGTGACCTTCCAGAATTTCGGGAATGATCCGCAATGGACGGTTCTGGCCGGGTTTCTGGTGCTGCTGATGCGGCCGGGCGAAGAGGTGAAAAACCCGTTTGGCTGGGATCTGCGTCAGGCACTGAACATGGCGGCGGTGGCGTTCTTTGCCATCGGGTCGCCTGCGGCGTTCAACATGATCTACAGCCCCGTCGTGCATTTCGGCGCGGCCGATGCCGATTACACGCCGTTCCTGCCAAACCGCCCCGACCATGCCGATCTGAAGGGTGAGCTTGAGCGCAGCTATCAGTTCAAGGTCTCCTCGGCGCCCGAGTATCCGGCCGTGGCGGCGCAGGCGCGCGCCCTGCGGCCGGTGGCGGAGAAGACGGTTCTGAACGGCGAGGTGCTGAACTGGTGCGAAATCGGCAACGGCCCGGTCGGCTGGTATCGCAGCATGGCGCAGGAGCTGGACGCGGCCGGCTATGGCGGCGAGGACCGCATCATGGTGGCCGATATTCTGAACGTGCTCTGGATGTTCGGCGATCTCAAGCCGCTGAAGGGAAGCGGGCCGTGGTATTACGGCGGCGCGCCGGGGCTGGAAAACACCGACTACGTTCTGGTGCCGTTCTGCCCCTACAAGACGTCAGAGCGGCGGCGCATCCTCAAGGCGATCGAGGCGCGGGGCGTGCCCCTGACCGAGGTGTATCGCAGCGAGCTGTTCATCCTGCTGCGTCGGGGCGCCATTCAGGGATAGGTGGCCGCAATCGCCAGATAGGCGATCAGCGCGGTGCCAAGCGCCAGGCCCATGGGGAAATCCCGCCGCTCCCACGATTCCCAACCCGGCGCGGCCCGTTTGACGGCGGGCGTGGCGCGGGCGATGCGATGCGCGAGGAAAGCGAGAACCAGCACCACCGAGAACAGCATGGCGAATTTGCCCGCATCGGGCAGCGCCACGAAGGGCGCCATGGCGGCGGCGAACTTGGCATCGCCGGCACCGATCATCCGGGCCATGTTCATCACGAAGCCGACCACCAGGATCACGGCCAGATGCGCCCAACGCCACAGGAATTCCTGCATCGGCAGCACCAGCACACCGGTGACGGCGAAGGCCAGCACAAGCACCCAGACCGATTTGTTGGGGATTTTCATCGTCTTCATGTCGCTCCAGGCGGCCCAGACGCAGATCGGGGCGGCGACAATCAGAAACCACAGGGCGGGATTGGCGGAAAGCAGCATCGGCGGATCAATTGACCGTTCTGGGATCGAGCGCGCGCAGCGAGCGCACGGCAGCCTCGAAATGCTGCGGATGGGTGTCGATCGCCTCTTCCAGCAGGCCCTTGCCGATGGCGACATCGCCCTGTTTCACCGCCGACAGCGCCAGCGTGTACAAAAGCTGCGCCCGTTCCACTTGGCTCATCTGGACCACCGGCATCTGATAGTTGCGCTGCGCGCCACGCGCCAGGATCAGGTTGTTCTTGGCGGTGAACAGGTTCGGGTCATAGACGATGGCATCGACGAACAGACGCTCGGCCGCGGAATAATCGCCGCGCGACAGTTTGGAATAGCCCCAGTTGTTCAGAACGCCCGCCGGTTTCGTGGTCAGGCCCACGGCGGTTTCATAGAAGCTGTCGGACCGGCCCCATTCCTTGTTGCTGTCGGCGACCATCGCCTCCAGCTTGTAGCGCTTGAAGGTTTCGATCGTGGGCGGAACACTGTCGAGGGTCTTTTCGGCCTCTTTCCACTTCCCGGCCCGGATCAGGGCATCGGCGTAATCGATGCGGTCGTCATTGGTGGCATCGGGATCGTCCACCACCTTGGCCCAGACGGTGACCGCCTCGGCGCTGTGCCGGGCGCGGATCAGCGAGCGGGCCAGGTTGCGCTTCAGGTCGATCCGGTCGGGCTGTTCTGCGGCGGCGCGTTTGAAATAGGCCACCGCCTCGTCGGGGTCGGCCACGGTCAGCATGATGTCGTTCAGGCTGCTTTCGTCAGAGGAGATCACGTCCTGCACGGCGCGCTCGACCTCTTCGTCGGATTTTCCGGTACAGCCTGAAAGCGCAAGCGCGCCGCCCACGCACAGCACGACAAAATAACGATGGCGCATTTTTGCGTCCTTTATACTGCTCTGTCCTCAGGGTGTGGAGAGAAGCAGGTAACGCCCGTCGCCCCGCCGCACCAGATCGAAATTATTATTATCACCCTCATCATACGCGGGATTTTCCGATTTTGCGATAGCCAAGCGCAGGTTTTCACGGATTTCATCGGATTGTGCGCTGTCCAGCGCGAAGGCGTTCTGGAACACCAGCCGCGCTTCGCCCGGTTTGCCCTGTTCCATCAGCACGACGCCCAGATTGTTCCAGGCCGGCACGAATTCCTCGTCCCGCTTGATGGCTTCGCGCAACAGGATTTCGGCCTGGCCCAGACGGCCCAGCCGCAGGTTGGCCGAGCCGAGGGCCGAGAACACATCCGCGTCGGTGCCGTTTTCGGCCGCGGCGCGCAGATAGGCTTTCAGCGCCAGCTCGTATTCCCCGGCCGCCATCAGCCTGTGCCCGACGACCAGCCCGTCAACCGCCTCGGTGATACGCGGCGTGCCGGGGGGCGGGGCAAGCCCCTTGTAGACAGGCGAAAGGCCGCCCGTCGTCTGACAGGCGGCCAGAAGCCAGACCAATGTGAATACCCCCGCCCGCGCCGTGATCATGCAATCAGAATTCTACGTTGCCCATCATTTGCGCAATACCATAAACCGAAGGTCCGATCAGAATAATCAACAAAGGCGGAAGCGTGAACATCATCGTACCAAGGGTGAGCTTTGTGGGCAACTTGTTGGCCTTTTCCTCGGCCCGCATGACACGTTTGTCGCGCATTTCACCGGCATAGACCCGCAGCGCATCGGCGATCGAGGTGCCGAAGGTGGCCGATTGCACCAGCACGGTCACGAAAGAGGAAATGTCCATCACGCCGCAGCGCTCGCCCATGTCCTTGAGCACGGTGATCTTGTCCTTGCCGGCCTTGATCTCGTAAGACACGATCTCGAATTCCTCGGCCAGCGCCGGAAAGCCGGCGCGCAGCTCCTTGGACACACGGATGATCGACTGATCGAGAGATTGCCCGGCCTCGACGCAGACAAGCATCATGTCGAGGCTGTCGGGAAAGCCGTTGGTGATCTGTTCCTGCCGCGATTGAACGCGCCGCTCGACCCAGTATTTCGGCAGGAAGTATCCCGCCCCGCCCGGCACCAGGATCGACAGAACCACCTTTTGCATCGACACGTCGCTGGTGGCCGACAGGATGACCACATAGAGCACCCCCAGGAACAGGAACCCCAGCCCGAGCGCGAATTGCGCGAAGTGGAAGGTGCGCACCGCCGATTTCGAGCGGTACCCGGCACGCAGAAGCTTCAGCCGCGACGCCGTCAGTTCCTCTTCATCCTGCGGCTCGAGAAAGGTGGCGAACTTGTCGAGCTTTTCGCTCGATTTGGAGCCGTGCCGCAGGCGCACCTCGTCCGCGTCCTTCTTCTGCGTCTTGGTCTGGCGCGCGGTTGCGCCCGCGGCCTTGAGCCGGTCGAGCGGGTCGGGCTTGCGCTTGAGCAGCATCGGAAGGGCCAGCGCGATGAAGACGACGCCCAGAATGCCAACCGCATAGAGCGGCCCGAGCGGGCCCAGTTTTTCCGTCAGCAGGCGGGTGAGTGTGTTGAACATTTCCGTGTCCGTTCTCGCTATACCTTGATGTTGACCATGATCTTCATGAAGACCACGTTCATCACCAGAAACACGCCCACGGCGATGGCCGCCGGAATAAAGACCGGGGTGTCGATTACATCGTCATAATAATCGGGCTTGAGGATGTTGATCACCACGATGGCGATGACCGGGAAGGCCGACAGGAACATGCCCGACCATTTCGATTCCGCCGTGATCGCCTTGACCCTGCGAAACAGCTTGAACCGGGCGCGGATCACCTTGGCCAGACCTTCCAGGATCTCGGCCAGGTTGCCGCCGGATTGCTGCTGGATCGTCACCGCCACCGCGAGGAAACGCAGATCCTGCATATCCATGCGTTCGGCCAGATCCTTGAGGCTTTCCGACACGTCGCGGCCATAGGCGGCTTCGTCGGCGATCATGCCGAACTCGGTGCCCAGCGGGTCGGGCACCTCTTTAGCCACGATACTGACCGCCGAGGAAAACGGATGGCCCACGCGCAGGCTGCGCACCATCAGTTCGACAGCTTCGGGAAGCTGTTCCTCGACCAGGCTCAGGCGTTTCTTGGCCTTGTTGCTGACCCAGACGAACACCGCCCCCACACCCATCCCGACAGACACCAGAAGCCGCGCCGGCAGCGATGCGCTGGTGCCCACGGTCAGGCCCAGGAAAGCCAGCACCGACAACAGCCCCATGATCATGATCAGCGCCTTGGGCGAAAAGGCGATGTTCGCCTTCTGCGCCTTGTCGGCCAGGATCGAATAGAGCGGGATGCCGCGGGCGTTCAGATGCTGGCTCATCTCCTTGCGGAGCTGCTCCAGAACCTGTTCACGGTCGGCGCCCTTTTCCAGCATGTCCAGCCGGCGGTTCACGCGGCTGTTCAGACTGATGGATTTGCCGAAGACAGTCAGATACAGCCCCTCGACCAGCGCCAGAACGCCGACGAAGATCAGGCCATAGATAATCGGTTCTGCGCTGAGCACCATGTGCGTTCACTCCGCGGCGATGGGTTCAAAGATGGTTGGTGGCAGGTCATAGCCCCATTGCTTGAAGCGCTGGGAATAGTGCGAGCGCACGCCGGTGGCGTTGAAGCGGCCGATGATCTTGCCATCCGGCGCCAGCCCGAGCCGCTCGTAGCGGAACACTTCCTGCATCGAGATCACCTCGCCCTCCATGCCGGTGATCTCGGTGATCGAGACCATGCGGCGGCTGCCGTCCTGCAGGCGGCTGGCCTGCACGATCAGGTTCACGGCGCTGGAAATCTGGCTGCGCACGGCTTTCAGCGGCATTTCGATGCCCGCCATCGCGATCATGTTTTCCAGACGCGATACGCCGTCGCGGGCAGAGTTGGCGTGGATCGTGGTCATCGACCCGTCGTGGCCGGTGTTCATCGCCTGCAGCATGTCGATCACTTCCTCGCCGCGGGTCTCGCCGACGATGATGCGGTCGGGGCGCATCCGCAGGGCGTTGCGCAGACAGTCGCGCTGGGTGACCGCGCCCTTGCCCTCGACGTTGGCGGGGCGGCTTTCCATCCGGCCGACATGGGTCTGCTGGAGCTGAAGTTCGGCGGTATCCTCGATCGTCAGGATGCGTTCGGAATTGTCGATGAACGACGACAGCGCGTTCAGCGTGGTGGTCTTGCCCGACCCGGTGCCGCCCGACACGATCACGTTCAGGCGGCAGGCCACGGCGGCCTGAAGGTAAACGGCCATTTCCTCGGTGAAGGCGCCGAACCTGACCAGATCGTCAATGCCCAGC
This sequence comes from Actibacterium sp. EMB200-NS6, assembly GCF_001305615.1. GTDB lineage: Bacteria > Pseudomonadota > Alphaproteobacteria > Rhodobacterales > Rhodobacteraceae > Actibacterium_A > Actibacterium_A naphthalenivorans. The sequence continues at coordinate 1,083,773 of NZ_CP010869.1, forward strand.
TTTTCCTTCTTGAACTTCCGGATGGAAACCAGGCTGCCATCCACCGCGATCGGCGGCACCATCGCGTTGAAGCGCGACCCGTCGGCCAGGCGGGCGTCAACATAAGGATTGGATTCATCGACCCGGCGGCCCACGGCCGACACGATCTTGTCGATGATCCGCAGCAGGTGCTTTTCATCCTTGAAGGTGATTTCGGTGAGTTCCAGCTTGCCCGAACGTTCCACGAAGATCTGTTGCGGGCCGTTGACCAGGATATCGTTGACCGTGTCGTCCTTCAGAAGCGTTTCCAGTGGGCCCAGGCCCATCACCTCGTCGAACAGATCCTGGTTCAGCGCGCCGCGTTCTTCCTTGTTCAGAACGACGCTCATCTCGGCCAGCGCTTCTGAAGAGATCGACTGAATCTCGGCCTTCAGATCGGCCTCGCTCGCCCGTTCGAGGGCGGCAAGGTTCAGGTCTTCCAGCAGGCGCCGGTGCAGCTCGACCTTGATCTCGCCCAGCCGCTCCTTGCGCTTGCGGTCCTTGTCGCTCTGGACGGGCTGGGCCGGCGGCTTGGGCTTTTGCTTGGCCATGGTCGGGCGGGGCGCCGCGGCCTGGGGGGTGGGCTGCGCCGCCGCCTGTCCGGCGGAAGGCGGGGTTCCTGCGCCCGCTGCTGGTTTTTTATAACGCGAAAACATGGCTCGACTCTCTACCTGTTGCGGCGGGTCATCCCGCCGCCGCGGCCGCCTGCAGCGCATGCTCGTGCAGCGAAACGGCCAGTTTGTGAATTTCCTTGCGCAGAAGCGCTTTCGGCGCGCTTTCGGCCAGCGGCAGGCCGTGATCGGCGGCCTGGGCGACCGGTTTGCCGCCTTCGGGCAGCATGATCTCGATGTCGATATCCAGGTTTTCGGCCATGCGCTTGGCGCGGCTCTTTCCGGAAAGATCGGTGAATTTCGGCGCGCGGTTCAGCACGTAGCGCAGTTTTTCATACGGCAGCTCTTCGCTTTTCAGCGCCCGTATCATGCGCAGCGTGTTTTGTGCCGATCGCATGTCCAGCTCCAGCAGCGCGAAATAGACTTGGGCCTGGCTCAGCGCGGTTTCCGTCCACTGCACAAGAGTCTTGGGCATATCGATGATCACGAAGTCGAAATTCGCGCGGGCGGTGTCGATCAGCCGGGCGACATCCTCCGAGGCCAGAATTTCCAGCGGCAGCATGTCGGCCGGCGCGGTCAGGACATGCAGCTTTTCGTTGAAGGTCAGCATGGCCTGCATGAAGCTTTCGTTGTCCATCGACGCGGTGTCGGCCAACAGCTCGTAGACCGCTTCGCGGCGGGGCAGGTCAAGATAGGTCGACGCCGACCCGAACTGCAGATCAAGGTCAAGCAGGCAGACCTTGGGCGCGTCTTCCTTGGTGACGGTGGCCAGCTCCCACGCCAGGTTCACCGCGAATGTGGAGGCGCCGACACCGCCCGCAAGGCCGTGAACCGGCAGCACGATGCCGTTGCGATCCGCCACATGCCCGCGCGCCTTGCTGAACTCGCCGGGATGTGTGGCGACGGGCAGCGCGGGTTGCGGCGCAGGCGCAGGTGTGCGCAGACGTTCGATCGATTCATGCAGCGCGCCCTCGGGCAGGGGGTAGGGCACGAAATCATCCGCGCCGAGACGCAGCAACTGATGCAGGGCCATGGCGCCGACGTCACTGGCGATCAGGATCACGCGGATGCGGTTTTCCTTGGCGGTGCGGATCAGCTCTCCGATGAAGCCGAGCTGCTGCTCATCCCGGTTGTCCACAGCAATGGCCACGAATTCCAGCCCGGCGGCATCAGGTTGGGTAAAGAAGGCGGCGGCATCGTCAAATGACAGATCCCCCCAGCTTTCCCCCAGTTCGGCCTCCATATCCTCGATCAGAAGGTCGAAATCCTGCACATCCCGCGACACCGTACAGGCGACGATCGGCGCCGGCTCTGGCATTAGTGCTGCACTGCCCGTCATTGCTCATGCATCCTTCCGTTGCAGGACACCGCGGCGCGTTCGAGGGACGATCTCATTTTTTTCCGTTCCCCACACCACAGCCATCCCGATACGACTCAGCGCCGTATCTGCTGCTCACTCCAGGAAAAGATGGATGGTAATCTGGGCAACATTACGGCTTAAAAACCGAAATTGTTGGGTGATCGGGGCAGGTGGAAGGGCGGCGCAGAGCCGCCTTTCCCGCATGCCTCAGCGCTCTTCGGCGGCTGCATCCGGCTCAAGCGACACATCCGTGTTGATCTCGTTGGCGCTGCGGATGTATTCGTCATACTCGAACAGGGCGTATTTGCCGTCGAGCAGCTGTTCACGCGGCTTCAGAAAACCCGACACCTCGGTCACGGTGCGGCGGTTGCGGCGTTCGCGGCCTTCGGTCACGATCAGCGGCTGGGTTTCCCCGTAAGAGACGACCGCCTCCAGCCGATCTCGGGAAATGCCCTGCGCCACGAGGAAGTTCACCACTGTGCGCGCGCGGCGCAGGCCGAGCGCCTTGTTGTAGCCGTCGGAGCCGACCTTGTCGGTGTGGCCATAGACGCGGAACTTTGCCAGCGAATATTCCTTGATCCACGCGGCCTGCAACCGCAGGGCGGCCTGTGCGTCGGCGTCCAGCGCGGCGCTGTTGAAGGCGAAATTGACCGTGCTGGGCACTTCGGCCGCGAATTTGCGCGACAGGCTGACCGCGAGGTTCCGCGCGCCTGTCATCACCTGGATATTGTTCACGGTCGAGTTTCCGAAGCTGCCATCGTCCAGCGTGGCGCCGGCGGGCGAATAGAAGCTGATCGCGCTTTGCGGCGAACAGGCGCCCAGCGTCATGAGTGCGGCAGTCGTCACAAGGGCAAAGGGCGCGCGCATGGCCATCACTCCATCACATAGCCGTAGGAGCCCGAAAAATCCTGCCGGGCGACCTCGCCCGCGGGGCCGTTTCTGGGGCGGTTGGGGGCGGCGACCTGGCCGAACAGGAACAATTCGCTTTCGGTGGGGGGGCGCACACGGTCGGTCGGCAGGGCGAATGCCTCTCCGGTGGTCGGGGTCACCAGATGCGCGGTGACGATGATCACCAGTTCACTTTGCTGCCGGTTATACTCGGAGCTGCGGAACAGCGCGCCGAGGATCGGGATGTCACCCAGCCAGGGAACCTGCCCCTTGAGCGAAGAGAAATCATCCTGCAACAGGCCGGCGATGGCAAAGCTTTCGCCATCATGCATTTCCACGGTGGTCGCCGTCGAGCGCTTGGAAAAACCGGCGATCGACACGGCGCCGTCGGTGTAGCTGACCGAGGGGTCGACGCCGCTGACCTCTGCGTTCATGCGCAGGTTGATGTTCGGCCCGACCACGCGCGGCGTGAATTCAAGCACGATGCCGAATTTGCGGAAATCGACGCTGATGGCGCCGTTTTCATTGGCAACCGGGATGGGATATTCGCCACCGGCCAGGAATTCGGCCTTCTGGCCCGACAGGGCCGTGAGGTTCGGTTCGGCCAGGGTGCGCACGAAGCCCTTGGTTTCCAGCGCTTCCAGCAGGATGGCGAATTCAACATCACCGGCGCCGATGCCGAAGGAAAAAACGCCCGTGCTCTCGCCCGTGCGTCCCACGTTGGTGGCGCTGTCGCCGTCGAACAGGTTGAGCAGATTGTCGCCTTCGGTAAAGGTGCCGTTGCCGCCGGTATAGCCGATATCGCCGCCGCTGCCGATGCCGTTGACGGCCATGCTGGCCGACAGGCTCTTGCGGACCGAGCGGTTCATTTCGGCAAAGCGCACCTTCAGCAGCACCTGCTGGCTGCCGCCGACCATCATCAGGTTGGAGACCCGCCCCGGCGCATAGCGCTGCGCCAGATCAAGCGCCCGGTCGACCACGAGCGAAGAGGAAACGGTGCCCGACAGCACCAGGCCGTCATTGGCCGGGCGCACCTCGATGGCCTCGCCCGGGATGACTTCGCGCAGCCGCTCTTTCAGTTCGCTGACATCGGCGGTCACGCGGATCTCGACATTGGTGATCAGGCGGCCGTCCGGCCCGAGCAGCGTCAGCGTGGTGCGGCCCGGCTCCCTGCCCAGTACATAGATGGTGCGATCCGACAAGGTGGAGATATCGGCGATCGAAGGGTTGGCGATGGACAATTCGGCGAAGGCCACATCGCTTTCCACGACAACGGCCTGGTTCATCGGCACGCTGAGTTTGCTGGACGCGCTGCCCTGCATCACCCGAAGCGTTTCCGCGCCCGCGACGGGTGCGTGACCAAGATTCATGGCGGCGCCGAGAAGGGCCGCCTGAAAGAACGTCTTTAAATTCATGTGATCCTGCCTCTCCGATCACGCCTCAATGCGGGTCTTTTTTGCCCTGTTACCGCGCAGAATGCGGCAATTGTCGTTTTTTTGCAAGAATCAAGCGGTTGGGCGCGGATACTTATGTGGATAAGGCGCAACAGACGGGTTTTGCCACAGAACGGAAAAGCGCGGCTCCCCATCCGGTGAAGCCGCGCCAAGCTGTTGTTCTCAGGCGTTTAGTTGGTGCAGGGGATCGGGATTTCCAGCACCTCGGATCCGCGCCGCGTCCGGATGGTGCAGACCTCGGGTTTCGCTGCCTCGACGACTTTTTGCTCTTCCTCGATGCCCAGAAGCTGGTTCTGGTCGATCTCGACAGCCGAGGAAACCGTCTCGTCCTGGGCGCCGACCAGCGACAGCGAGAGCTGCCCGGTCGATTGGGCCTGCGCCAGGGCCGCGACCTGCCGCGGGCTGGCCTCGACCGTTACGGTGCGGGCGATGGCGGGGCTGGAGCGGTTTTCGTCGGCGGTCTGGTCCACGGCGATCAGGCGCACGCCGGCCTCGATCAGCTTGGTCACCTTGGCGCGTTCCCGGACAGAGCCTGTCCAGTAGACATCGACCCGGTCGCCGGGGCGCAGAAAGCCGGAGACGCCGGATTTCACGTCGACGCTGATGGCGAAGGCACGCATGCCCTTGCTCAGGCGCGAGGTGATGCCCGCGTCTTCGCCGGGGGCAGTGACCTTGATGGCCAGAAGCGGTTCGTTGGCTTCGATCGGGCGCAGCACGGTGCGGGCATTTTCGGCGCCTTCGGGGAAAAGCTCATCCTCGGTCGCGAATGCGCCCTCGGGCACAACCTCGGCCGGCCATTTGACCAGCGTCGCGTCTTCAAGCGTGAAGGTTTCGCCATAGGCCAGGGCGCGGTTGGCGACGTAGATCTCTGTCAGCTTGATCTGGTTCGCGCGCGCCGATTTCTCCTGCGCCAACGCGACCTGATATTGCGAGATATACCCCTGGGCCATGTAAACCGCGAACCCCGCGAGCCCCAAACCGACAAGCAGAACCAAACCAAATACCAGCCGCATGATACATTCACCCTCGTAATTTTCGCATGTCCGTCGCCCGTTTCAGGCCGGTCAAAGCGATGCTTGTTTGTCGATTAAACCCTGCCCTGAAATTGCGGCAAAAGCTTGGGCCCAACGCGGCCAAAGAAAGGACTTTTGCGAAACCGTGAACAGAGCGTTGTCCGTTCGCCCCTCAGGTGGCGGGCGATCAGTCTCCCGCCTTCACCGAAATCGCGCCGACCTTCGTGGCAAAGGTCGTGGCCAGGTTGGCCGGGCCGTTGTTGAAGATCACCATGACGGCAAAGGCCATGCCGACCACGGCCGCGGTCAGCACCACCCAATCGACGGTGACGGCACCGTCTTCGGCGGCTAGAAATGTTTTCAAACTGCTGCGCATTGCGCTCTCCATAGTGCTCTTGCCGCCACGCGATCCGGTCGCAGACCTTCGACGGACCTTGCGCCCACAACCCTCTCGGCGGCGACACTGCCTGCATATTGGGGCGAAAAAATGGCCATATCCTGCTGGTTGATCGGCGATTTGGGTTTTAGCGAAACTGTTTGTTTCAAAAGGAAAATGCCGCACCCTGAGGCGCGGCATTTGATTTTCGTCGGCGGATGCCGGGGCGCGCATTAGTCGCCGGCAGCAACCGTTACACCACCAACTTCGGTGGAGATGGCGGAACCCAGAGTGGTCAGGCCGCCCTTGACGGTGCCCAGAACAGCGAAGCCCAGGCCAACGACCGCAGCGGTCAGCACAACCCAGTCAACGGTCACGGCGCCGGATTCGTCATTGTGGAAGTTTTTGATCATTTCGAACAGTTTCATTGGAAGTCCCTCTCAGTTAAGATCGTTAGCTCGTTTCAGTTCGCCTCTTTGGATCGTCTCGGGCCGGCCTCTGTGTTGGCCCGATCCCCGCCGTGGCATGGCCCTAATAAGCCGTTGGATTGGGGCAGGAGTTGGGCGCAGTTAAGACAATTTTTGTAAGCCCGGAAAAGTCGGGGTGGATCTTTATAACATACTGATTATAAACGAAAAAAAGTGATAAGATTTTTTCCGAAGGTCCCCGAGGTACAGCTTTTCCGGGTCGGGAATCGTCTGTCACCTGCCGCAGCGTCATGCTTTTGGTGGTATCAAAAGAGGAATTTTGCGATAATTTTCCAAACAACGCCGGATTGGAGCAGGATCCGATAGATGCGCCGCACAGGTTCCGTCATTCTCATTGCGGCCGCGCTGGCCGCGACGCCGGGGCTGGGCGAGGCGCCGCCGCCGTTTCCGGAGTTCACGTTCAAACGGGCAAAGCCCCCGGCGCCGGGCGCATCGCGGCGGATCACGGTCCAGATCGCGCCCAAACCCTTCACGCCGCCGCCCGGCGAAGAGGCGGCAGAGGCACCCCCGGCTGGAGGGGCGCGCTACGGCTGGTACTGGGAGGTGGTCTCTCCGGCCCGGCAGGACAGTGCGCCCGGGCGGCTGGGCCCGGCGGTGGCAGCCTTGGCAAACGGGCCGGGCGGGGCGCGCGTTCATGCGCCCCGGCTTGGGGATCTGCAGCAGATCGCCCAGGAGTTCGGGGCGGAAATCCTGATCGCCACGGCGGGCACGCAGGTGTCGCCGGCGCTGGTTCTTGCCGTGATCGGGGTTGAAAGCGGCGGCAGCGCCGATGCCGTCAGCCCCAAGGGTGCGTCGGGGCTGATGCAGCTGATGCCCGCCACCGCCGCGCGGTTCGGGATCGAGGATCCGTCGGACCCGTCGCAGAACATCCGCGCGGGTGTGGCTTATCTGGACTGGCTGATGTCGGCCTTCGAGCGCGACCCGGTTCTGGTGCTGGCGGCCTATAACGCGGGCGAAACCGCTGTCAGCGACAATGGCGGCGTGCCCGATTATCCAGAGACGCGCGACTATGTTCCCAAGGTCCTGTCAGCCTGGACCGTGGCGCGCGGCCTGTGCGCGACCCCGCCAGAGCTGATCAGCGACGGTTGTGTCCTGCGGGCGCTTGATACGCTCTGATCCTGCTCAGCCCTGCTGCGTTTACAACGTTCCAAATTTCCACAGCTTATGTGCAGATTTGAACAAATTGCTGATAATGCTCACGCTTTTGTGCGTTGAAGGGAGGAGTCATCCCACCCAACTAAGGTTCACAAGGCGGGAATATCCCCGCCATGTCGAAATTCAAAAGGATGACCGAAATGAAAAAACTTGCTCTGACAACCGCTCTGCTCGTCGGTGTTTCCGCCCCGGTCTTTGCCGGTACGTTTGACGCCTCTGGTTATGTGAATGGCACGGCCGCGCGGATCAGCACGGATATCTCGCGCCAAAGCGACGATGGCAATGACCGGCTGTTCGCGAAATCCGGGGCCGTTCTGCCGACGACTGCCGGACACTCGGGTCCCGCCAGTCGGGGTGCCGTCAATTCCTCTGCGGCCGAGATTTTCGCCAACCTCAACGCCGCGAGCGATGATGGCAATGATCGCCTGTTCGTGGGCAACACCGGCACCGTGGCTGGCAATGGCATCGTCAACGCCCGCGCCGCCGCGATCTTCGACCAGTTGAAGAATGACGCCGACGGATAAACGGGGCGAAGGCACCCGTGAAAAAAACAACGAGGGCCGGTTGGCCCTCGTCTATCGTTCCGGCGTCTGGCCGATCAGCCGACGATGGTTGCCTCGGTGGCGGCGCGCAGTTCTTGCTCGGTGACGCCCTCGGCGGTCTCGACGATCTTCAGGCCGCCCTCCACCACATCCAGAACGCCCAGATTGGTGATGATCCGGTCCACCACGCCCTTGCCGGTCAGCGGCAGCGTGCATTCCTTCAGCAGCTTGCTGTCGCCATGCTTGTTGGTGTGGTCCATGACCACGACCACACGGCCTACGCCTGCCACCAGATCCATCGCGCCGCCCATGCCCTTGACCAGCTTGCCCGGGATCATCCAGTTGGCCAGATCGCCATTCTCGGCCACTTCCATCGCGCCCAGGATCGCCATCGCGATCTTGCCGCCACGGATCATCGCAAAGCTTGTCGCGCTGTCGAAATAGGCGGTCTGCGGCAGCTCGGTGATCGTCTGCTTGCCGGCGTTGATCAGATCGGCATCCACCTCATCCTCGGTCGGGAAGGGGCCCATGCCCAGCATCCCGTTTTCCGATTGCAGCGTCACATGCACGCCCTCGGGGATGTAGTTCGACACCAGCGTCGGAATGCCGATGCCAAGGTTCACATACCAGCCGTCTTCCAGCTCCTGCGCCGCGCGGGCGGCCATTTGATTACGATCCCACATGATACGCTCTCCTTATGCCGCAGGGCGCGTGGTGCGCTGTTCGATGCGTTTTTCGTGCTCGCCCGCGATCAGGCGATGCACATAGATGCCGGGCAGGTGGATACAATCGGGGTCCAGGCTGCCGGTCGGCACGATCTCTTCCACCTCGGCCACACAGATCTTGCCGCAGGTGGCGGCGGGCGCGTTGAAGTTGCGCGCGGTCTTGCGGAACACCAAGTTGCCGGTCGCATCCGCCTTCCAGGCCTTCACGATGGCCAGATCGGCGACGATACCCTGCTCCAGTATGTAGGTCTCGCCGTCGAAGTCCTTGTGTTCCTTGCCATCGGCGATCACGGTGCCGACGCCGGTCTTGGTGTAGAACCCGGGGATGCCGGCGCCGCCGGCGCGCATGCGCTCGGCCAGGGTGCCCTGCGGGTTGAACTCCAGCTCCAGCTCGCCTGACAGGTACTGGCGCATGAATTCGGCGTTCTCGCCCACGTAGGAGCTGATCATCTTCTTGACCTGCTTGGTCTGCAGCAGCAGGCCGATGCCGAAATCATCAACCCCGGCGTTGTTGGAGGCGAAGGTCAGGTCTTTGGTTCCCGCCGTCTTGATCGCGTCAATCAGAAGTTCGGGAATGCCGCACAGGCCAAAGCCCCCCGCCGCGATGAACATGCCGTCGAACAGAAGCCCATCAAGAGCCTCTGACGCCGAGCCGTAAACCTTTTTCATGGATGTCTCCCCAAGAGCGTAATTGTCGGATGTTTTGACGCCGGTGTTCCGCAGAGTCAATGAATTGGCCCTTCGTAATTCCGAACAAGCGGCGCCGGTCGCCCCCGCAAGGGCCGGCGGCACACGGGCAGGGGGCTATTTCTTCTTTCGCCCGCCCTTCTTGGCCGCCTTTTCAGCGATCAGCCCGACCGCCATTTCCATGGTCACATCCGCCGGCTCGACGTCCTTGGGCAGGGTGGCATTCACCTTTTCCCATTTGACATAAGGGCCGTAGCGCCCCTCCATCACATTGACCGCGCCGCCCTTTTCGGGATGCTCGCCCAACTCCTTCAGCGGCTTGGCGGCGGCGCGCCCGCGCCCCGTCTTGGCGGCTTTCTGGGCCAGCACCTCGACCGCGCGGTTCATGCCGACGGTGAAAACCTCTTCGACATCGGGCAGGTTGGCGTAGATGCGCCCGTGTTTGACATAAGGGCCATAGCGCCCGATGCCCGCCTCGACCGGCTCGCCATCCTCCGGGTGCGGCCCGATCTCGCGCGGCAGGCTGAGCAGCAGCAGCGCCTTGTCCAGATCGATCTCAGCCGGCTCCCAGCCCTTGGGCAGAGAGGCGCGCGGCGGTTTGGGTACCTCTTCGGTCGGCTCGCCGCGCTGCACATAGGGGCCGAAACGGCCCATGCGCAGGGTGATTTCCTCTTCGCCGTCATGGCCCAGGATCTTGCCATCCAGCTCGGCGCTGCCGTCATCGCCGTTGGGGGCCGACAGCGGCCGGGTATAGCGGCATTCGGGATAGTTCGAGCAACCGATGAACGCCCCGCCGGAGCGCGCGGTTTTCAGGTTCAGCCGCCCGGCGCCGCATTTGGGGCAGAGCCGCGGATCGGTGCCATCTTCCTTGGGCGGGAACAGATGCGGCGCCAGAACCTCGTCGATCTTGTCCAGAACCTCGGTGATGCGCAGATCGGCGGTTTCGGCGATCGCGGCCGAAAAATCACGCCAGAACCGCGCGAGGACCTCATGGTAATCGCGCTCGCCGGCGGAAATGTCATCCAGTTCGGATTCAAGATCGGCGGTGAAGTCATAGCCCACGTATTTGCGGAAGTAATTCTCCAGAAAGGCCGTTACCAGCCGGCCCTTGTCTTCGGGGATCAGGCGGTTCTGGTCTTTCTTCACATAACCGCGATCCTGGATCGTGGTCACGATCGACGCGTAGGTGGAGGGGCGCCCGATGCCCAGCTCTTCCATCCGCTTGACCAGCGTGGCCTCGGTATAGCGCGGCGGCGGCTGGGTGAAATGCTGCTCCGGGGTCACGCTTTGCTTGGCCGCGGGTTCGCCCTGCGCGATCTGCGGCAAGCGCTTGTCGTCATCGTCGACCACCACATCGTCGCGGCCTTCTTCGTAGACCTTCATGAACCCGTCGAACAACACGACCTGGCCGGTGGCGCGCAGCTCGACCTGGCCGTCGGCGCTGCCCACGTCGACCGTGGTACGCTCCATCCGGGCGGCGGCCATCTGGCTGGCCAGCGTGCGTTTCCAGATCAGATCGTAAAGCTTGCGCTGGTCGGGCTCCGACACCTTGAGGCTGGCCGCGTCGCGGGTCATGTCGGTGGGGCGGATACATTCATGCGCTTCCTGCGCGTTCTTGGCCTTGTTCTTGTACATGCGCGGGCTTTTGGGCACGTAATCCTCGCCATAGCGATCCTTGATCGCGTCGCGCGCGGCCATCACCGCCTCGGGCGCCATGTCGATGCCATCGGTCCGCATGTAGGTGATATAGCCCGCCTCATAGAGGCGCTGCGCCGTGCTCATGGTCTGGCGCGCGCCGAAGCCGAACTTGCGGCTCGCCTCCTGCTGCAGGGTCGAGGTCATGAACGGCGCGCTGGGGTTGCGGCTGGCGGGTTTCGCCTCGACCGATTTCACCGTCAGATCGCGGCTGTTGATCGCCTGCACCGCCAGTTCAGCGGCGGTTTCGTTGGCCAGATCGAACTTATCGAGCTTCTTGCCGCCCAGTACCGTCAGCCGCGCCTCATAGCTCTGGCCGCGCGGGGTGGTCAGGATCGCCTTGACCGTCCAGTATTCGCGGGCGCGGAACGCCTCGATCTCCATCTCGCGCTCGACGATCAGGCGCAGGCAGACCGATTGCACCCGGCCCGCCGATTTCGCGCCGGGCAGCTTGCGCCACAGCACCGGCGACAGGTTGAAGCCCACCAGGTAATCCAGCGCGCGGCGGGCCAGATAGGCGTGAACCAGCGGTTCGTCGACCTGGCGCGGGTTCTTCATCGCCTCGGTGACGGCGGATTTGGTGATGGCATTGAACACCACGCGGCTGACAGCGGTGTCTTTCTTGATCGCCTTGCGCTTGCGCAGGGTTTCCTCGAGATGCCAACTGATCGCCTCTCCTTCGCGGTCGGGGTCGGTGGCGAGGATCAGGGTGTTGTCGTCTTTCAGGGCGTCGGCGATGGCCTTGACATGTTTCTTGCTGTCACTGGCCACTTCCCATTTCATCTCGAAATCATGCTCGGTATCCACCGACCCGTCCTTCGGCGGCAGGTCTCGGACATGGCCGTAGGAGGCAAGCACAGTGTAGTCGGAGCCCAGATATTTATTGATTGTCTTGGCTTTGGCTGGGGACTCAACAACGACAACAGGCATGAATTTCCTTTCGAGTCGGGCAGGGGGCCCATGGCGGCGCAAGATGTGGCGCATGCGGCGAGATTGTCAATGCGTTGGCGACACTGCCACCGGGTGCGGCCGGCCGCACCACTATAGTGGTGAATATCGGGGCATCGGGGGCGCGGCGGGGTGGCCATCGCTGTTTTGCGGTGAAAGAGCGCTTGGCGCGCCATCTGGGCGCCCTGCCCGGAGCCGGCGTCTGTTTGCCGTGGGATGGCCCCGTGGGTGTTGCGCCCGTACTCTGCCGGACAGCCTGCCGTGGCCTATATCTCTGCCCGGCCGGGCGGGTTCAGTCGGCCCGCGACAACAGGCCGCCCGCCTGCCTGGTGATCCGCCCGTCCAGCTCCAGGGTCAGCAATTCAGGCGTGACCGCCCCGGCGGGCAGGTCCAGATCGCGGATCAGCTGATCCTCGGCCAGCGGCGACGGGCCGAGCCGCGACAGGATTTCGGCGTGAAGCTGCGGGATCTCTGCCGCCGCGCGGACGCGGCGCGCGGGCCCCGGCGGGATTTCGGGAAACCGGGCCGGCTGTGCGGGCGCGGCGGGTTCCGCGGGTACGCCGAGCGCCTCGAGCACGTCACTGTCGCCGCGCACCAGTGTCGCGCCGTCGCGGATCAGCATGTTGCAGCCCGAGGCGCGCGCGTCGAACGGGTGGCCGGGCACCGCCAGAACCTCGCGCCCCTGATCGAGCGCGTTTTTCGCGGTGATCAGGCTGCCCGAGCGGGCTGCGGCCTCGACCACGATCACGGCGCGCGCCAGGCCCGAGATGATGCGGTTGCGTTGCGGGAAATGCCGCGCCTGCGGGGTGAGCCCGACGGGCTGTTCCGACAGCAGCAGGCCCTGCGCGGCGATCTTTCCGGCAAGCTCGGTATTCTCGGCCGGATAGATGACATCAACCCCGCCGGCCATGACCGCGATGGTTCCGGTGTCGAGCGAGGCGAGATGCGCGGCCGTATCGACGCCACGCGCCAGCCCCGAAACGGTGACCATCCCGGCGGCCCCCAGCCCTTCGGCCAGTTTGCGCGTCATGCGTGTGCCGAGCGAAGAGGCGTTGCGCGCCCCGACCAGCGCCACCTGCGGGCGCCGCAGCAGATCGGCCCGGCCGCGCGCCCATAGCATCGGTGGCGGGTCGGGGATATCGGTCAGCGCGGCGGGGTAGCCGGGTGTGCCGAAGGCGATCAGCCGCGCACCGGCGGCGCGACCCGCCGCAAGCTCGCGCAGGGCATCGTCACGCGGGCAGGCGCCATAGTGTTCCACGCCGGCGCTGCGGGCGAGTTCGGGCAGGGCGGCGAGGGCGGCATCGGCGCTGCCATGCTCTGCCATCAGCCTGAAAAAGGTGGTCGCGCCGACACGGCGCGACCGAATGAGACGGAGCCACGCCACCAGGTCCTCTTCCTGGGTGGGTGGTGCGAGGGGGTGGGTGGAAGAATATATGTCCACTGGCTGCACGACTCCGCTCATTCACGAGGTCAGTGTTCCGCCAAGAGGGTTAACGGGTGGTGAATCCGCCGCTGTTCAATTCAAATTTTTTCGGTCAGGCGGTCATGCCGCCGACCCGCCCACCGTCAGCCCGCCGATCAGCAGCGTCGGCTGGCCCACGCCCACCGGCACCCACTGGCCCGCCTTGCCGCAATTGCCGATGCCGGGGTCCAGCGCCATGTCATTGCCGATGGCGCGGATCTTCTGCATCGCCGCAGGGCCGTCGCCGATCAGCGTGGCGCCCTTCACCGGCGCGCCGATCCGGCCGTTCTGTACCCGGTAGGCTTCGGTGCAGGAGAACACGAACTTGCCGTTGGTGATATCCACCTGCCCGCCGCCGAACCCCACGGCGTAGATGCCGTCCTTCACATCGGCCACGATATCCGCCGGATCGGCATCGCCGCCCAGCATGATGGTGTTGGTCATGCGCGGCATCGGGACATGCGCATAGCTTTCGCGCCGCCCGTTGCCGGTGGGCTCCATCCCCATCAGGCGGGCGTTCTGGCGATCCTGCATGTAGCCGACCAGAATCCCGTCTTCGATCAGCGTTGTCTTCGAGCTGGGCGTGCCCTCGTCATCGAAGGTGAGCGAGCCGCGCCGGTCGGGGATTGTGCCGTCATCCAGAACGGTCACGCCCTTGGACGCCACCCGCTGGCCGATCCGCCCGGCAAAGGCGGAAGAGCCCTTGCGGTTGAAATCGCCCTCGAGCCCGTGGCCCACGGCCTCGTGCAGCAGGATGCCGGGCCAGCCGGCGCCAAGCGCCACGTCCATCACGCCCGCGGGGGCCGGGACCGCCTCGAGGTTGACCAGCGCGATGCGCAGCGCCTCGCGCGCGGTGGCCTGCCAATGGGCCGGGTCGATCAGCCCGGTCAGGCCCACGCGCCCGCCGCCGCCATGCCCACCGCTTTCGCGCCGGCCATTCTGCTCGACGATGACGGAGACGTTCAGCCGCGTCATCGGCCGGGTATCGTGCAGCAGCGCGCCGTCGGGGCGCAGGATGTAGACTTCCTGCAGCGAGGCGGCCAACGTGGCGGAAACCTGCACCACGCGCGGGTCCATCGCACGGGCGAAGGCGTCGATCTCGCGCAGGGTTTCGATCTTGACCGGGAATTCCGCGTCTTCCATCGGGTCGGCGTCGGAATAGAGGCGGCGGTTGGTGTGCTGAGGGGCGGGGGCCAGAACCCCGCCGCCATCGCCCACCGCCAGCCGCGCGGTTTCGGCGGCACGTTTCAGCGCGGCTTCGCTGATCTCGGTGGAATGGGCATAGCCCGCGGTTTCGCCGCGCACCGCGCGCAGGCCGAAGCCTTCGGAGGCGTCGTAGCTGGCGGTCTTGATTCGCCCGTCGTCGAAAACCAGCGCCTCGGAGCGGCGGCGTTCCAGGAACAGCTCTCCGTCATCGGCGCCGTCGGTGGCGGCGCGCAGGGTGGCCAGGGCGCGCGCCTCGTCGAGCGCGTCAGAGAAAGGCATGAATCTCGGGTGGTTCATTTATGTGTCCCAGATACGTCTTTGACTTGGATCAAGTCGCGGCCCAATGCCGCAACAGATTTGCTTGTTTCATCCGACCTAATATGGTTTTTGGGGCCGGGAACACAACGGATGCTCGAAAATCAGCTTCCGTTCAGCGGCCATGGGTCGCACTACGTACAGGGAAAGAACATGCGGATTTCAACTTTGCTTTCCGGCCTCTGGGCCGCAGGTGCGGCTTCGATGGCGGCGACTTCGGCGATGGCGCAGGACGGGCTCGAGGGCCTGAAGATCATCGGTCAGCCAGAGCCGCGCGCCCTTGGATTTCAGCCCGCGGCGACGGAACTCGCCCGTGATCTGCAGGGGCTGGACCATCTGATCCTGATCATCATCACCGCGATTACCGTCTTTGTCGTGGCGCTGCTGGCGATCGTCATCCTGCGCTACAACAGCCGGATGAACCCCAAGCCCGCCACCTTCACACACCATTCCCCGATCGAGGTGGCCTGGACGGTGGTGCCGATTCTGATTCTCGTGTTCATCGGGGCCTTCTCGCTGCCGGTTCTGTTCAAGCAGCAGGAGATTCCGGATGCGGACGTGACCGTGAAGGTCACCGGCTTTCAGTGGTACTGGGGCTATGAATATCCCGATCACGAATTCGCCTTCGACAGCTACATGCTGGAGAAGGATGAACTGGCCGATTACGGCTATGACAAAGAGCAATATCTGCTGGCCACCGACACCGCCATGGTGGTGCCCACCGGCAAGACCGTCGTTGTGCAGGTCACCGGCGCGGATGTGATCCATTCCTGGGCGATGCCGGCCTTCGGCGTCAAGCAGGACGCGGTGCCGGGCCGTCTGGCCGAGCTGTGGTTCAAGGTGGATGAAGGCATGGAAGGCATCTATTTCGGCCAGTGCTCCGAGCTTTGCGGCCAGTCCCACGCCTATATGCCGATCACCGTGAAGGCGGTCAGCCAGGCCGATTACGAAAAATGGCTCGATGGTGCCATCGAGGAATATGCCGGCAAGCCGCGCGCCGTCACGGTTGCGTCTGCCGAGTAATGCCTTCGGGGGCCGGGCCGGCGCGCCCGCCCCTGGCAGGAGGACAGAATGACCGATACAACCGCCGTCTTTGATCAAAATCCCGAGGCGAGCTTCGGCGATTACGTGGCGCTTCTGAAGCCCCGCGTGATGTCGCTCGTGGTGTTCACGGCGCTGGCGGGGCTGGTCGTGGCGCCGGTTTCGGTGCATCCGATGGTGGCCTTCACCGCGATCCTGTTCATCGCCATCGGCGGCGGCGCGTCCGGGGCGCTGAACATGTGGTGGGATGCCGATATCGACAGCGTGATGCGGCGGACCCAGGGCCGCCCCGTGCCGTCGGGCCGGGTCGCGCCGGGCGAGGCGCTGGGCCTGGGGCTGACCCTTTCGGGTTTTGCCGTTGTGATGCTTTGGCTCGCGTCGAACTGGGTCGCGGCGGGGCTGCTGGCCTTTACCATCTTCTTCTACGCGGTCATCTACACGATGTGGCTGAAGCGCTCGACGCCGCAGAACATCGTGATCGGCGGTGCCGCCGGGGCACTCCCCCCGATGATCGGCTGGGCCGTGGCGACCGGTGGTGTCAGCGTCGAGTCGGTGTTGATGTTCGCGCTGATCTTCATGTGGACGCCGCCGCATTTCTGGGCGCTGGCGCTGTTCATGAAGGATGACTATTCCAACGCCGGCGTGCCGATGCTGACCGTCACCCACGGGCGCCGCGCGACGCGGGTGCATATCCTCGTCTACACGCTGTTGCTGGCGCCGCTGGCGCTGGGGATCGCGGCAACCTCGATCGGCGGGCCGGTCTATCTGGCGGCTTCGCTGCTGCTGAACGTGGCCTTCATCCGGGGTGCGCTGCGCATCTGGCGGCGCGACGAGAGCGCGGCAGAGGCGGATGGCTACGCGGTTGAAAAATCATTCTTCAAATTGTCGCTCTATTATCTGTTCCTGCATTTTGTGGCGCTGATGGCCCAGTCGGGGCTGGCGGCTTACGGGCTGGGAGGCTGGTGATGGCTGCGTTTCACGAAGAACACGAGTTGCACAAGCGCCGCTTCGGGCGCAATCTCGGGCTGTTGGCGGTGCTGTCGGCCTTTGTCGCCATCGTCTTTGGCCTGACGATCGTCAAGGTGTCCGAAGGCGGCAAGATAGAGGCGTTCGATCACGCGGTGCGCCCCTCGCTGACGGTGCCGGAGGGCGGCGAATGACCCTGACAGGCAAATCTCGGACGGTGGTACAGCTTGTCGGCGTCGTGGTGCTGATGGGCTCGCTCGCCTGGGCGGCGGTGCCGGCCTACAACCTGTTTTGCAAGGTCACCGGTTTTGGCGGTGAAACCTCGGTCGCGGCCGAGGGCAGCGACGAGGTGCTTGAGCAAACCATCAAGATCCGGTTCGACGCCTCGAAAGAGCGGGACTTCCCGTGGGAATTCAAGCCCGTGCAGCGCGAGATGGTGTTGCGCATCGGCGAGACGGGGCTGGCCTTCTACGAGGCCTACAACCCGACCGACCGGGTCATTGCCGGGACGGCCAGCTATAACGTCGCGCCCTATTCGGCCGGCGGGTTCTTCACCAAGATCGACTGTTTCTGCTTCAGCATGCAGGTGCTGCAGCCGGGCGAGCGGGTGCAGATGCCGGTAACCTTCTATGTGGACCCTGAAATCGTGGATGACCGCGAAGGAAAATATGTCCACACCATCACTTTGAGCTATACGTTCCACGAATCCGAACTTCCGGACGACGTGGAACAGACACAGGCGGCGCTGGCGACGGGAACCGCCGGTACCGCAACACAATGACGGAACGTCACGACGAGGGAGCGTAAGACGAATGGCGCACGAAAAGAACCACGACTATCACATTCTGGAGCCGTCGATCTGGCCGCTGCTGGCCGCGGTCGGCGCGTTCATCATGCTCTATGGCGCGGTGATGCTGTTCCACGACAACGGGCCGTGGATGTTCCTGATCGGCCTGGCGATGGTGGGCTATGTCATGTACGGCTGGTGGTCCGACACCATCACAGAAGACCGGGCGGGCGATCACACGCCGGTGGTGCGGATCAGCCTGCGCTATGGGTTCATCCTGTTCATCATGTCGGAAGTGATGTTCTTCGCGGCCTGGTTCTGGAGCTTCTTCAAGCATGCGCTCTATCCGATGGGACCGGAGAGCCCGGCGGTGGACGGTGTCTGGCCCCCCGCGGGGATCGAGACCTTCGACCCCTGGCACCTGCCGCTGATCAACACGCTGATCCTGCTGTGTTCGGGCGCGGCGGCGACCTGGGCGCACCATGCGCTGGTGCATGAAAACAACCGCAAGGACATGCGCAACGGCCTGATCATCGCGATCCTGCTGGGGATGCTGTTCACCTTTTTCCAGGCCTATGAATACAGCCACGCCGCCTTCGGGTTTTCGGGCAACATCTATGGCGCGAACTTCTTCATGGCCACCGGGTTTCACGGTGCGCATGTGATCATCGGCACGATCTTCCTGTTCGTCTGCCTGATCCGGGTGATGAAGGGCGATTTCACACCGGAACAGCATGTCGGTTTCGAAGCGGCCGCCTGGTACTGGCATTTCGTGGATGTCGTCTGGCTGTTCCTGTTCGCCTCGATCTATATCTGGGGCGGCTGAGCCGGTCGGTCCTGACGGACCGATGCCTTCGGCGAGAGTATTTTTGCCAAGAAGAGGAAGGCGCGGCGGAAACCTGCGCCTTTTTCGCGAGGGGATGAGATGACACGACGCATGATTGTGCCGGTTCTGTTTGGCGTGTTCGGTATCGCCGTTCTGGTGGGGCTGGGCCTGTGGCAGGTGCAGCGGCTGGCGTGGAAAGAGGCCGTCCTGGCCGAGATCGACGCGCGTATCAGTGCCGCGCCGGTGGCCCTGCCCGCCGCGCCCGATCCTGTGGCCGACCGCTATCTGCCGGTGCGCGCCACGGGCACGCTGTTGCCGCAGGCCGTGCGGGTGCTGAGCAGCGTCAAGCAGGTGGGGGCGGGGTACCGGCTGATCCATGTGTTGGAAACCGGGGGGCGCCGGGTGATGGTGGACCGCGGTTTTCTGCCGCTGGAGGCCGATCCGGGTGCGTTGCCCGCCGGTGCCGTGACCGTGACCGGCAATCTGCACTGGCCACAGGAGACCGACAGTTTCACCCCGGCGCCGGATCTGGAAAAGAATATCTGGTTCGCCCGCGACGTGGAGGCCATGGCCGATGTGCTGGGCACCGAGCCGGTGTTGATCGTTACGCGGGGCGTCGATCCGGCCAGCCCGGCGATCCTGCCGCAGCCGGTCGATTCATCGGGCATTCCCAATGACCATCTGGAATATGCGATCACGTGGTTTTCGCTGGCTCTGGTCTGGCTGGGGATGACAGCGCTGCTTCTGTGGCGTATCAGGCGGAAAACCGTTTGAGGGCAGGGCAGATGCGCTATGTTTCCACGCGGGGGCAAGCCCCGGTTCTGAGTTTCGAAGAGGCGATGCTGACCGGCCTTGCCCGCGACGGCGGGCTTTACGTGCCCGAGACCATCCCGGCTGTGGCGCCCGGCGACATCGCGGCGCTGGCCGGGCAGAGCTATGAGGAGGCGGCCTTCCGCATCATGCGCCCGTTCATCGGTGATACCTTCACCGATGCCGAGTTCCGGGCCATCATCGCGCGGGCCTATGAGGGCTTTGGCCATGCGGCCCGTGCGCCGCTGGTGCAACTGGGGGCGAACCATTTCCTGCTGGAGCTGTTCCACGGCCCCACGCTGGCGTTCAAGGATTTCGCGATGCAGCTGATCGGCCAGCTGTTTCAGGCGTCGCTGGAACGGTCGGGCAAGCGGGTGACCATCGTGGGGGCGACCAGCGGCGATACCGGTTCGGCGGCGATCGAGGCGTTCCGGGGGCTGGACAATGTCGATGTGTTCATCCTGTTTCCGCATGGCCGGGTGTCGGAGGTTCAGCGCCGCCAGATGACCACGCCGGACGAGGCGAATGTGCATGCGCTGGCGGTGGATGGTGATTTCGATGATTGCCAGGCCGCCGTGAAGGACATGTTCAACGATTTCGAATTCCGCGATGGGGTGGGCCTTGCGGGGGTGAACTCGATCAACTGGGCGCGGGTGCTGGCGCAGGTAGTGTATTATTTCACCTCCGCCGTATCGCTGGGCGCGCCGCACCGCGAGGTGAGCTTTACGGTCCCCACCGGCAATTTCGGCGATATCTTTGCCGGCTATGTCGCGCGGCGCATGGGCCTGCCGATCGCGCAGCTTGTGGTTGCCACCAACCAGAACGACATTCTGCACCGCGCGCTCAGCACCGGGGGCTATGTCACACGGGGTGTCACCCCGTCGATCAGCCCGTCGATGGATATTCAGGTGTCGTCGAATTTCGAACGGGCGCTGTTTGACGTTTATGACCGTGACGGCGCCGCCGTGGCGCAGCTGATGGCCGAGTTGAAAGAGCAGGGCGGGTTCCGGATCAGCCAGGGCGCGCTGCAGCGGTTGCAGGATACCTTCGCCTCGGGCCGCGCGTCGGAGGAGGAGACCAGCGCCACGATCCGCGGCACATATGCCGCCACCGGCGAGGTCTTGTGCCCGCATTCCGCAGTTGGCGTGAAGGTGGCGCAGGAGCATCTGTCGGGTGCCACGCCGATGATCACGCTGGCCACGGCCCATCCCGCGAAGTTCCCCGACGCGGTCGAAGCGGCCACCGGCATACGCCCCCCCCTTCCAAATCGGATGGCGGGCCTGTATGAGCGGACAGAACGTTTGTCGCGCGTCGCCAACGACTTGGCCGCGATCGAAACGCTGATCAAGGAAAGGCGTACCGCTTGAGCGTAGAACTGCACCGGCTTGCCAATGGTTTCCGCATCGTCACCGAGGCGATGCCCGGCCTGAAATCCGCAGCCCTGGGCATATGGGTCACGGCGGGGGGGCGCCACGAACGGGTCGAGCAGAACGGCATTGCCCATTTCCTGGAACACATGGCCTTCAAGGGCACCAAGCGGCGCACGTCGCTTCAGATCGCCGAGCAGATCGAGGATGTGGGCGGCTATATCAACGCCTATACCAGCCGTGAAATGACCGCCTATTACGCCCGCGTGCTGGAGGCCGATGTGCCGCTGGCGCTGGATGTAATCGCCGATATCGTGCTGAACCCGCTGTTCGACCCGACCGAGATCGAGGTGGAGCGCGGCGTGATCCTGCAGGAAATCGGGCAGGTGATGGATACGCCAGACGATGTGGTGTTCGACTGGCTGCAGGAAGCGGCCTTTCCGGAACAGGCGCTGGGGCGCACCATCCTGGGCCCGACGGAACGGGTCAGCAGCTTTTCGCGCGATGATCTTTACGGGTTCGTGCAGGAACATTACGCGCCCGATCAGATGATCCTGTCGGCGGCGGGCGCGGTGGATCATGACGAGATCGTGCGCCTGGCCGAGGCTCTCTTTGGTCATCTCGAGCCCGCCGGGCATACCGATGCCAGCCCCGCGCAATTCGCCGGCGGCGAGCGGCGCGAGGTGAAGGCGCTGGAACAGGTGCATTTCGCGCTGGCCTTCGAAAGCCCCGGCTATCGCGATCCGGGCATCTATGCCGCGCAGATCTATGCCAGCGCCCTGGGCGGCGGCATGTCTTCGCGCCTGTTTCAGGAAGTACGCGAAAAGCGCGGGCTGTGCTATTCGATCTTCGCCCAGGCCGGCGCCTATGCCGATACCGGCATGATCACCATCTATGCCGGTACCTCCGAAGGCCAGATCGCCGAGCTGACCGATCTGACCATGGCCGAGTTGGCCCGCGCCGCCGAAGACATGACCCCGGCCGAAGTGTCACGCGCGCGGGCGCAGATGAAGGCGGGCCTGCTGATGGGGCTGGAAAGCCCCTCGTCGCGGGCGGAACGCCTGGCGCGGCTGGTTGCGATCTGGGACAGGGTGCCCGAACTGGAGGAAACCATCGCCCGGATCGACGCGGTGACAACGGGAGATGTCAAGGATTTTGCCGGTGGTTTGGTGACCGGCGGTCAGGCGGCGCTGGCGCTCTACGGGCCGGTCGGCAATGCGCCCGATCTGATGGCCCTGCAAGGCAGGCTTGCCGCCTGATGCTCAGCCGGCGGCGAAAGGTCAGGATCGAGACCGAACGCATGACCCTGCGACCGCCGCAGCACACCGATTTCACGGCCTGGACCGCGCTGCGCCGCAACAGCCGCGATTTTCTGATCCCGTGGGAGCCGTCCTGGGCCGATGATCACCTGTCGCGCAAGGCCTTTACCAACCGGGTCTATTGGGCGCAGCGGGCCTTGTCGTCGGGCACTGCGGCACCGCTTTTCCTGATCCGCCGCAGCGACAGCGCCCTGGTGGGGGCGATCACGCTGGACAATATCCGGCGGGGTCCGGCGCAGGCGGGCACGCTTGGCTATTGGGTGGGCGCGCCTTTCGCGCGGCAGGGTTTCATGCGCGAGGCGATTCAGGCCGTGGTGCATCACGCCTTCACCCAGCTCGATCTCAGCCGGATCGAGGCCGCCTGCCTGCCGGAAAACGTGGCCTCACGCGGGGTTCTGGAAAGCTGCGGCTTTAAATACGAGGGCGTCTCGCAAAGCTATCTGCAGATCAACGGGCGCTGGCGCAACCATGTGCTGTATGCCAACCTGCGCGGCGACCGGCGCGGGCGCACCGATATCGGCTGATCCCGTCACTTTCTTGTGAGCGGCGATGGTGGTTTCCGGGCGGCGGAACCTGCACAGAATCGTGCTAGGCTTCGGCAAAAGGAGCGTTTGCCGATGATCCGCCTTGCCCTTTTATGCCTGGTCCTCTTCCCCGTCTTGGCCACCGCGCAGGAGCGCCGGCCCAGCCATTGCATCGCGCTGGCCAATGCCGCGCCGGGGCTGGAATATGTTCAACTCGCCGCCTACGGCGCGCCGCTGGATGAGCATACGGTGCGGATCAACTATGTGGATCATTCCATGTTCCTGATCGAGACGCCGGGCGGGCTGACCGCCGCCACGGATTTTACCGGGTTCATGGGGCCGACGACACTGATCCCCGACGTGGTGACGATGAACAACGCCCACAACACCCACTGGACAGCGGCGCCCGATCCGGCGATCCCGCACGTGCTGCAGGGCTGGGCGAAGGGCGGGGTGGCGGCCGACCACTATCTCGACCTTGGCGAGATGCTGGTGCGCAACGTGCCCACCGATGTGCGCGGCTATGACAGCGGATCGGTCCGCGAGAACGGCAATTCCATCTTCGTGTTCGAGGTGGCGGGCCTGTGCATCGGCCATCTGGGCCATCTGCACCACGAACCCGATGCCGCGCAATATGCCGCGCTGGGGCGGCTGGATGTGGTGATGGCGCCCGTCGATGGTGGCCGGACGCTGGATCTGCCCACCATGATCCGGGTGGTGACGCGGCTGCGCTCGTCCATCGTGCTGCCCATGCACTGGTTCAGCGGCCATTCGCTGGAGCGGTTTCTGGAGGGGATCGCGGGCGATTTCGCGGTAGAACGGCCGGGCAGCGGTTTTATCGAGGTGTCGTTGCGCAGCCTGCCATCGCGGCCCACGGTGGTGGTGCTGGAGCCGACATTGCTTCGGGATGCGGAGTGAGCGTCTGGATTGCGCTGCTGCGCGGGGGGAAAGTGGGCGGTGCCACAAGCTGTCGATGGCCGGGGCTTCCGGGCGCTGTTGTCGGCGCAGGGCTTTGGGGATGCTGCGACTTACATGCAGTCGGGCAATGCCGTTTCCCCGGCTGACGGCACGCCGGATGGGCTGTCCGGCAGCATTCGTGAAGGCCGCGCGGCGCAGTTCGGCTTTCGCCCCGACGTGATCGCGCTGTCCCTCGACGGCGCCCTTGCGGCCAACCCGTTTCCGGAGGCTGACGACGCCCCCAGCCCGCTCCACCTGTTTTTTCTCCGCAGGCCCGACACGCTGGATATCGCACCCCTTCAGGGGGGGGCGCCACGGCGGACGAGCGGGTGGCGCAACGGGGGGCCCGTGCTGTATCTGCACATGCCGAGTGGCTTCGGGCGTTCGAAGCTGGCGGAAAAGTTGGCGCGCCACTTCAGCAGCGGTCCCAAGACGGGGCGCAACCTGCGCTCATGCCGGAAGATCGCCGAACTGGCGCGCGGGATCGGCTGAGCGGCCTTGCGCCGTGACCGGCGGACGGGCAGGAATAGCGCATGATGTTGAACCCCGTGACCGACGCCTTCGCCGCCACCCTGCGCGCGCGCCTGCCCGAGGCGGCATTCCGCCCGCTGACACCGGCCTATCTGCAAGAGCCGCGCGGGCGGTTTCACGGCAGTGGCGGCCTGCTTGTCTGCCCGGGCAGCACGCCCGAGGTGGTGGTGCTGATGCGCGCCTGCGCTGCGGCGCGGGTGGGCATCGTGCCCTATGGCGGCGGCACCGGCCTTGTCGGCGGGCAGATCATGACCGACGGCCCGGCGCCTGTGATCCTGTCGCTGGAACGGATGCGTGCCATTCGCGGCGTCTTTGCGCAGGAAAACGCGCTGGTGGCCGAGGCGGGCGCGATTCTGGCCGAGGTGCAGGCGGCGGCGGCGGCGCAGGGCCGGCTGTTCCCGCTGACGCTCGCGTCCGAAGGGTCGGCGCGGATCGGCGGGTGCCTGTCGACCAATGCGGGCGGGGTGAACGTGCTGCGCTACGGCAATGCGCGCGACCTGTGCCTGGGGCTCGAGGCGGTGCTGCCCGACGGATCGGTGCTGAACGGGCTGACGCGGCTGCGCAAGGACAACACCGGCTATGATCTGCGCAACCTGCTGATCGGGGCCGAGGGCACGCTGGGGGTGATCACCGCCGCCGCGCTGAAGCTCTACCCGCAGCCAGAGGCCGAGGGCGCGGCGCTGATGGTGGTGGAGAGCCCGGCGGCGGCGCTGGCGCTGCTCTCGATGGCGGGGCGCCGGATCGGCGGTGGCGTGTCGGGGTTTGAACTGATCGGGCGGATGGGTTTGCAGTTTCTGGCCGAAAAGATGCCGGAAATACGCCAGCCTTTTGCGGAAATGCCGGGCTGGATGGTTCTGATCGATCTTGGCCTGGGCGCCGGGCAGGATCCGGCCGCAGCGCTGGAAGGGCTGTTTGCCGAGGCGGCGGAGGCCGGACTGGTCAGCGACGGGGTGATCGCGCAGTCGGTGGCGCAGCGCGCGGCGTTCTGGGACATCCGCGAGCGCATACCGGAGGCGAACCGCAAGATCGGCTCGGTCTCGTCGCATGACATCTCTTTGCCGCTGAGCGTGATCCCCGAGTTCATCGCGCGCGGGGGGCCGGCGCTGGCGCGGATCGGCGATTTCCGTATCAATTGTTTCGGCCATCTGGGCGATGGCAACCTGCATTATAATGTCTTTCCGGCAGCGGGCAAAACCCGCGCCGCGTATGAGCATCTGCGCGGCGCGGTGAAGCGCTGTGTACATGATCTGGTGCATGACATGGGCGGTTCGGTCAGCGCCGAGCACGGGGTGGGGCGGTTCAAGGTCGAAGACCTGGAGCGCTATGGCGATCCCGCGAAGCTTGCCGCGATGCGCGCGATCAAGGGCGCGCTCGATCCGCTGGGCATCATGAACCCCGGCGCGGTGCTGCGGCAGGGATGAGTGCCGTGCCCGCGGAAAAATCTTCACGAAGATTTTTCAGGCCAAAGAATTTTCGGGAAAATTCTTCTTCACGCCCCCTCGAACGCGCATAGCGCATGCACATCCATCCCCAGCTCTTCCAGCCGTTTGCGTCCACCCAGCTCCGGCAGGTCGATGATGAAGGCACAACTGACGATCTCGCCCCCCAGCCGTTCGATCAGCCTGATCCCGGCCTCGGCCGTGCCGCCGGTGGCCAGCAGGTCATCGACCACCAGGATACGCTCGCCCGGCTGGATGGCGTCATCGTGGATTTCCACGATCGCCTCGCCATATTCCAGCTTGTAGTCCTGGCTGATCGTGGTCCCGGGCAGCTTGCCTTTCTTGCGGATCGGCACGAAGCCGACGGTCAGCTGATGCGCGATGGCGCCGCCCAGGATGAAGCCGCGCGCCTCGAGCCCGACAACCTTGTCGATGGGCTGGCCGGCGAAGGGGTGAAGCATCTGGTCCACCGCCATGCGAAAGCCGCGCGGATCGGCGAACAGGGTTGTGACATCGCGGAACATGATCCCTTCATGGGGAAAGTCGACGATGGTGCGGATATAGTCCTTGACGGTCGGGCGGTTGATCATCGGTGGCGGCTTTCAGTAGCGGTCGGGCTGAAAACTGTTTGGCCGATGGGCGCCCCGCGCGCAAGAAGCTGCAGGGGGCGGGCACCGGATTTACCGGCGCCCGATGGTCATTTCTTCACGTTTCGGAACAGGCGATAGTTCCAATCGGGAACCCATGACAGATGCGGCTTGTGCCAATCCATCCGGTCCCGCACGAGCATGGTTTTTGCGGCCTGTAAAATCATTTCAATTTTTCCCTTTGTTGACTGTAATTATTTTGGTACTGCTCTTGCATAGGAAATGTATATACAACGCATCTCCAAATATCAAGTGCCACGGGAAGATCGCTGGTGAACAAGAAGACCGAAAAGAAATCCGCAAAGAAGAACAGCCAGCTCGTTTTGCGTCTGGACAAGGATGAGCGCGACGCGTTCGTTCAGCTTTGCAACCAGATGGATACAAGCGCCGCGCGGGAAATTCGCGGCTTTATCCGCCAGTTTCTGAAAGACCATCAGGCGGAGTGAGAGGGGGCGCTACAGCACCCGCCCCGCCACCGCATCCAGTTTCGCCACAACCTCGGGGTCGCGGGCATCCGGGCCGGTCAGGATGGCATAGTCCAGCGCCCTGTCGCAGCCATCGGAACAGGGCACATGCGCGCCCAGCAACGCCGGCAGGCGGGTGACAAGCGCGCGGGCCTTGTCGGCATTTCCCTTCAGCGTGGCGACAATATCGGTGATGTCGACCGCGCCGTGGTCGGGGTGCCAGCTGTCGTAATCGGTGATCATGGCGACGCTCGCATAGCAAAGCTCGGCTTCACGGGCCAGTTTGGCCTCGGGCATGTTGGTCATGCCGATCACGTCGCAGCCCCAGACATCGCGGTAGAGCCGCGATTCCGCAAGGCTGGAAAACTGCGGCCCTTCCATCGCCAGATAGGTGCCGCCGTCATGCATGGTGATGCCCGCGTCGAGGCCCGCGCTCAGGCAGGCGCCAGACAGCCGCGGGCAGGTGGGATGCGCGACAGACACGTGCGCCACGCAGCCGGTGCCGAAGAACGATTTCTCACGTGCGAAGGTGCGGTCGATGAACTGGTCGATTACCACGAAATCGCCCGGTGCCAGCTCCTCGCGAAACGATCCGCAGGCCGAGACAGAGACAATATCGGTCGCCCCCAGCCGCTTCAGCACGTCGATATTGGCGCGGTAGGGCACGGTCGAGGGGGAGTGCACGTGCCCCCGCCCGTGGCGCGGCAGAAACACCATGGCGGTGCCATCCAGCGTGCCGGTCAGAACCTGATCCGACGGCGTACCCCAGGGCGAGTGCACCGTCTTCCACTCCGCGTCCTGCAGACCGTCAATATCATAAACGCCCGAACCGCCGATTACCGCGATCTTCCGTGCCATGCAGACTCACCCCATGTTTTCCATTCCCCTCCGTTTTAGGGTGCGGGCCGGATTTGGGAAACCTTCCGGTTGAAGTTATGCGGTGTGGTCATGGCAGGCATGCGTAATCGGAGCGGTTTTCACAAAGCCCCGCGTCCGCTATGGACCTGTGGCGCATTCATCCGACCCCAATCACAGGATTCCCCCGTGGCCCGATCCCTTCTCGCCGCCTTTGCGGAGCGTTACTCGCCCGCCAGCCTTTCGATGTCGCCCCGCGGCCTGACGCCCGCGGGCGTGAAGACAGAGGTCCTGGCCGGGCTGACCGTGGCGCTGGCCCTGGTGCCTGAGGCGGTGGCCTTTGCCTTCGTGGCCGGGGTGCACCCACTGGTGGGGCTTTACGCGGCGTTTCTCGTCGGGCTGATCACGGCGCTGATCGGCGGGCGGCCCGGCATGATCTCGGGCGCGACCGGGGCGCTGGCGGTGGTCATGGTGTCGCTGGTCGCCGATCACGGGGTGGAATATTTGTTCGCGACGGTGGTGCTGATGGGCATCCTGCAGATCCTCGCCGGCATCTTCCGGCTGGGCAAGTTCATCCGGCTGGTGCCGCATCCGGTGATGCTGGGCTTTGTCAACGGGCTGGCCATCGTGATCTTCCTCGCCCAGCTCACCCAGTTCAAGGTGCCGGGCAGCGCCGAGGCATCGGGCCACGGCATGTCGGGCGGCACCTGGATGACGGGCTGGCCGCTCGTCACCATGCTGGCGCTGGTCGGCGCGACCATGGCGATCATCTGGGTGACCCCGCGGCTGACCCGGGCGATCCCGGCACCGCTGGCGGGGATCGGCATCGTGGCGGCGCTGGTCATCCTGTTCGGCATCGACGTGCCGCGCGTGGGTGACCTGGCCTCGATCGAGGGCGGCCTGCCCCGGTTCCACATGCCGGGCGTGCCGCTGAACCTCGAAACGCTGCAGATCATCTTTCCCTACGCGCTGATCCTGGCCGCGATCGGGCTGATCGAAAGCCTGCTGACCCTGAACCTGGTGGGCGAGATCACCGGCAAGCGTGGCGGGGCCAGCCAGGAATGCGTCGCGCAGGGCACGGCCAATGTGGTTACCGGCTTCTTTGGCGGTATGGGCGGCTGCGCAATGATCGGACAGTCGATGATCAACGTGAAATCCGGCGGCCGGATGCGCCTGTCGGGCATCTCCGCGGCGCTGTTTCTGCTGCTGTTCATCGTCGTCGCCTCGCCGCTGATCGAACAGATCCCGCTGGCGGCGCTGGTGGGGGTGATGTTCATGGTGGTCATCGGCACCTTCGCCTGGCAGTCCTTCAAGATCATGCGCAAGGTGCCGGTGGCCGATGCGCTGGTGATCGTGCTGGTGACGATCACGACGGTCTTCTACGACCTCGCCATCGCGGTCGTGGTCGGCGTCATCGTCTCAGCGCTGGAATACGCCTGGACCAATGCCAAGCGGATCCATGCCAAAACCTATGCAACCCCCGAAGGCGCCAAGGTCTATCAGATCCAGGGCCCGCTGTTCTTCGGCTCTGCCGAAGGGTTCGCCGAACTGTTCGATCCCGCCAATGATCCATCGCGGGTGGTGATCGACTTTGCCGACAGCCGCGTGGCAGACCAGTCCGCCCTGACGGCGATCGAAGGGGTGGCCGCGAAATACGAGGCCGCGGGCAAGCAGATCCAGCTGCGCCACCTCAGCCGCGACTGCCATCAGCTTCTGACCAAGGCGGGGCAACTGATGGTGGATTCCGATGACGACCCCGACTATCAGATCGCCACCAACTATTCCGTGCGTACCGGGGTGCTGGGCGGCGGCCACTGAACGGGCCTTCCGAAAAAGAGCGCCTGTGGCGCATTCCATTTGTTACGGCCCTGCGGGCCGGGATGCCTCCGGCGGGGATATTTTATCCAAAGCAAGGGTGTATGCGGCGCTGCCGATTGCTTTGGTGCAAATATCCCGGGGTTTGGGGCAGAGCCCCAATGAAAAATCCTTTGCGCCGCAGGCGCTCCTTTCCGCGAAGGGTTATTCCCCGGGCCGTTTCAGGGTGAACACTTCGGTCACCCGTGCGTAATCGCGGTAGCCCAGCCGTGCGAGCGGCTGAAAATGCGTGACATCGAATTTGCCCTCCTTCAGGCAATCGTCACGCAGGTGGATGCCCACGACTTCGCCGAACACGGCGAAGTTGCTGCGGCCTTCCAGCGGTACCACCCGGGTCAGCCTGCATTCCAGGCCCGCAGGCGCGCGCGCCACGCGCGAACAGGCGATGCTCTCGCATTCCGCCTTTGCGATCCCGGCTTTTTCGAATTCGTCCACGTCCTTGTCCCAGGGGCCGGAGGTGACGTTCATCGCGTCGCGCATCGCGTATTCGACGATATTCACGCAGAATACGCCGGTTTCGCGGATGTTGCCGAGGCTGTCCTTGGTATCGCCCCGGTCGGGCTTGGCCGAGGTCGTGGCGAACATCACCTGTGGCGGCACATAGGCCACCGCGTTGAAGAAGGAATAGGGCGCGAGGTTGTCCTGCCCGCTCGCGCCCCGGGTCGAGATCCAGCCGATCGGGCGCGGGGTCACGATGGCGTTGAACGGATTGTGCGGCAGGCCGTGGCCGTCTTCGGGGCGATAGAACATAGGCGCTCCTTCTGGGTCCTGTTTGCTCCAGACCTAGACCCGTGCTAGGGGCGTTTCCAGCAGGAAATCGAGAGGCAGGCTGTGATCCGGCTGGAACAGGAACGGGCGGAAGACTGGTGGGAGGTCGAGGCGCTTTATGACTTGTGCTTTGCGCCGGGGCGCGAGGCGCTGTCGTCCTATCGGCTGCGTGACGGGGTGCCGCCGGTGGCACCGCTGTGCCTTGTGGCGCGCGATCCGGACAATATCGTTGCCGGGGCAATCCGGTTCTGGCCGGTGTGTGTGGGCGGGGCCGATGCCCTGTTGCTGGGCCCTGTCGCCGTTCACCCGACCCATCAGGGCGAGGGGCTGGGTGCGCTCCTGATCCAGGAGGGGCTGCAGCGGGCCCGCGCCCTAGGCTGGGCGCGGGCGATGCTGGTGGGTGATGCGCCTTACTACGGGCGGTTCGGGTTCGCACGGCTGGAGGGGGTGGAGATGCCGCCGCCCACCAACCCGGATCGGATCCTGGGCGTGGCGCTTGTGCCCGGGGCGTGGGACGGTGTGGCCGGGCAGGTGGAGCGCCACGCGCAAGAGGCGGCTTGTTCGGCGGGGCGGGCCACCCCATCTTGATCGGGAAACCATGCTGGAGGCCCGATGACTGCGACGATGCTGAGTGTTGTTCCGACCGATCATGATGCCGCGCTTGATGCGCTGGCGCTTCGCTATCGTGCGGCGGGCGGGGTGGGCATGCAGGTGCTCAGCCTTGTGGGGGGCAGGGCCGAGAACCTGCTGGAGCGGCTTCCCGACCGGGTCAAGCTGCGGCTGGAGAGCGCGACGGAGCGCGCGCTTTATGTGGCGCTGGATGCGGCGGGGCGGTCTCGCGGCGGCAGGATTCCCGATGGCGGCAAGTGGCTGACCACCGCGGCGACCACGGCGATGGGCGCGGCGGGCGGCTTTGGCGGGCTGCCCTCGGCGCTGGCCGAACTTCCGGTGACGACGACGGTACTGCTGCGCGCCATTCACGGCATCGCCGAGGCGCATGGTTTCGATCCGGTGCAGGATCAGGTGCGGGCCGACTGCATTCAGGTCTTTGCCACGGCGGGGCCTCTGGCGCATGACAATGGCGCCGATCTGGGCTTTCTGGCGGCCCGTGTCACCCTGACCGGCCCGGCGATGCACGGGGTGATCGCGCGGGTGGCGCCACGGCTGGCCACGGCCCTGGGCCAGAAGCTGGCGGCGCAGACCGTGCCGGTGATCGGCGCGGTGGCGGGGGCGGCGACGAATTTCGCCTTTACCAGCTACTATCAGGAAATGGCCCATGTGCAGTTCGGGCTGAAACGGCTGAGCCTGGAAAGCGGCGTTGCCGAGGGCCTGCTGGTCGAGCAACTGCGCGCCCGGATGGCCGCGTCGCGCCGTCTGCGCCGGTAGGGGGCTAGACGGCCCAATTCTGGCTGCGCATCCAGTCCATGATCGCGGGGCGCACCGATTGATCGCCGCGTTCGCGCGCGGTTTCGATGATCGCCCGCGCCTCGCGCAGATCGCTTTTGCGCAGCAGGTGTTTCACCGGCCCGACCGAGGCCGGGCGCATCGACAGGGTGCGCATCCCGATCGCCGCAAAGCACAGCGCCTCGATCGGGCGGCCGGCATCCTCGCCGCAGAAGGACAGGTGGGTGCCGGTATCGCCGCAGCGCTTCACGATCTGCTCCAGGAAGGTCAGGAAGCTGACGTTCAGCGTGTCATAGCGGCGGCGCACACGCTCGTTTTCGCGGTCGGCGGCGAAGAAGAACTGTTTCAGGTCATTGCCGCCGATCGATATGAAATCGGTCAGCTCGAAGAACTGGCGCGGCGCATAGGCCAGGCTGGGCGTTTCCAGCATCGCCCCGATCTCGACC
Source organism: Actibacterium sp. EMB200-NS6 (assembly GCF_001305615.1). Taxonomy (GTDB): domain Bacteria; phylum Pseudomonadota; class Alphaproteobacteria; order Rhodobacterales; family Rhodobacteraceae; genus Actibacterium_A; species Actibacterium_A naphthalenivorans. The sequence continues at coordinate 1,115,742 of NZ_CP010869.1, forward strand.
TTTTCGGGCAGGGGGCGGCCCAGCTTTTCCTCGCGGTCCAGTTCGCGCATCAGGTGATCGCGGGCGGCGGTGAATTCCTCGAACTGGGCGACGAAGGGGAACATCACCGTCAGCGGGCGGCCGTTCGCCGCCCGGATCAGCGCCTGAAGCTGCATCCGCATCACCCCGACCTTGTCCAGCCCGACGCGGATCGCGCGCCAGCCGAGGGCAGGGTTCGGTTCGTCTTCGCGCTTCATGTAGGGCAGCACCTTGTCGGATCCGATGTCGAGCGTCCGGAAGGCCACACGGCGCCCGCCCGACGCATCCAGAACCCGCGCGTAAAGCGCGGCCAGTTCGGCCCGGCGCGGCACCTTGTTGCGGACCAGAAACTGCAGCTCGGTGCGGAACAGCCCGACCCCTTCGGCGCCCGATCCTTCGAGTGACGGCAGATCGGCCATCAGGCCGGCATTCATGTGCAGCGAAATGCGCGTGCCGCACCGCGTTTCGGCGGGCTTGTCGCGGATCGAGCTGTAGCGTTCCTGCGCCTTGGCCTGCATCGCGATCTTGTCGTTGAAGGCGGCGGCCACGGTATCTTCGGGGCGCAGATGCACCACGCCCTGTTCGCCGTCCACCAGAATGGCATCGCCGTTCAGCGCCTCGGTGGTGATCCGTTCGGCATTGATGACCAGCGGGATTGCCAGCGCCCGGGCGACGATGGCCGCATGGCTGCCGACAGAGCCCTCTTCAAGCACGATCCCCTTGAGGCTCCGGCCATAGGCCAACAGCTCGCCCGGGCCGATGTTTCGGGCGATCAGGATCGGATCGGGCGGCATTTCGGCGCCGGTGTCCTGGCCCTGTCCGGTCAGGATACGCAGAAGGCGGTTCGACAGATCGTCAAGATCGTGCAGCCGTTCGCGCAGATAGGCATCGGGGACGGTCTGCAGCCGGGCGCGGGCGGTGGATTGTTCTTTCTCGACGGCGGCTTCGGCAGACAGGCCGCGGGCGATATCCTCTTCCATCCGGCGCAGCCAGCCGCGGGAATTGGCGAACATGCGATAGGCTTCCAGCACATCCTTCTGCTCGCCGTCGATCGTGTCGGCGCTGCTGAGCATGTCGTTCACCGATACCCGCAGCGCGTCCACCGCGGCACGCAGACGGGCCTGCTCGGACACGGGATCATCGGCGATCGGGTTGGTCACCACCACGCGCGGTTCGTGCAGCCAGACATGGCCCGCGGCCACGCCTTCCTGGCCGACACCGCCGCGGAACATGGCCGTGCGCTGATGCAGCGGCGACAGGGCCGCGCCCTCGCCGATGAAGGCGCCAAGCTCTGTCATTTCGGCCAGCACCATGGCGACCACTTCCAGCGCGTAAACCTCGTCGCCGGAAAATTCGCGGGCCTCCTTGGATTGCACGACCAGCACGCCCAGCCGTTCGCCCAGCCGCTGGATCGGCACCCCCAGGAACGAGGAATAAACCTCTTCCCCGGTTTCCGGCATGTAACGAAACCCCTTTGCGGCGGGGGCGTTGCCGGTGTTGATGGGCTGCGCGCTTTGCGCGACGCGGCCGACCAGGCCCTCGCCCACCCGCATCCGGGTCTTGTGGACGGCGGCGGCTTTCAGCCCCTCGGTGGCGCACAGCTCCAGCGTCTCGGCATCGCGGAACAGGTAGATCGAGCACACTTCGGTGCGCATGGAATCAGCGATGATATGGGTGATCCGGTCGAGCCGTTCCTGCCCCTTGCCGGGCTCGGCAAGAGTATCACGCAAACGCCGGAGCAGTTTGCGGCTTTCGCTTTCGGTCCGATCGGGCATCTGCCCCCGCTGTTCAGGCTGCTTTGTCCAGTCCGAACGCATCATGGAGGGCTTGCACGGCAAGTTCCATATATTTCCGGTCGATCAACACCGAAATCTTGATCTCGGAGGTTGTGATGACCTTGATGTTGATCCCCTCGGAGGAGAGTGCCTTGAACATCTGGCTGGCAACGCCCGCATGGCTGCGCATGCCGATCCCCACGACCGACACCTTGGCGACATCGGTGTCGGCGACCAGATCGTGAAAGTTGATCTCGCCCTTTTCCTTTGCGTCCTGCATCGCCTTTTCGGCGCGCGCGACCTGATTGACCGGGCAGGAAAAGGTCATGTCGGTGCGGCCTTCCTCGCTGATATTCTGCACGATCATGTCCACATTCACGCCCGCGTCGGACAGCGGGCCGAAGATGGCGGCGGCGATGCCAGGGCGGTCGGCGACCGAGATCAGGGTCATTTTGGCCTCGTCGCGCACATAGGCGACACCGGAGACGACGTTCTTTTCCATGATATCCTCCTCGTCACAGACGAGCGTGCCGGAGTTTTCGGTGTTTTCCTCGAAGCTGGACAGCACCCGCAGCCGCACCTTATAGCGCATCGCCAGTTCGACGGAACGGGTTTGCAGCACCTTCGCGCCCAGGCTGGCGAGTTCCAGCATTTCCTCGAAGGCGATCTTGTCGAGCTTGCGGGCCTTGTCCTCGATGCGCGGGTCGGTGGTATAGACGCCGTCCACGTCGGTGTAGATGTCACAGCGTTCGGCCCCGAAGGCGGCGGCAAAGGCCACGGCGGTGGTGTCGGAGCCGCCCCGGCCCAGCGTGGTGATCCGGCCCTCGGGGCTGATGCCCTGAAAGCCCGCGACCACGGCCACGCGCATGCCTTCGGCGAATTTGGCGTCGATATTGGCGCGCGGGATTTCCTCGATCCGGGCGGCGGAATGGGCGCTGGTGGTTTTCAGCGGCACCTGCCAGCCCTGCCAGCTGCGCGCCGGCACGTCCATTTCCTGAAGCGTCAGCGCCATCAACCCGGCGGTCACATTCTCGCCCGAACTGACCACGGCGTCATATTCACGCGCGTCGAACATGGGCGAGGTCTGCTCGACCCAGCCGACCAGCTCGTTGGTTTTGCCCGACATGGCCGACACGATGACGATCACGTCATAGCCGCGCTCGACCTCGCGGCGCACTTTTCCCGCCGCATTCCTGATGCGGTCAAGATCGGCCACCGAGGTGCCGCCGAATTTCATCACAAGAAGCGGCATCCGCGCCCCTCCGCCCGTTCAATTGCGCCGCTTCCTAGGTCAAGGGCGGGGGAAGGGCAAGTGGCAGTTGGTTTCGCCACAGCCCCGTCAGTAGGCGTGGGGGTGGCCATCCCAGGTTTCGAAACAGCCCGTGGTTTCCAGGCGCAGCGCCGCGAACCGGGCGCGCAGCCCCGCGCTCGCCTGTTCGGCGGTGATCTCGGCGCTTTCGCCGCCCATTTCGGTTTTCACCCAGCCGGGATGATAGATGCCCACCGCGATGCCCAGAGGCTTGAGGTCGGTGGCCAGGTTCCGGCCCAGGTTCAGCGCCGCCGCCTTGGAACTGCGATAGATATACGAGCGGCCCGGCGCGCGGGTGTGCGATGCCATCTGGGATGAGATGATCGCGATTTTCGGCGCGGCAGACAGTTGCAGGTTGGGCAGCAGGCTTTGCACCGTGAGGAACACGCCGGTCACGTTGGTCGCGAACATCTGCGCCCACATCTCCGGGGGGTAGCCGCCGGCGAGGTTTTCGCCGCCATCAAGGTAAAGGCCGGCGTTGCAGACCAGCAGGTCGATCGGGTGCGCCGCCAGCGTATGGGCCAGCGCCGCCTGCGAGGCCGGTTCGGCAACGTCGAGCGTTTCCCAGCGCACGCCCGGCACCTGCGGCGCGGCGCTGCCGCGGTGGGTGCCGATGGGGCTGTCACCGTCGGCGGCATAACCGCGGACGAGTTGCAGGCCGATGCCGCGATTCGCGCCGGTGACAAGGGCGGTCAGCGGCATCTCAGTTCGCCTTGCGGCCGGGCAGGAAGGGCAGGGGGGCCACCGGCACCCCGTCGTCGATCAGCTTGCGGGCCTCTTCGAGCCTGGCCTCGCCATAGATCGACCGTGCGGGGGCGTCGCCCTGATGCATGCGCCGCGCCTCTTTCACGAAATCACCACCGACGTAGTCAGAGGTTTCCTCGATCTTGCGCCGAATCTCTGCCAGGGCCTGTTCGGCGGGGCTGGCCGGTGCGCTGAGCGGGCGTTTGCGATCGGGCTGATCGGGTTCGGCCACGCTCGCGCCGATCCTGGGCGCCATCAGCTCCTTGCGAACGCCGCCGCCGCCACACACCGCGCAGGATACCATGCCACCCGTCTGAAGCTTTTCGAAAGCCTCAGCCGACTGGAACCAGCTTTCGAACTGGTGACCATCCTTGCAAGACAGGGCATAGCGGATCATGTGCGCTCCACAAATCGGGTATCTGACCAAGAAATAGGCAAAACCTCGGGGAAATCAATGCCCAAGCCGGATCACCAGCGCAGGCGATGGGGGTCGAACCCGGCGATGATCTGCGCCAGTTCGGCCTCGTTCACCCGTGCGGCGGCTTTCTTGAGCGAGTGCCATTTGCGCTTGCGCTGGCCTTTTTCGGGATAGTTCGCGGCCAGCCGCTTTACCCGCAGCGGGAACACGGCGACAACGCAGGGAAGGGCGGCTTCGTTCGGCATGATCTTGTCGTAGGAATAGACGCCCAACACCAGGTCGTGGGTGCGCCCTTCGGCGCCTGCCTCTTCCCACGCTTCCTGCGCGGCGGCCTTTGCCGGGCTTACCCCTTCCATCGGCCAGCCCTTGGGGATGATCCAGCGCCCGGTATCGCGGCTGGTGATCAGCAGCACCTGGGGCTTGTCCTTGACGATGCGGTAACACAGGGCGGCGAACTGTGTGCGTATGTCACGCTTCGCCGCTTGCCCGATCGAGATCGGCAGATGTGTCGTTTTCTGCACCGTCAATGTCTGCTCATCCCATGTTCGCGCTCTGTCTTGTCGCGACTTTATGTCCAATGTTCATAGTCGAAAATCACTTTTGGCAATAGCTGCGCGCACTGTTATCAGTAAAAATGTCCTGCTGCCCGCGCTTGACCTGCCTGCCTGAAGGGTTAACTGCCCATGCGGCGGATGATGCACGACAGAGGCCTTCCGATGCGAATTTTGCTTGCGCTGCTCCTTTTGCTTACCTTGGGTCATCCCGCCGCCGCGCGCAACGGGTTCGTCTTTGCATCCATCGATGGCGGCGAGATTGCGCTGGATGATTTCACCGGGCGCCCGGTTCTGGTGGTCAACAGCGCCTCGCTTTGTGGGTTCACGCCCCAGTATGAGGGGCTGCAGGCGCTGTACGACAGCTATCGAGACCGCGGGCTGGTGGTGCTGGCCGTGCCGTCGAACGATTTCCGGCAGGAGCTGGGAAGCGCCGAAGAGGTGAAGGATTTTTGCGCCACCACCTTTGATCTGGATCTGCCGATGACCGAGATCACTCATGTGCGCGGAGATCGGGCACATCCGTTCTATCAATGGGTGGCGGAAACCACGGGCTTTGTGCCAAGCTGGAATTTCAACAAGGTGCTGATCGGCACCGATGGCACGGTGGTAGAGGCATGGGGATCGCTGACCAGGCCGCAGGCGCGCGCGATCACCCGCGCGATCGAGGCGCAACTGGCGCCGTGACCGCCGAACCGCCGCGTTTCATAGGATCGGAGATATACCGCAAATCCAGCTTCGGGCCCTGGCATCCGCTGCGGATCCCGCGGGTTTCCACGGTGATTGATCTGACCCGCGCGATGGGATGGCTGCCGCCGGCGCGCTATGTCGCCAGCCCGCGCGCCAAGCCCGCGGCGCTGGGCATCTGGCATGACCCTGCCTATCTGGCGGCGCTGCAGCGGGCCGAGGCCGAGCAGGTGGTGAGTGACGAAACGCGGGCACGGTATCATATCGGCACCCATTCCAACCCGGTCTACCCCGAGATGTACCGGCGCCCCGCGACGGGGGCCGGCGGATCGCTTCTGGCGGGCGAGTTGCTGGCGGACGGCGGCGTGATCTATCACCCGGCGGGCGGCACCCATCACGGGATGCCGGACCGGGCCAACGGGTTCTGCTTTCTCAACGATCCGGTGCTGGCGATCCTGTCGCTCCGGCGGGCGGGGGCGCGGCGGGTGGCCTATGTGGATATCGACGCGCATCACCCCGACGGGGTCGAGCTGGCCTTCGCCGGCGATCCCGAAACGCTGCTGATTTCGGTGCATGAGGAGAAACGCTGGCCCTTTACCGGCGCACTTGGCGATGACGGGGGCGGCAATGTCTTCAACCTGCCGGTGCCGCGCGGGTTGAACGACAGTGAAATGGCCGCGGTTCTGGATGCGCTGATCCTGCCGCGCGTGGCGGCGTTCCGGGCTGATGCCATCGTGCTGCAATGCGGGGCCGACGCGGTGGAGGAAGACCCGCTGTCGCGTCTGTCGCTGTCGAACAACGCGCATTGGGCGGTGGTGGCGGCGCTGCGGCCCTTGTCGCCGCGCTATCTGGTGCTGGGCGGGGGCGGGTACAACCCGTGGTCGGTCGGGCGGCTGTGGGCCGGGGTCTGGGCGACGCTGGCGGGGCATGACATCCCCGACCGCCTGCCGAAGCCGGCCGAGGCAGTGCTGCGCTCCCTGAGCTGGGAGGGAAACAGGCGCGGCCGCGACGTGCCCGAACACCTGTTCACCACCCTGCGCGACGCGCCCCGCGCCGGTGCGGTGGGGGCGGAACTGCGGGCGCGGCTGGCGGTTCTGGGGCGGCGGGCCGCGCCGTGATCCGCGCCTTTGTCGCCCTGTCTCTGCCGGAGCCGGTGCTGGACGCTCTTGCCACGCTTCAACAGGGCATGCCCGCGCCCCGTGTGGTGCCGGTGGAAAACCTGCACCTGACACTGGCTTTTCTGGGCGAGGTTGACGAGACCGCGCTGGAAGAGGCGCATCACGCATTTCAGCATATCGCGGCGCCGGGGTTCGACCTGCGGCTTTCGGGGCTGGGAATGTTCGGGGGCGCCAGGCCGCGCGCCCTCTATGCCGGGGTGGTGGAAAGTGCGCCGTTGCGGCATCTGCAGGGCAAGGTTGAAACGGCGGCCCGAAACGCCGGTATCGCGATCGACGCGCGGCGGTTCGTGCCCCATGTCACGCTGGCGCGCCTCAATGCGGCCCGGCTCGACAAGCCCCGGATGGCGCATTTCATGGCCGGCCGCATGGGCTTTTCCTCGCACGCGATGACGGTAACGGATTTCCGGCTGTTACGCTCGCATCTGGGCCCGAGCGGCGCCAGCTATGAAGAGCTTGCACGCTATCCGTTGCAATAGCGCGGCCGCGGGGATCAGCTGCTCTGGCCGGGCGCCTGCAGGGCCACGCCCCTGGTCAGATCCGCGATCTTGTCCGCGATGGCGGTGAGCCCGGCGTCGCCCTGCAGCCCGGCAATCACCCTGTTCGCGCGCGCCGCCATTTCCGCCCGGTCTGCCGCACTCAGCGACAACAGTGCGTGGGCCAGCTCGGCCGATCCGGTGATCCGGATCGACGCGCCGTTTTCCTGCAACGCCGCGTAGACTTCGGCGAAATTGTCCAGATGCGGCCCGTGCAGCAGGGCGCTGCCATGGGCGGCGGGCTCAAGCGGGGTATGCCCCCCCCGCGTGACCAGAGAGCCGCCGACGAAGGTTGTCGCGGCCAGTTCGTACCACAGTGGCATCTCGCCCAGCGTATCGGCAAGATAGACCTGCGTCTGCGCATCCGGTTCCTCGCCCAGAGAACGCGTGGCGAAGCGCATGTCGTGGCCGGCCAGCAGCGCGCGAATTTCGGCGCTGCGCCGCGGGTGGCGCGGGGCGAGGATCAGCTTCAGGCCGGGCTGTTGTGCCTGCGCCTCTTTGAACCCGCGGATCAGAAGCGTTTCCTCTCCCTCGTGGGTAGAGGCGGCCAGCATGGTCTTGTCGCGGCTGAACACGCCCGACAGCCGGGTTTTCTCGGCCTTGTCAAACGCGCCTTTCCGCCCCTGAAGCTTCAGGTTCTGGGCCTCGCCGATCTGCGCGTCAGACAGGCCGAGTGTCACGAAACGCGCCTCTGATGCCGCGTCCTGCGCCGACAGAAAGCTGATGGTTCCCATCACCCGCCGCGCCAACCCCGGTAGCCGGCGCCAGAACGCGGCGCTTTTCTCCGACATCCGCGCCGACACGATCACCACCGGGCGTGACAGTTCGTTCATCGTCACCATCCGGTTCGGCCACAGCTCGCTTTCCACAAGGATCAGCGCATCGGGCTGCCAGTTGGCGATGAACCGGCGCAGGGTCAGCCGGTAATCCAGCGGCGCCAGCCGGGCGGAAACCCGGCCCAGCCCCCAGCGTTCGACCAGGGCACGGCCACTGTCGGAATTGCAGGTGACGACCAGTGAAAGGCGCGGATCGCGGGCCAGAAGCGTGTCGATCAGCGGCCGGGCCGCGGTCAGCTCGCCGTTCGAGGCGGCGTGCAGCCAGAAAACAGCCCCTGCGCGTGCACCCCCGCCATCGCCGCCGAGCCGCTGCTGCACGGCGCCCTCGGGCGCACCGCGCCACAGCTTCAGGGCGAAATAGGGGGCGGCGAGGCAAAGAAGAAGGCGATAGACAAACACGCGGCACGCTCTTGCGAAGGGTGGCCTAGGCTTACGCGGGGGGCGAGACGCAGGCAAGGGGCGGGTGACGCGCGATAAGTTAGAATGTTTCTAATAAAAATGATCTGGAGCAAGGCCGCCCCCTGAGGCGCAGGCATCCTGTGGCTGGACGCGCGAGAAATTCGAACACGAACGATAGGTGATCCTATGAAACGTCTTCTTGCGTCCTTCCTTGTGACAACCGCGATGACGGGCGCCGCTGCGGCCGACGATTTGCGCGACGCGGCGCTCGATTTTTTTCAGCCGCTACCCTCTACCGTGCCGCAAATCGCGGACAACCGGGTCACGCCCGAAAAGATCGCGCTGGGCAAATCGCTGTTCTTCGATCCGCGGCTGTCGGCCTCGGGCGTGTTCAGCTGTTATTCCTGCCACAACCTGGCCACCGGCGGGGATGACAATCAAGAAACCTCGATCGGCCATGGCTGGCAGAAGGGGCCGCGCAATTCGCCGACCGTTCTGAACGCGGTGCTGAACGAGGCACAGTTCTGGGACGGCCGCGCCAACGACCTGAAGGCGCAGGCCAAGGGGCCGATCCAGGCCGGGGTCGAGATGGCGAACACGCCGGAAAACGTGGTGCTCACGCTGAATTCGATGACCGACTACGTGGCCTGGTTCAACGCTGCCTTCCCTGATGACGCCGAGCCGGTCTCGTTCGACAACATGGCCCGTGCGATCGAGGCGTTCGAGGCGACGCTGATCACCCCCGCGCCGTTCGACGCCTTCCTGAACGGCGATGACATGGCGCTGACCGAGATGGAGCGCGCGGGGCTGGAACTGTTCATGGACAAGGGCTGCATCGCCTGCCACAGCGGCGTGAATGTGGGTGGTGAGGGCTATCACCCGTTCGGCCTGATCGAGAAGCCCGGCGCCGATATCCTGCCGGTGGGCGATAAGGGCCGGTTCGCGGTGACCGACACCGCGGATGACGAATACGTGTTCCGGGCCGCACCTTTGCGCAACGTGGCCGTGACCGCGCCCTATTTCCATTCGGGCAAGGTGTGGGATCTGAAGGTCGCGGTGCAGATCATGGCCGAGTCGCAGCTGGGCGAGGAACTGGCCGACGAAGAGGCCGATCAGCTGGTGGCGTTCCTGGACACGCTGACCGGCACGGTGCCCGAGGTCACGGTACCTGTGCTGCCGACCGAAACCGCAGCCACGCCGCGCCCGACGGCCGAAGTGATCATCGAATAGCGCGGCCCGAAGCGACCCGTGGGAAAGGCCGGCCAGTGCGCCGGCCTTTTTCGCGGCGGACCGGCGCCGGGATCGTCAGGTGCGCGATCTTGTTGGAATAGGGAAGGTGGGACGACGGAGGAAGCGTGTCTCTTCAGGGCGGCTATCCCAGTTCCTCGGCGATAGCGCGTCGGACATGTTCCATCGTGTATGGCTTCCTGACCACGACTTTCTGTGGAAAGTCGGAAACCGCATTGCCGCTGCCGCCATACCCCGTGGCCAGAATGGCCGGAATACCCCGCGCGGCACACTCCTTTGCCGCCTTCAGAGACAGCTCGCTGCCCAGATTCACGTCCAAGAGCGCGAATGCGATATCTTTCGTCTCGAGAACCCGCAGCGCGTCGGCCACATTGCTGACCGCGTTCACATCACTTGCGCCCAGATCGCGCAGCATGTCCGAGGCATCCATCGAGATGATCATATTATCCTCGACCAACAGCACAGCGCCATGAAGGGTCACATCGGCCGGAGGCGTGTTCTCGGCTACAGCGATCTCGGCAGCCGACGGCGCCGCGAGCTTTGCGACATGGGACGCCGGCAGAACGAAATCCGCCTCCAGCCCGGTGATCTTGTACCGCGCTTGCGCGCTGCCTTTCAGCTCGAACGGGATGGAGCGCTCGATGATCGTGGTGCCGAAGCCCTTGCGCTTGGGGGGCTGGACAGGAGGGCCGTCAACTTCGCGCCAGGAGATGGAGCAGGCCCCATCCCGGTTGAGCGTGATGTCCAGATGCACCACCCCCGAACCGTCGCTGAGCGCGCCATATTTGGCGGAGTTCGTCACAAGCTCGTGGACGACAAGCGCCATCGTCGTGAAGGCGGCGGGCGAAAGAGAGATCTCATCCCCGCCGATGATAACGCGTTCGGCTTTGTGCGACAGGAACGCCTCGGTTTCGGTGCGGATCAATGACGTGAGCGACACCCAGCCCCACTCTTTCTGGGTCAGTTGATCATGCGCGCGGGCGAGCGAATGGATGCGGTGGTCAAGCACGCTGCTGTATTCCTCGATCGTCAGGGCATCGCCCTGTCCCTGCGAGATCAGGCCCCGGATCAGATTGAGGATGTTGCGGACCCGGTGGTTCAGCTCCGCGATCAGCAATTCTTGCTGCTCTTCCGCGCGTTTGCGGCTTGCGTTGGCCTCGTCGGCGAGTTTCAGGACGACTTCCAGAAGCGTGACACGCAGGGCGTCGGCGGCCCGCAGCTCGTTCACCTTCCAGGGGGCCGACTTGCCGCGCACGACTTCCTGCCAGGCCTCAAAGCTTTTTCGCGGTGTCAGCCGCACCCCGTTGGGCCCGGGCTCGACGGGCTTCTGGGGGTTGCCCGCCCAGTTCACGGACTGGGCGATCTCGCGTCGGAAAAGAACCAGGTAATCGCGAGGCGTGCGCGAGATCGGCAGGGCGAGAAGCCCGCAAGCACGATCAGCGAAGCCATTCGCCTTGTCATAGCGCGAGCTAATGCAGTCGAGCGCGTACACTTCCGAGCTTTGGGCGGTGTTCAGAAAACGCGCCAACCCCAGGAATTCTTCCTCTGTCGGAGTCGCACCCTTCGCGCGGAAGACCCCGTTTGAGAATATGACGATGCCGTCAAACGGGATCACCGCCGAAATCTCCGTGGCAACGGAGTCGAAGATGTCGACCAGGGTGACGCCCGCCGAGATCTGCGGCATGAGCCTGTCGTGAAGCGCACGTGCGCTGTCCACATCGGCCAGTTCGCGGTTTGTCTCGAGTTGGGCGAGTTCGTAGTTGAACAACTGCGCGAACAGCTCGACCGCGCTGCGGCGCTCATAGTCGATATGGAACGGTGTTGGGTTGTGGCAGGCAAACAGCCCCCACAGCTTGCCCCTGCGCAGGATGGATACCGACATGGACGACCCGACCCCCATGTTTCGAAGATATTCCAGATGGATCGGGGAAACCGCGCGCGTTGTGGCGAGTGACAAGTCGAGGGGTGCGCCTGCCGGGCTTTTTTCAGGAATGATCGGAAAGGTCTCGCCATCTGCATCCGGGATGATGCGCAACAGGCTGCGTTTGTAAAGCTCACGGGCCTGTTTCGGAATATCGCTCGCCGGATACCGAAGGCCAAGATAAGGTTCGTCCGCGCCGTACAGAGCCTCGGCGATCACGGTGCCCGTTCCGTCTTCCTCGAAGCGATAGACCATGACCCGCGACATGCCGATCAGGGCCTGCAAGGCGCGCGCCGCTTCTTGCGAAGCCTTTTCTACCGTATCATGGCGTTGCACACGGGCGATCAATGCCTGAACCAGGCCTGAGTCGTCGCGCTGGTTTTCGGCGTGGTGCCGCTCTTCGAATTCGAACACCAGATAGCGACCGGCCCGGTGGATCGATATGTCGAACAGACGACCGTCGCCGTTGAGATCATAGCGGAACACCCGCGCCACGCCGGTCTGATGCGCAAGGGTCTGAATCCGTGTCCGGAGATGATGCACGGTCTCTTGGTTGAAAAAGTCGATGAACCGCTTGCCGATCAGGTCCTCGGCGTCGCATCCCAGCAGGTCGGTACAATTGGTTGACGCATGCGCGATCATCCAGTCCGACGAAACGGCAAGCAGGCAGCCAAAGCCCTGAACGCGCCCCGGAATGTGGATCGGTTCGCGATCGCAGTTCGACAGATCGACCGTCTCCATCTGGCTGTCGGTTTTTGGGTCAGACATGTTGTGGCGTTTCCTGATGGGCCTTTTCGGCGGATGTCATGAAGAGGGCGAATATGTCTGCCGCGTCTCGCACGACATTGTCGGCGTAGGGCGTATCCGCAGCAAGCGTCAGCGCGTGTTCGCAGAAACTGCGCCAGGCGTCGAGATGACGTGGCGCGTTCATATACGCCGTGCCCGAGCCGGAGCGGGCGGTCGCGGATGCTTGCCACCGTCGCTTCAGAACCTCGGCGCCCAAGCGCGAACCACCGATGACATAGTCCACGGCGAGCGGCTGGATATTCCTGTTCAAGGGCCGGTCCAGGACCATCGGGCGCACCCCGAGAGTGGCAAGATCCAGGCGCGCGCGTTGCAAGAGGTCGCCAATAGCAGTCGCTGAGGCGGAGCTGAGATGCGTCATCGGTATGTTCTTCAAAGCTGCTTCGTGCATAAGCAGGAACGCTTTCAGACCGCCGTTTTCGCCAAGATCGAACCGCGAAACCAGCCCATCAAGGCCGTCATGGGCGGACTTCAGATCACGCAGCAACCTTTGCCGCAGATTTTCGGGGGATTTCAAAGGCGTGGTTCCTTAAATCACATGCGACTCGGATGTCGGATGTGCAGGCCGAGTCATAAAAAATGGGAGAGTTGACCGCAGCCATTCCCTTCGCGGAAAGAGAATGGATCACCAACAGGTGAACCACAAGCCCCCCAGGCATGTTTCCGGCGCGGACTTGCGCAGCGGCATGGAACACGCGACAAAACCCGCGACGCTTTGCGAGGGAGGGGCACGATGACAGGGACGACGCGCCGGATCGCGATCATCGGGTTCGGCCCCCGCGGCCTTGGCGCACTCGAAGCCCTTGTGCGATACGCCAGGCGTTCGTGTGCGTCATTCTCGGTCGATATATTCGATCCTGAGGCGTGGCCGGCAGCCGGCCCGAATTTCAGCCCTGACGAGCCGGAGGTTTGCCTTCTCAACCTGCCGCTCCGCATCATTGATCTCCCACCGCCCACCGGACAAGGGATCGCTGATTTCAGCAAATGGGCGGGCGCTGAGGGTGAAGAGCCCGAGGCTTATCTGCCCCGTGCCCGCCTGGGCGCCTATCTCAATACGCGTTTCTCCACCCTGTTGGCCTCTTTGCCGGCCGGTGTGACTGTCTCTCTTGATCAACGTCGGATCGACGCCGCGACGCGCAAGGACGGAGCGTGGCGGCTGGAGAGTGAAACTGCGTATTTCGGACCCTATGACGATGTGTTGTTGTCGCTCGGCCAGCCGCAAACCCGCCGCGATGAGCAAATGGCGTCATGGGAGACCCACGCCGGGAAACATCGCCTCGACATATTGCCGGCCTATCCTGGTAGGGCCGTGGTCGAGGCGGCGTCCGGTTGGCAGGGGAAGGTTGTCGCTATCCGCGGACTTGGCCTTTCGGCGATTGATGTTGTGCGCATGCTGACCATCGGCCTTGGTGGACAGTTTCAAGACGGATCTTATGTGCCCAGCGGGCGAGAGCCCGGAACCATCGCGCCCTTTTCGCTTGACGGACACGCCCCCGCGCCCAAACCCCAGACCGCCGCCATTGATGCCCGGTTCGAACCGTCGAAGGGCGAATGTGAAGCCTTCCGGGCCGCTCTGGTCGCGGCGCTGTCGAGCGATGCAGACGAACCCCTGACGGTTTTGACAGACGCCCTGATCGCACCGGCCCGGCGGATCCTCACAGAGACGAGGGCCTTCAGGCGGGCCGACGAGGTCGAGAACTGGCTCGCTGCCGAACGGAAGGAGCCTGGCAGTCAGGAGACCCGCGCCACCGTCGAGGCAATCAAGGGCAACATCGCTGAAGCGGAAGGCCGCGTGGCCCCGTCGCCCGGATATGTGATCGGGCAGCTCTGGCGCAAATGGCAGCCGCTGTTGCGAGAGATCTTCGATAGGGTACAGGCCGCGGCCGAAACGGCGGAGGCGATCGTCAAGTTCGACGAGGGGCTCAAACGCTACTCCTATGGCGCGCCTGTCGATACGCTTTACCAGATGCTTGCGTTGATCGATGTGGGGCTGGTTTACCCCTGCGCCACGGCCGATCCCGATATTACCCTGTTACCGCAGGGGTGGCGCCTACAGTCGGGGGGCCGGTCGGTGGTTGCGCAGGTGATGGTGGACAGCGTGCTGCCACCTCCCGTTCTCGAAATGGTCTCGGAACCGCTTCTCACCGGACTGCGGGAACGGAACATGCTGTCGCCCTTGAAGGGTGGCCTCGGAGTGCGCTGTGCACCCGATGGGGCGGTGATCCGACAAGATGGCGAACGGGTGCCGGGCCTTTGGCTTGCCGGCAGGCTGGCGAGCGGTAGCACCATTGCGAATGACTCGATCCACGACTGCTTTGCAGAGACCGTGGAGCGATGGTCTCAAGCGGTGTTCAAGGCCTGACGGATCATTGCCGTCGGGGGGCAACGCCGGGCAGGGGCGCGGCCCCGGAAGCGCGTTCTTCTGGTGCGGATGCTGCGAAACACGCGCAAGCAGATGCTTTCGTTCTAAAACCCCTGCTGTGCTTTCCGACCTGTCGCACGAAAGGTTCGCCGCGACCAGAGTATGACCACAATCCCGAACAACGCATAAAAACTCGGGAGAATCACAGATGAACAAATCGATCGCGGCGAGTGCATGGTCCGGCATGATCGCCATGATGTTTATGTTTGGCGCTATTATCTCCTGGCAGATTTTTCCGCCGCCCTCTCCTTCGTTGCCCATGGCCGAATGGGCCGCGCACTTTACTGAAAACCGCACCGGGGTTTTTGTGGGCTCGGTGTTGATGTGTATCGGGTCGAGTTTGTTCTTCCCGTTCTTTGGCGGATTTTATGGGTGCCTGAAAGTGGCCGAGGGCAAGCATACGCCGTTGACCTACGGCATGATGATGATTGTGCCGTTTGGTTTCCTGCCCTTGTTTCTGGTTATGATCTGCTTTGTGACCGCGGCCTATCGCCCCGAGATGAGCACCGAAATGACCGCTGCTCTGGCCGATGCGGGAATGTTCCTGCTGGTTATTCCGGGCTTTATTGGCCTGGCACAGTGGGTGGTGACGGGCATTATTATTTTGCGCGATGTGAACCCGCAGCCCATTTTTCCGCGCTGGCTTGGCTATGCGAACATCTGGGTGGGTATCTTGGCGGCGCCCGGCTCTTTCATTCCCTTCTTCAAAACAGGTCCCTTCGCCTGGAATGGCGTGTTCGCTTTCTGGGTTCCGGTATTCACCTTCGGCATGCTGCTTACCGCCGTGCTTTGGGCCATGTTGCGCGCGGCCAAGCACCCTGCCATGCAGCAGGATCAGTCGTGATCGCCGTGCCGATCAAGCAGCCGGCTGAGCGGCCCGCGAAACATATCCCCGGAGAAGAAGGCATTTGGGTGCTGATCTTCGGGGATATGGTCGTGTTCGCGATCTTCTTTGTGACCTTCCTGGTGTACAAAGCCGGCAATCCGGCCGCCTATGAAGCGGATCAGGCGCTTCTGAATCCCCATCTGGGATTGCTGAATACGTTGCTGTTGCTGACCAGCTCGTTGTTCATGGCGCAAGCGGTGCGCCTTGCGCGGCTGGGCGCGAAAGAAGCACCGGCCATGATCACCGCCACGATTGTGCTGGGGCTCGGGTTCGTGGTGGTCAAGGCTTTTGAATGGGGCGAGAAAATTCGAGCGGGGCTCACCCTTACGCACAGTGAGTTTTTTACCTACTACTACATGTTCACCGGAATTCATCTGATGCATGTATTGATTGGTCTGGGGGTGTTGCTGTGGTTGCGTTCAAGTTGCAAGCCGTCTGAACAATACCCTGTCGCCACCTTTGAGGGGTGCGGTGTGTTTTGGCACCTTGTCGATTTGCTTTGGGTGGTTCTTTTTGCGCTGCTCTACCTGATGAAATGACCATGCTGATAGCTCTGTTCAAAAATCGACTGACGGCCATTTGGGCGTTTCTGGTGCTGGCGACACTCATCTCGGTGGAAAGTGTGGGTTTCGGCGCGAACAGTCAGCGATTGGCAACGGCGTTGATTACCCTGATTGCCTTCGTCAAAGTACGCTTTATCGGGCTGGAATTCATGGAGCTGCGCCATGCGCCATTGTGGTTGCGCCTTGCCTTTGAGGGCTGGACGCTGGTGGTGTGCGTGGCGTTGGTTGTCTTGAATTACGTGGTGGCGAGTAACAGCGCGCCATAGGATGCGTGATCTCATGCGCCGCCGCGTCTGTCGCTGACAAGATATGCCAGCAAGCCCGCCGCAAAAGCGGCGGGCTGAGGGACAAGATAGTGCTCGATCACTCCGGCTTGCGAATGATCGCCTTCAGGCTGTCGATGCCGACCACGAAATTCGAGAAGCGGCGCTCGGGCTCGCCGGTGGTCTC
Source organism: Actibacterium sp. EMB200-NS6 (assembly GCF_001305615.1). Classification (GTDB taxonomy): domain Bacteria; phylum Pseudomonadota; class Alphaproteobacteria; order Rhodobacterales; family Rhodobacteraceae; genus Actibacterium_A; species Actibacterium_A naphthalenivorans. The sequence continues at coordinate 1,132,484 of NZ_CP010869.1, forward strand.
GATGACCCATCCGCGCTTCAGGATCTCTTCCCACAGCACGCGAAGCTGAAGCTCGGCCATCCGGTTGCCAAGGCAACGGTGGATGCCGAACCCGAACGACACATGCTGGCGCGGGTTCTTGCGGTCGATCTTGAACGTATAGGGGTCTTCGATCACCTCGGGGTCCCGGTTGCCCGAGCAATACCACATGATGACCTTGTCGCCCTTCTTGATCTGCTGGCCGTGAAACTCGATATCTTCCAGCGCTGTGCGGCGCATATGCGCCACCGGGGTCACCCAGCGGATGATTTCCGGCACCATGCTTTCGACCAGCTCGGGGTTCTCGCGCAGCTTCTTGTATTCCTCGGGGAACTTGTTCAGCGCGTCCAGACCGCCGGAAATCGAGTTGCGGGTGGTGTCGTTGCCACCAACCATCAGCAGCACCAGCATGCCCACGAATTGCTGCGGCTCCATGTTCGCGGTTTCCTGCGAATGGGCCAGCATCGAGATCAGGTCGTTCTGCGGCGGCATGCCGGTGCGCTCGGCGAACAGTTCCTTGAACTTGATGATCATCGGCTTGAGCTTTTCAAGCTTGACGTATTCGTCGGTGATCTCGGTGCCGGCGTCGACATCGGTGTTCACGATATCCGACCAGGTGGTCAGATCCATGCGTTCCTCGACCGGGAAGTCCATCAGCTCGCACAGAACACGGCCGGTCACTTCGACCGAAACACGCTCCACCCAGTCGATCTCTTCGTTCAGCGGCAGATCATCGAGCACCAGCGTAACGATATCGCGGACTTTCTGCTCCATGTCGTTGAGGTTGGAGGGCGACACGATCGGGTTCACCACCTTGCGCTGCTGGTCATGCTCCGGCTGATCGGCGGTCATGAAGCTTTTGCGGATGGTGTCTTTCGGCTGTTCCTTGATCCAGATGCCGCCATAAGCCGCATCCGAGGAAAACACCTTCGGGTTTGCTTCGACCTCGATGATGTCCTTGTACTTCGAGATCGACCAGAAGGGCCCGTATTGGGTGGTCTCGTGGAAATAGACCGGGGCTTCGGCACGCAGGCGGTCGAAGACCTCGAAGTGTTCACCGCTTTGAAAACGGGTTTGGACCGACGGGTCCAGATCGCTCAGCGGGATATCCTTGATGCTTGTCATGGCTTTCTCCTTCACGCGACAATCAGAATTGTTCGATCGGCAAGTGCACAACCAGGCCATCCAGTTCGTCGGTGATCTCGATCTGGCAGCCCAGACGCGCTGTTTCGGCAATCTCGGGCAGGAAGGTCAGCATCGACTCTTCGTTTTCCGAACGGGCACCGGTCTTGGCAAACCACTCGGGGTCAACGGTGACGTGGCAGGTTGCGCAGGCGCACATGCCGCCGCAATCGCCATCGATGCCCTCGATGTTGTTGTCGACAGCGGCCTGCATCACATTGCTGCCGACCGAAGCTTCAACCTCGTGTTTGGTGCCGTCGTGGTCCACAAAGATAATCTTAGCCATGTTTCCTCCTCCAAAGCTGCGGCAGTTTGGTGCCGCCTTGTCGGGTTGATCCGGTTGCCGGGAAACCCGAAGTGATATTTGGCCTGATATACTAATGGCCGGACCATTATGTCAATTCAAGCCCCTGAGAGATCCTGCGGCACAACCTTGCTGAAATGCCGCAGGAAAAGGGTGATTTTGGACTTTCCGAGCCGGTCAGAAGGTCCAGCCGTAGGTGACGGCATAGGTGTCGATTCGGGTGTCCAGGTCGGTGCCCGTCGACGCGCCGGTGCCGGTCTGCTTGCGTGCGATGGCGCGGTTGAAGGCAAAGCTCCACTCGCGACCCTCGCGGGGTTTGTAGGTTGCGCCGATGGCGACGTGGGTGTCGGGCGTAACCGGGGTGAAATAGTTCAGGGCGTTATCGTCGGTTTCCCACAGGCGGTTCGATTTGCTGACGCCGCCGCGAACCGTCCACTTGTCGTTCAACGTGTACTCTGCGCCCAGCTTCAGGATGTTCTGCTCGTTCCATCCGGTGCCGGGGCCATCGGCCGCACCCAGAACAAAGCTGCCGGGGAAGCCGTTGCCCAGCGGCGTGACGTCTTTCCAGTTGATCCAGTGGTAGTCGGCCAGCAGGGTCAGCCTTGGGGTCGCATCCACGGCGATGCCCAGAATGGCCCGGGCGGGCAGGTCGACATCGGTCTCGTCCGCGAGGTGGCCTTCGTATCCTTCGAGGTCGCCCAGGTGGATCTGGCTGAAATAGCTGGCGGAGAGCCGGACCGTATCGCTGAGCCGGCCCATGTAGCCGAGGCTGAACCCGGCCCCGAACGAGCCGGTATCGCCGGGATCGGCAACGCCGTAGGCCTGCAGGCCGGTCAGATCGAAATACTGGCCCGCGAGCAGAAGCGAGGCACCGATCGCGTGATCCTCGTTCAGCTTGTACGAAACCGACGGCGCCACAACCAGCTGCATCAAGGTTGCGCCGGTATCGGTGACGCCGGGGGCAGGCGGGATCGGTTCGCCATAATCCACAAGGACGCCGACGCCATAGGACGACAGGCCGAAGGCCCATTTGTCATTGTACTGGTAGGAGACGCTGGGCAGCACTGCGGGCAGCAGCGGCTCGTCGCCATAGGGCGCGCCCAGCACGGTGGAATTGATGTCGACCGACAGCAGGGTGCCGGTGATATCGACGCGGTTGCCGGTAAAGGCGAAACCGGCGGGATTGACCGCCCCGATCTGGCTATCCGTCGGATTGGCGGCCCCGGCACCGGCCATGCCCAGAGTGGTGGCGCTGTAGCCCGAGAACATCAGGCCGTCATTCGCCTGGGCGGCCAGCGGCGCCAGAGCGGCCACGCCGGCGGCGGCGGCAATGCGTTTTGCGTGTGAAAAAGTCATGAGTTCCTCCCCTCGTGCGTGATCCCCCGGGCCGTTTCCTCCCCGGCCCGGGGCACACATCTTTTGTTGTTTGTTACTGGCTGAAGAAGATGCCGCCATCGACGATGATGTTCTGGCCGGTGATGTAACCGCCTTCATCAGACGCGAGGAAGGCCACCACATTGGCGATATCCTTGGGCTCGGACGCGCGCTCGATCAGCCGCATGGAGCTTGCGACACCTTCAAAGGCCTCGTGCTGGTCCGCGTTGGCCTTGGCGTTTTCCGAGTGGGTGTAGCCCGGCGAAACGGCATTCACGAGCACGCCGCTCTTGGTCACCGACATTTCGCGGGCCATGGCGCGGGTCATCGCGGCCACGGCACCTTTGGAGCTGACGTAGTGCAGCATCATCGGAATACCCAGATGCGCGATCACCGAGGCGATGTTGACGACACGGCCATAGTCCGATTTGCGCAGCGCGGGCAGGCAGGCCGAGGTGCAGATCCACGGGCCCATGACGTTCACGTCCATCAGCTTGCGCCAGTCGCTTTCCTCGATGGCTTCCATCGGGGTGTAGTTCAGGCCGGTGAAGATGCCGGCGTTGTTCACCAGGATGTCGATCCCGCCGAACTTTTCCTCGGCTGCTGCTGCTGCGGCGGTCATCGACTCCTTGCTGGTGACGTTGGCTTCGACACCGATGGTGTTGCCACCCATCTCGGCCGCGGCTTCGGCGGCGCCTGCGATGTCGGCGATGACGACGTTGGCGCCCTCTTTCTGGAACAGTTCGGCGATGGCGCGGCCGATGCCGGTGGCGGCGCCGGTGATGATGGCGGTTCTACCCTGAAGTTTCATGTAGTCTTCTCTCCTTGGAATTCTGTGGTGACTCAGCCGAACTGCTGATCTTCCAGTGCTGCGACGACCGATTTGGTTTCGGTGTAGAGGCTGATGCCCTCTTCCGAGACTTCGCGGCCCCAGCCGGAAGACTTGAACCCGCCGAAGGGCATCGACGGATCGACGATGCCGTGGCAGTTGATCCAGACCGACCCGGCATCCAGCTTGGCCGCGCTGGTGTGGGCGGTGCGCAGATCGTTGGTCCAGATGTTGGCGGCGAGGCCATAGACCGAGTCATTGGCCTCTTTGATCACGGCATCCATATCGTCGAACGGGGTGACGGACAGGACGGGGCCGAAGATCTCTTCCTTGACGATGGTCATGTCCTTGGTGGTGTTGCCGAAGATGGTGGGTTTGACGAAATAGCCCTCGTCGCCCACGGTTTCGCCGCCGCAGATCAGATCGGCGCCCTCGGCCTTGCCCTTTTCGACATAGCCCATCACGCGATCCTGCTGGGCCTGCGAGACGAGCGGGCCGAGCATGGTGGTCGCCTCGCGGCCATTGCCCATGGGGAAGCTTTCCACCACCTGGGCCAGGCCGCCCACGACCGCGTCATAGACCGAGCGGTGCACATAGAGCCGGGTCGCGGCGAAACAGATCTGGCCGGAGTTGAAGAAACAGGCCAGGGCGGCGCCCGGGATGGCCTGCGCCAGATCGGCGTCGGCGCAGATGATCGACGGCGACTTGCCGCCCAGTTCCAGGCTGACGCGCTTCATGTTGCCAAGGGCGGCGGTGGCGATCTTCTTGCCGGTGGCGGTCGAGCCGGTGAAGGCGATCTTGTCGATGCCCTCATGCGCGGCCATGGCCTGGCCGGCGATATGGCCAAAGCCGGTGACCACGTTGACCACACCTTCGGGCAGGCCGGCCTCGTGCATCAGCTGAACCAGCCGCAGGGTCGACAGCGAGGTAACCTCGGACGGTTTGAGCACGACGGTACAGCCGGCGGCCAGCGCCATGGCGAGTTTCCAGGATGCCATGGCCAGCGGATAGTTCCAGGGCGTGATGGCACCGACAACGCCGACCGGCTGACGCAGGGTATAGGCGTGGAACGCGCGGCCATCGCCACTGACCGGAATGGTCTTGCCGCCCAGTTTCGAACACCAGCCGCCCATGTAGCGGAAGATCTCGGCCGAGGCGGGCAGGTTGACCATCATCGCCATGCTGGCGGGCATGCCGTTGTCATAGCTTTCCAGCAGCGCCAGTTCCTGTGCGTGCTCTTCGATCTTGCGCGCGATATCTTCCAGCAGCTTGCCGCGGTCGATCGGGCGCATCCGGCTCCATGCGGCACCTTCAAAGGCGGCGCGGGCGGCGGCGACGGCCCGGTCGACATCTTCTTCGGTCGCTGCGGCAAGCTGGGCGATCGTGGCGCCGTTCGACGGATCCTCGACAGGAATGGATTCTTCCGATGCGGCGTTGACCCACTTGCCGCCGATCAGCATTTGGCCGGTCGGCGTGTGGATCAGATCCTTGATGTCTGTCATGTTTCAGGTGCTCTCACAGGTGATGTTCCGTACCGTTCAGACACAGCTTCCCAACCCCCTGCATGTGATGAAGAGATCGGTTCGCGTGAATGGCGAAACAGGTGTTGGCCAACCCCTCGGGGTGACCGTCAGGTCAGATTTTCGGCAATTTGTTTGATTGTCGTCGCGCGCCGGTTCGAACCGGGTCGGTCATGATGGCTCCTCCCTCTTGTGGCTGCGTACCTGACATCCCGCGCGCCCTCCCTTGGCGTTTGATGGCGGAATGCACAGCTCGTGTACGCTGCTGTATCGGCGAGCAAGGTAGGCGGGGCAGGGCAATACTGTCAATAAAAATGCGTATCAGCAGAACGCAAACCATCCCTATGCCGTGGCCCGGTGGGATCGTGGCTTGGGGCAGATTTCACCAACTTATTGAAAGAAATTAATTATTTCTGTTTCGAGGGGTGGTTTTGGTGTGAAAGGCCATCCAAAACAGCGCTTTTGCCTGATTTATGGCGGCATGACAGGGGCTGTACTGTCGATTCCTGACGCGCCGAATCGGCCGTGGTTCCACGGCGACCTTTTAAAGGATGATCCATAAGCCATGAGGGATGAGGGGTGGAACGAGCGATGCGATCGAGATCGGAAATGCTGCAAGCGCAGCGCTTGATGGGGCCAAATCTTGAAAAAATAAATTAAAACAACAAGAAATCGTGTTCTCGGCTTGAGTTTCGCAGCGTGCCTGGAGGGGGATCTGGCGGCAATATCCGCCGGAGGCCGGACCCCTCTGAAGGCGGCGTCAGGCCAGAAATACGGGAAAAGTTAAGCACTATGTTGACGAAAGCCGATTTTGCCGCGTATTTTGCGTATATTGAATGCGCAAAATGGGCAGGGAGGTCCAGCGCGTCGATGGGAGGAGAAATCACATGAATACCGCTACGAGTCTGAGCGGCGCCTGGTGGACCAGGGGTCGGACGATCAGGTGAAGCCGTTGATTTCGCTTCTTGAGTTACCTGCAATCAGCGGTCGCCGCCTTCACCGGTGCGTGGCCTCTTCAGACATGGAGTTGAAATGTCTCAGACGATGATCCCCGCCGAGCTTGTGGCACCTTTGTTCAATCCGCTGACCTTTGGCATTGGCAAACGTGACCAGGCGCACGAAATCCTGAAAACTCTGCGCCAGGACTATCCGCTGGGCAAAGCCGAGGTGCCGGGTTTCGATCCGATGTGGATCGTGTCGCGCTACAGCGACGTGCGCGAGGTGCTGCGCAAGGATGACGTGTTCCGCTCGGCCATCGAATCCAAGACGCTGGTGCCGCAAAGCGGCAAGGAGCTGGTGGCGCAATACACGGGTGGCAAAAAGAACATTCTGCGCACGCTGGTGCATATGGATGGCGAAGACCACATCAAGCACCGCAACCTGACCGCGCCCCAGTTCACCCCCGAGGGGCTGAGCAAGTTCAAACCGATGGTCGAGGAAAGCGCGGACCGCTGGATCAAGGTCATGGACGAGCAGGCGCCCGAGATCGACTTCGCCAAGGAGGTCGCGTTCCGCTACCCGCTCGAGGTCATGATGGATATCGTCGGGGTCGACCGCAAGGATCACCCGCGCATCCTGGAGCTGGTGCAGTGGTTCTTCAACTTCGCCGACCCCGATCTGATGCGCCCCGGCGCCGATCCGACCGACCCCACCGAGGTGGTGAAAACCTGGGATCTGGTGAACAACGAATTCGGCAAGATGTATTCCGAGGTGATCGCCGATCGTCGCGGCTGCCCGAAAGACGACGTCGCCACGATCCTGGCCAACAGCGAAAAGCATGGCTGCCCGATGGATCCGAATACGATGATCTCGTATTTCCTGATCTTCTCGTCGGCGGGGCACGATTCCGCGGCGGCCACCACCGCCACCGGTATGTGGTATCTGGCCGAACACCCCGAGCTTCTGGCGGAACTGAAGGCCGATCCCAAGCTGATCTCCGCCTTCGTGGAAGAAGCGATCCGCTGGACCTCGCCGGTGCAGCAGTTCATCCGCACCGCGAATGAGGATTACGAGCTGAGCGGCCAGCAGATCAAGAAGGGCGATCAGATGTATGTCTCGTACTTCTCCGCCAACTTCGACGAGGACATGTTCCCCGAGCCCTTCACCTTCAACATCCACCGCCGCCCGAACCGCCACATCACTTTCGGCGCCGGCAACCACATCTGTGTGGGCGCCAACCTGGCGCGCATGGAACTGAAGGTCTTCTGGGAGAAACTGATCCCGCGGCTCGAAAGTGTCGAGCTGGCCGGCGAGCCCAAAATGGCGAATTCCGAATTCGTCTGCGGGCCGAAAAGCGTGCCGATCCGGTACACGCTGACGGCCTGACCGGGTTTCCCGGGCTTCGAAGAGGCCCGGGAGTCTTCTCGTCGGCGGTAGTGGCCGCCGGCGGATTTTTAAGGGCGCGTGACGCCCGTTCACGCGCACAGACAACGAGACACGACATGGAAAGCTCGAACGAACAGAAAATTGTCATTCTTGGGGCAGGTCAGGCCGCAGGCACCGCCGTTGTGACGCTGCGCCAGATGGGGCACGAAGGCCCGATCACCCTGGTGGGTGACGAGGCCGCGCCGCCCTATCAGCGCCCGCCGCTGTCCAAGGCCTATTTCAAGGGCGAGCTTCCCGAGGCGCGGCTCTATGTGAAGCCCGCCGGCTTCTACGATGAGAAGAATGTCACGCTGAAGCTGGGGCAAAGGGCGGTTTCGCTGGATCGCACCGGAAAGGCCGTGACGTTGGAAAGCGGCGAGGTGCTGCCCTATGACAAGCTGATCATCGCCACCGGGTCGCGCCCGCGCGTGATCCCGGTTGCGGGGGCTGACCTCGACGGCGTCATGGTGCTGCGTACGCTCGAGGATGTCGACAAGCTGCAGCCGCTGGCCACCCGGGGCAAACGCCTGGTGGTGGTCGGGGCCGGCTATATCGGGCTGGAGGCAGCCGCTGTCGCCCGCCAGCTCGGGCTGGAGGTGACCGTGCTCGAGGCGATGGACCGTGTGCTGGCCCGTGTGACCAGCCCGGTGATTTCCGAGTTCTATCAGGAGGCGCATCGGAGCGCTGGTGTGGACGTACGGCTCAACGCCCGGATGAAGGGCTTCGTCGGCGAAGGCGGCCATCTGACCGGGGTCGAGATGGAGGATGGCGAGGTCATTCCCGCCGATATCGTGTTGGTCGGCATCGGCATTCTGCCGAACCAGGAGCTGGCGGAAGAGGCCGGGCTGACCTGCGAGAACGGTATCAACACCGACGCGCAGGCGCGCACCTCCGATCCCGATATCTATGCGATCGGCGACTGTGCAAACCGGGTCATCGTGCAATACGGTCATCGCGGGCGGCTGGAGAGCGTGCACAACGCCATCGAGACCGCCAAGATCGCGGCCGCGTCGATCTGCGGCAAACCGGCCCCGGCGCTGGATGCGCCTTGGTTCTGGTCGGATCAGTACGACATGAAATTGCAGACCGCGGGCCTGTTGGCGGGCTTCGATCGGGCGGTGGTGCGTGGCGACATGAGCGCGCGCAAGTTCTCGGTCTGGTACCTCAGGGACGGCGAGTTCCTGGCGCTGGACGCGGTGAACATGCCGGGCGAGTTCATGGCGGCCAAGCGGCTGGTGGGCAAGGGTGTCAGGCTCGATGCCGAGGCGCTGAAAGACCCGTCTTCGGACCTCAAGCTCATGATTGCCGGCGCTATGGCCTGACCGGCCGGCACCTCCTCCCACGGCAATCATGCGCGGCGCTCCTTGGGGCGCCGCGTTTTTATTCGGGCTTCCGGGGGGCTTCTGGGCCAATCTTCTTGAGGAAGCTCTTCAGGCGCAGCAGTCCGAAGAACTCGAGCATCAAGGACAGTGCCTGTTCCAGCATATCGACCGCCTTGTGCTCATCAATCCGGCCTTCCACGCGCTCACGGAAGAGGTGGGATTCATGGGTGGCGACATATTCCGCCGCATGGCGATAATAGCTGAGGATATCGGCTGAAAATCCATGCGCTTCGTCGAACCCCGCGGCCCGCATCTGCGACCACAGCTGAAGCATGCGCGCGTCGGACAGGCTGACGGTGGGGCCGTCCTTGCCGTCGATCAGCGTCACAAGCCCCTGGTTGGCCATCAGATGCGCGTCGCTAAGGGCCATCGGGTTCCGCTCGGCCAGGCTGTCGAGCGAGACGTTCCCGGTGCTGTCATATTCCACCCGCGTGGCCAGCAGCGTTTCCAGATTCTGAAAGGCGCGTGCGTCCAGCCGGCGGTTCATTTGCTTGCCGCTCAGCACGTCGCGGATCTGCGGCAAGGTCATGCCGGATTGTTTCTGCAGATTGCGCACGGCGCGTATCGTCTCGACATGGGTTTCATCATAGTCGGCGACATTGCGCTTGGGGCGCGACGGTTCTGGCAGCAGGCCGTGCCGGAAGTAGACTCGAATAGTCTCGCGATTTACGCCAGTTTGGGCCTCGAGATCACGCATTTTCATGAGATGTATATAGAAATTAACAGCGTACTGCGCCAGTCTTTTTCGCCTGTGCGCGCGCTGTAATGCGGCGCTCTGCCCGGTGCGGCCCGGGGTGATGTGCTGGCCCTGCAATGCCATCACAATTTGCAAAGGGGGTGCCATAGGCGGATGCGCATGAAAAAGCTGTTTCTGCCCAAATAAATGGCAGTTTTGAGGTGTTAATTGCGCTTGACGTTTGCTGCTTTGCCAATGGTACTACCAATTGAGCAATCTGCAAGGGGAGGAGCGGGCATGGCTGTCGCGGAAGTTTCACAAAGGAAAAAGGCGGAGGCCGGGCGGGCCGTCGCCGAGGCGCCCGTGGGCCTGATCCGGCGGGCACAGTTGAGCGTGGGGCTGCTGCGCAATTTTGCGTATGATGCATTGCGGTTCTGGCACCATTCCTACCTGCTGGGGGCAACGCGCCGCCAGCACCTGGCCGCGCGCATCCTGGCCGACGCCCATTTCCTGGAATACGGGATGGCGCTGAGCGATGCGCAGCCCGGCTTTGGCCGGGCACGGGCGGTAAGGCTGGCGCGGGATTTGTCCCGTTACGCCCCGCAGGCGGGCGAAGACGTGACGGTCACGACGGGTCTGGGCGTGCTGGAAGCCTATCTGGCGTTCAACGCCCCGGTGCCCGAAGGGCTGGGCCCCATCCGCGACGCCATGGCGGGTCTGAAGGCCCGCGGGGCCGAAGAGGTTCAGACCGGTGTTGAAACGGTGCGGCGTGCGCAGGTGCAGGCAGCGGCGAAGGTTGATTTTCTGGAATTTGTCCGCGCCCGCCATAGCGTGCGCAGCTTTGTACCCGGGCCCAGGCCTGACGAGGAAATCCGCCGGGCGGTGCTTGCCGCACGCGAGGTGCCCTCCAGCTGCAACCGGCAGACCTGCCATGTGCATGCCTATACCGACCCCGATTTGCTGAATCGGGTGCGCAAACTGCAGGCGGGCAACCGCACCTTCGGCCATCAGCTTTCGGGAATTCTGGTTGTCACCAGCGATCTTGGCCGGTGGGAAACCATCGGCGAGCGCTATCAGCCCTGGATCGACGGCGGCCTGTTCGCCATGACCTTGGCCTACGCCCTGCATGCCGAGGGGCTGGGCACCTGCATGCTCAACTGGTCCGTCGAGCGACAGCAGGACCGCAAGCTGCGCAAGCTGATGGGGCTGGACGACAGTCGGCTGGTGGTCGTGCTGATAGGAATCGGCTGGATGCCCGAAGAATTCTCGGTCTGCGCCTCTCAGAGGCTGCCGGTTTCAGAAATCCTGTCCTTAAACCAGCGCCTTGACGGATAATCCTGATATGCCCGGCGCGGATGAGCAAGGGGAATTGACATGCCTGCTCTGTTTTGTGTCTAATGGTTCGGCCATTAAAAAGAATGGACCTTGGGAGGGGAAATGTCGGACATCCAATTTGACTATGTTGTAATTGGCGCCGGTTCGGCCGGCTGTGTGATCGCAAACCGCCTGTCGGCGGACCCGAACCTGCGCGTCGCACTGATCGAGGCGGGGGAGTCCGACAAGCGTTTCCCCTTGAACCTGAAGGTCAAATTGCCGTTCGGAAACATCTTCCTGCTGCCCGATGATCGCTACAACTGGAAAGATGAATTCATCGCCTCCGAGGCGAACCCGGACAAACGCATTCCATGCCCGCGCGGCAAGCTGGTGGGCGGATGTTCGGCCGTGAACGGAACCGTCTACATGCGCGGCCATTCGTCGGATTATGACGAATGGGAGGCACAGGGGAACCCGGGCTGGAGCTATGACGAGGTGCTGCCCGCCTTCATCGCGCATGAAAACTGGGGCCTCGACGTCAACGACGGCTACCACGGCCGCGGCGGCGAGTTGAACGTGGGCCCGGTGCCCACGCCCAACGTGATTTCCGGCGCGATCATGGCGGCGGGCGAAGAGGCGGGCCACGCGGCCGTCGAAGATTTCAACGGGCCGGAGCAGGACGGGCTCGGCCTGTTTTCGGTGAACCAGAAAAACGGCATGCGGATGAGCAGCGCGCATGCGTTCCTGCATCCCGCCATGGGGCGGCGCAACCTGACGATCCTGGATCAGTCTCTGGTCGAGCGGATCAATGTTGAAAACGGTCGGGCCACGTCCCTGACCATTTCGCGCAAGGGCAAGCGCCAGACCGTGCGCGCCGCGCACGAGATCATTCTGTCCGCAGGAACTGTGAATTCCCCGCATTTGCTGATGCTCTCGGGCATCGGTCCGGCGGCCGAGTTGCAGAAACACGATATTCCGGTGGTCGCCGATCTTCCCGGCGTGGGCCAGAACCTGCAGGACCACCCCGCCGTTGGCGTCGCGTTCGAGGATATCTCGGGCAACACGCTGGCACTGTCGTGGAAGACCTTGCCGAAGCTGGCCGCGCAGGCGATGCGCTATGCCTTCACCCGCACCGGCGTCTTTGCCTCGAACGTGGCCGAGGTGGGCGGGTTCCTGCGCTCCAAGGCGGGGCTGAACCGCCCCGACGTGCAGGTCACCTGCCTGATGGGCCTGAAAACCGCCGCCTCTTTCATTCCGCGCCAGCACGGGTTCGTGACGCTGATCAACATCTGCCGGCCGGAAAGCCGCGGCCGGATCGAGCTGAAATCGGCCTCGCCGACGGATCGGCCGACGCTCATCGCCAATTTCCTCGACAGCCAGAATGACGTCGATACGCTGGTGCGTGGCGTGCGCGAGGTTCGCAAGATCATGCGCAAACCGGCCATGGCGGCCTATGCGGGCAAGGAGTTGGTGCCCGGTGCCCAAGTCGAAAGCGACGAGGCGCTTGAGGCTTATGTGCGCGAAACCGTGGCCACCGTCTATCACCCCGTGGGCACCTGCAAGATGGGCCCCGACACCGATCCGACGGCGGTCGTCGATGCGCGCCTGTGCGTGCGCGGGGTCGGCGGGTTGCGCGTGGCCGATGCCTCGATCATGCCCTCGATCGTGGCCGGCAACACGTCGGCGCCCGCGATGATGATTGGCGAGCGGGCGGCGGCCTTCATTCTGGAAGACCGCCAGGCCATGCGCCAGGTGGCCTGAACGCCATACTATTTTCCCCGCACTCATGCCGGGGCAGCATTCCAGGGAGAGACTCATGGGAATTCACGATCAACGCCTGCAGGATACGATCGCGCTGGCAAAATCCAAGCCGGGCCAGTTGCTGATCGACGGACAGTGGGTGAACGCGCTGTCGGGCGAGACCTTTACCACCGCGACGCCTGCCACCGGCCAGGTCATCCGCGAGGTGGCCAAGGGCGGCCCGGGTGACATCGACCTCGCTGTTGCCGCGGCCCGCCGCGCGCTGGAAGAGGGGCCGTGGTCCAGATTCTCGCCCTTCGAGCGGCAGGCGGTGTTGCTGAAACTGGCCGATCTGGTCGAGGAGCATTGGGACGATATCGCCAAGCTGGACTCGCTCGATCTGGGCAACCCGATCACGCGCACCGCAGCCGGCAAGCGCCGGTCTGTCGGCCTGTTGCGCTATTACGCCGGGCTTGCGACCGCGATCCACGGCCACACCATCGAAACCTCGGCCCCCGGCAACCCGCTGGCTTATACGCTGAAAGAGCCGGTGGGCGTGGTCGGTGCGATCAACCCGTGGAACGGCCCCTTCGGCATGAGCGTGTGGAAAATTGCGCCCGCGTTGGCCACCGGCTGCACCGTGGTGCTGAAACCCGCCGAACAGGCGCCGCTGTCGCCGATCTATTTCGGGCAACTGTGCCTCGAGGCCGGCGTGCCGCCCGGCGTGGTCAACGTGATCTCGGGCATGGGCGACGCGGGCGCGCATCTGGCCGCGCATCCGGGCGTCGACAAGGTGGCCTTCACCGGGTCGACCCATGTGGGGCAGCGCATCATCGAAGCTTCGGCCGGGAACGTGAAGCGGGTGACCCTGGAGCTGGGCGGCAAATCCCCCAACATCGTTTTCGCCGATGCCAACCTTGACAAGGCCGTGCCCGCCGCCGCGATGGCGGTGTTCCTGAACTCGGGCCAGATCTGTTCGGCCGGAACGCGCCTGTTTGTCGAAGAAGCGGTGTATGACGAATTCATCGAAAAGGTCGCCGCCTTCACCACGTCGCTGAAAGTGGGCGATCCGCTGGATCTGGAAACCCAGCTTGGCCCGGTGGTGTCGCAAGAGCAGATGGAGCGTATCATCGGCTATCTCGACATCGGGCGCGAGCAGGGCGCGACGGTTTCGGCCGGGGGCGGCCGTATTCTGGAGGACGGTCTGGAGAAAGGTTATTTCCTGCAGCCGACGGTGTTCAGCGGCGTCGATGACGATATGAAGATCGCCCGCGAAGAGATTTTCGGCCCGGTCCTGTCAGCCTTGAAATTCACCGATATCGACGATGTCGTGCGCCGTGCCAACGATACCAGCTTTGGTCTGGGCAGCGGTGTTTGGACCCGCGATATCAGCAAGGCCACCCAGATGTCGCGCCGCCTGAAGGCGGGCAGTGTCTGGGTCAATTCCTATCAGTTGATGGATCCCGCGGTGCCCTTCGGCGGCTACAAGATGAGCGGCTACGGGCGCGAATCCGGGGTCGAGCACATTGAGGAGTTCCTCAATACCAAGGCGGTCTGGATTGCCGAGGGATAAGCCAAGCGGGCGGCGCACTGGGAGGTGCGCCGCCCGTTGAATTTTTGATTTCCATATGAGGGAGGTATTGGAAATGCTCACGAACAAACTGCTGCGGGCCCCGGCGCGCGTTCTGGCCGCCGTCGCGTTTTGCGCCGGCATCATTCTGGGCGGCGCGGCCTTCGCGGCTGACGACAAGACAACCCTGTCGGTCTCGATCTTCACCCCGCCCAGCAGTGACCTGAACAAGCTGTTCCGCGTGATCGAAGAGCAGCTCGATGCCGAAACCGACGGGAAACTGGATCTCGAACTGTTCGAGGCCAGCCAGATGGGCCCGGCCCCGCGCCAGTTCGATCTGGTGCGCAAGGGTGTGGCCGATATCTCGGTCGCGCTGCTGGGCCTCACGCCGGGCCGCTTCCCCAAGATGGAACTGCTGGACATGGCCGGTGTGGTCGACACCGGTGTTGGCGTTGATGTTGCCGCGCCTGCCTCTGCCGCGGTTCTGGATCTGGCCGACAGCCACCTGAAAAAAGAGCTGGCCGGCGTCAAGCTGCTGAACATCGCCGTTCTGCCCAACCCGATCATCCTGACCAAGGAAGAGATCACCGGGCTGGACGAGCTGAAGAACAAGCGCATCCGCCACCCCGGCCCGGCCCATTCGAAAACGCTGGAGGCGCTCGGCGCTGTCCCGACCTTCGTGCCCTCGACCGAAATGTCCGAGGCCCTGGCGCGGGGCGCCGTTGATGGCATCCTGACCGGCTATGCGGGTATCCGCTCGTTCAAGCTTATGGACAGCGCGAAATATGTGATCGAGCTGGCCTCGGGTGGCATGACCTTTGCCGTGGTGATGAACCAGAAGGCCTATGACAAGATCCCCGCCGATCTCAAACCCGCCTTCGACAAGCACTTCGGCCCGCAAGGGCAGGGGGAATGGGGCCGCGTTCTGGCCCGTGCCGAGGTCGAAGTCCGTGACGAACTGATGGGGCAGGGGCTGGTCGTGAAAAGCCTGTCCGAGGCCGATACCGCAGCCTTCGCCGAGATGTCGGCAAAGCTGCGCGCCGATACGGCCCAGGCGTTGGACGCCAAAGGCCTGGATGCCACCGAGTTTCTGAACGCGCTGGATGTTGCAGCGGCCGCCTATCGCTAGGGGCAGGCACGGCCTGCGGGGAAGCACTCTGCGGGCCGTTGTCATGCCGGAGAAAATCATGTTGCTTCTGACCAAAATCAACCGGGTCATGCAGATCGGTGCCGCGCTGGCGATGTTCGCCATCATCGGGGTGACCCTGTATGACGTGATCCTGGGCGCGCTGACCGGGCGGCCCGTGAGCGGTGTCTATGACATCGTGGAAACCTGCCTGGCCTTCGTGATCTATCTCAGCGTGCCCGAGATCTTCCGGACCGAGGGCAACATCCGCATCGATCTGATCGATTTCGCGCTGCCGACGCCCGTGCTGCGGGTCGTCATCCTGTTCGGGCGGGTGCTGACGCTGGCCTTTGCGTTGCTGATCGCCATCGCGATCGTGGCCCCGTTTCGCGATGCGATCGTATTCGGAGATGCGAAATTCGAGACGGGCATCCCCGTCTGGTTCATCTGGCTGCCGATCCTGGCGGGCTCGTTCATGGCCGTGCTGGCCGCAATAGCCGTGCTGCTGTGGCCCAGCCACGACGCCAGAATTCAAAAGGACTGATCCAATGAGCGTTCAGATGATCGGCCAGCTTGGCATGCTGGTGCTAATCGCCCTTGTGTTTTTGCGGGTCCCGGTGGCCGTGGCCATGGGGCTGGTCGGCTTTGTCGGCTATGCGCTGATCAATGGCACGCAAAGCGCGCTGCTGGTCACCGGGCAGGTGCCTTATGACATCGCCACCAACTATACGCTGTCGCAGTTGCCCCTGTTCGTGCTGATGGGCGATCTGGCCGTGCGCTCGGGCATGTCGGGGCGGCTTTATTCCACGGCGCATGATCTTTTCGCGGGGCTGCGCGGCTCGCAGGCCTATGCGACGCTGGGCGCCAGCGCGGGCTTCGGCGCGGTCAGCGGTTCGTCGATCGCCACAGCGGCGACAATGACCCGGGTCGCGGTGCCATCGATGCGCGCGGCCAATTATGACGACCGTCTGTCGGCCGGCAGCATCGCGGCGGGGGGCACGCTGGGCATCCTGATCCCGCCCTCGATCGCGCTGGTGGTCTTTGCCATGATCGCCGAGCAATCGGTGCCGCGCCTCTATGCCGCCAGCCTGATCCCGGGCCTGCTGCTGTGCCTTCTCTATATCCTGATCGTGGTGATCCTGGTGCGGATATCGCCCGAATGGGCCCCCGAGCAAGAGGAACGTAGGGGGTTCCTCGCCCGGTTCCGCTCCATCTGGCAGGTGTGGGAAATCGTGCTGTTGTTCATCGTGGTGATCGGCGGGCTTTATGCCGGCATCCTGACCGCGACCGAGGCCGCCGCCGTCGGCGCCTTCGGGGCCTGGTTTCTGGGGGTGATCACCCGGCGGCTCGGCTGGGCCGACACTCGCGACGGGATCTTCGAGACGATCCGCACCACGGCGATGCTGTTCGTCATCCTTTGTGCAGCCCACATCTTCACCTATTTCGTGGTGCTTACCCAGATCCCGCAGGGGCTGGTGGGCGTGGTCGAGGGGCTGAACCTGAACCCCATCGTGCTGTTGCTTCTGATCGGTCTGTTCTATCTGATTCTGGGCTGCTTTCTGGAGGCGTTCGGCATGATCCTGATCACCGTGCCGATCCTGCTGCCACTGATCGAACAGGCCGGGTTCGATCCGATCTGGTACGGTGTCTTTCTGGTGATCATGATCGAGACCGGCATGATCACCCCGCCGGTGGGCATGAATATCTTCGTGATGCAAAGCCAGCTGCCGACGATGTCCTTGATGCGCCTCTATCAAAGCGTTCTGCCCTTCGTTCTGGCACCGGTCCTTCTGGGTGCGCTGATCATTTTCGTGCCCGAGATCGTCACCTGGCTGCCATCGACCCTGTTCGATTGACGTCATGGCGCCTGCGCGGCAGGGGGCCGTTGCCGCGCAGGCCCGGCGCTGACGGTTGCAAAGGAGACAGAAAACATAAAGATTGAATGGCCCGATCTATTTGCAAGGAATCTGTGGCGTGTCAGACAAGCAAGCGTTCAAGCCGGTTCGCACCAAACGCGCGTTCGAAGAGATCTGCGATCAGATTCGCCGCGAAATCCAGTCCGGCACATTGTCGGCGGGAGACAAGCTTCCCTCCGAGCGTGAGCTGGCCGAACAGTTCGAAGTCAGCCGTTCGACCGTGCGCGAGGCGTTTCGCACCCTGGAAATCGGCGGTGTTCTGTCGCTGCAGAAGGGGGTCAAGGGCGGGGCCGTCGTGATGCAGGGCGACATCAAGCCGATCACCCAGACGATGGAAGACCTGCTGTCTCTGGGCGGGTTGTCTTTGGAAGATTATACCGAGGCGCGTGTCATCCTGCAGCGTGAAATCATTCGCCTGGCCTGCGAGCGCGGCACCGAAGAGGATTTCGCCGCCATCGAGGCCAATATCGCCGAGCTGCGCGCCGCCGGCGCGGGGATCAGCAGCGATGAGCGGACCCGCCTGACGCAGGAGTTCTATCATCTTCTGGCCCTGGCCACGAAGAACCGTGCCATTTCCGTGGTCATGAGCGCGTTTACCGAGCCTTTGGTGTATTACATCCGCAAGATCGGGCCGGACAGGAGCTGGGATGTGGCCGCCTCACGCGCCAAATTCCTGGGCCATCTGAGGGAGCGCGACGTTGACGCCGCGATTGCCGAAATGGTGGACCACATGCAGCGCCTGCACAGTTATATACTGTCGCAAAACGCGGCGCCCGGCGCAGAGGCCTAGGGCCAGAACACCAGAAAACTGATGATCGCCACGGCCAGCGTGCCCAGGCAGAACAGGCCGTTCCACCGCAGCCCGATGGTGGCCGGTGTCTGATGCGCCGCCGACGACGTGATGGCGACGGTCGATGTCGCGGGCGACACGATCAGCGCCAGGGCCCATCCGGTCAGTGCCGAGAGCAGCAGAAGCGGCGGGTCGATCGCGATCTGGGCCGAGACGATGGCGCTGACGCAGACGGTGGCGGCGATCATCGGGTTGAGACCGGCGATGGATGTGACGAAAATCAGCAGGCTCAGAACGCAGGCCAGCCGCGCGCCCTCCAGCCCCGTGAGCAGGGCGAACTGGACGACGGCCTCGTTCGGGATCAACAGAGCGATCACCAGGCCGAGATAGCCGGCCGAAGCGATGATGGCGATCTCGTTGACCGCCACCGGGCCCTGTCGCAGGGTTTGAACGCCCAGAGCCGCGATGGCCCGCTGCGGGGAAAGCCCCGTGGGGCGCGCAATCGCGGCCCAGCCGATGGCAAACACCGGCACGATCATCAGGATCGCGCCGCGCAGCGGCAGGCCGAATGCGGTTTCCAGCGCCGAGGCGCCGCCGCTGATGGCCGCCAGAACCGCCAGCAAACCCAGCAATCCCCAAGGGCGCCCGGGGGTGTCCTTGGGGTGCGACTGGCGACCGGTGGGACTTTGCAGCCGGTCGAAAATCCAGCCGAGGCTCATGAAAACGGCGCTCGCGGTCAGGCCATAGGGCAGGAACTCTGTCCAGCTCAGCGCCGGCACCAGCGTCAGCAGCAGGTTGAGGCCCAGCCCCAGCGGCGACCAGAAAATGTTCGCGCCAAATCCGCGCAGAACGGCGTTCGTGATCCGGCGGATCTGAATCTGCGCGACCCGCTCGTCCGGGTTGCCCAACGGCCCGCGCAGGGCCACATGCAACAACAGCATGAGTCCGCCGATGTTCAGGAGAACACCGAAGACATGGCCGCCGGTGGCCAACAGCGCAAAGCGACGGGCCGGGGGTTGATGCACCACGAAACGCCCGGCCTGATCGACCATTGCGCTGCCCATAGCCGAAATGCGCAGGGGCAGCAGCACGGTGATCAGCGCCGGCAGATAGGCCGCGCGGCTGGCGACCCCGGTCAGCGCGCCCGGCGCCCGGCCGAGGATCAGATATGCGGCGGTGGCCGCGACAGCCGCCCCCAGCATCACCCGCGCGGCAAGGCCGGTTTTCCGCAGGCCCAGCAGGATATAGAAGGCAACCAGCGCCATGGCGGCGACGGCCCATTGGGGATTGCCCGTCAGGATCTCGAACAGCGACAGCACCGCCGCCGCGAAAATGGATAGTGCCGATATCAAGGTGGTCAGGGGCACGCGGTGGACTCCGGGTATTTCGCATTGGTTCTACCAACTGTGGCGATTTGAACAATGCCAAGTTTGGGCTGAGTTCTGGAATGGAGCCGGGAGACTTGGTAAGAAATGAAGTGAACAGAGCCGAAGGGGCAGCGCTGTGCCTGTAAAAGAAGAAGACAATCTGGATGTCGCGTTCAAGCCTGTCCAATCCCACCGGACCTTTGAACTGGTGTGCGAACGTGTGCGCGAAAAGCTGTTGCGTGGCGAACTGACGCCGGGCGACAAGCTGCCACCCGAGCGGGATCTGGCCGCGCAGCTTGGCGTCAGCCGCAATGTGGTGCGCGAAGCATTGCGCAGCCTGGAGATTGCCGGGGTCGTGGCGCTGCGCAAGGGGGTGAAGGGCGGCGCGTTCATTCAGGAGGGCGCGGCAAGCCGGATCACCCAGGCGCTAAGCGATCTGATCACGCTCAATGCCATCTCACTCAAGGATTTGTTCGAGGCGCGGATCATGATCCTCGAGATGGTCATCGACCACGCCTTCAAGGACGGCGTGCAACCGGATTTCTCGGGCCTCGAGGCGGTGATCGAAGATACGAAGAAGGCCACGTTGTCGGGAGATATCCCGCACAGAATCAAATGCGCATACCTTTTCTATCATGAGCTGGCGGCGCTCACCGGGAACAGCGCGATCATCTTTACGGTCGATTCCCAGACCGAGCTCGTGCAGACATTCCTGCGCTATCGCGTGTCCGACATGTCGGCGCAGACCCTGATTTCTTCGCGTGAGATTTTCCTTAAGCTGTTGAAAGCCGGAGAGATTGAGGCCGCGAAGATCGAGTTACGGGCGCATATGACACGGGTTCACACCAACCTCTGGTAGGGGAGGGCCGCTTTCTGGCATGCGCCGAGGGAGGGGTGGGTTTCTTACGCTTGACGCAAAAAGGTAGTACCTTTAATCCTTTCTTAAAGGGGAGGAGCGCACATGCTTGATTCACACGACCAGACCGCCGAGTTGGAAATGTTCCGGAGCGAGGTGCGCAAGCTCGCGCAGAAGGAATTCGCGCCCATCGCCCAGAAAATCGACGAAGAGGACGCGATGCCCGAGCACGTCGAGAAGCTGCTGGGGGATTTCGGCCTGATGCAGATCCAGGTGCCCGAGGCCTATGGCGGCCCCGGCGGCAGCCTGACCATGACCTGCGTCGCCAAAGAGGAAATCGCCCGTGCCTCGTTCTCGGTGTCGCATCTGGTGGGCAGCTCGGATTTTGCCGTCGTGCTGCCGCTGCTGCATTTCGGAACCGAAGAGCAGCGCCAGAAATACCTGCCCGATGTCGCCACCGGCACGATCTGTTCGGCCGTGGCGATGACCGAACCGGGCACCGGCTCGGACGTTTCGGGGATCAAGACAACTGCCCGGCGTGACGGGGACGACTGGGTCATCAACGGGCAGAAAACCTATATCACCAAGGGCGACAAGGCGAAGTATTTCATGATCTACGCCCGCACGTCCGAGGGTAAGGGCGGTGACGGGATTTCGACCTTCATCGTTGAATCCGGCACCCCCGGTCTTACCATTGGCAAGAGCCCCAGGAAGATGGGCCTGCGCGGGATCAAGAGCGTCGATCTGTTCTTCGACGACCTGCGGGTGCCTGCCGATACGTTGGTGGGCGAGGAGGGCAGGGGGTTCAAGAACGCCATGACCTGTCTGAACTACAACCGCCCGACCGTCGCGGCCTCGGCCCTTGGTGTGGCGCAGGGCGCCCTGGATATGGCGCTGGCCTATGCCAAGGAGCGGGTACAGTTCGGCAAGCCGATCGGGCACCATCAGGGCGTCGGCTTCCTGCTGGCCGACATGCGGATCCAGATCGAAGCGGCGCGGGCCCTGCTCTACAAGGTCACGGCCATGGCCGATGCCGGGGAAACGGCGCAACTGCCCGAAATGGCCTCGGTGGCCAAGGCGTTTTGCAGCGACACGGCGATGAAGGTGACGACGGATGCCGTGCAGGTCTTCGGCGGCGCGGGCTATCTGGTGGAAACCGGGATCGAGCGGCTGATGCGCGACGCCAAGGTGACCCAGATCTACGAGGGCACCAGCCAGATCCAGCGCATCGTCATCTCGCGCGCGATGATGGCTGATTGAGCGGGTCGGGGGAATGACGGACGAACCCGCCGACCGCCCGCTGCGCGTGATTGATTTCACGCTGGTCATGGCGGGGCCTTTCTGTACCCGGATGTTCGCCGATATGGGTGCCGAGGTGATCAAGGTCGAGCCACCCACCGGCGATACGATGCGGGGCCGCCCGCCGATGGAGGATGGCAAAAGCCGCTATTTCGGGCATCTCAACTGCGGCAAACACAGCCTTGCCGCCGACCTGAAAGACCCCGACGACCTGGCGCTGGTACGCGATCTGATCGCCACGGCCGATGTGGTGGTCGAAAACTATCGCCCCGGGGTGATGGAGCGGCTGGGGCTGGGCTATGAGACCTTGTGCGCGACCAATCCGCGGCTGATTTTCTGTTCGATCTCTGGCTTCGGGCAAGAGGGGCGTGCCGCGAAACAGCCCGCCTATGCCCCGATGATCCATGCCGCCAGCGGCTATGATCTGGCGTTGATGGGCTTCTCGCCCGATGCGGACCGCCCCGCGCCCACCGGCATGTTCGTGGCCGACGTCATGGCCGGCGTCTATGCCTTTGGCGCGGTTCAGGCGGCGCTCTATCAGCGCGAGAAAACCGGGGCGGGGCAGCAAATCGACGTGGCGCTGATGGACAGCATCTTGTCGATGATGGTCTATGAATGCCAGGAGGCACAGGCCCCACAGCCGCGCGCGCGCCACGTCTATGGGCCGCTTAAGGCAAGTGATGGTTTTGTCATTGCCGCGCCGCTGAGCCAGAAGAACTTTGACTGTCTGGGCGTGCTGCTGGGCGGGCCCGACTGGATCGCGGATGAACGCTTTGCCAGCGCGGCAGGGCGCGAGGCCAACTGGGCCGAGATCATGCGCCATATCGAGGGCTGGACCGCCACCCGCAGTGCGGCGGACTGTGAACGGCTGATGTTGGAGGCCGGCGTGCCCTGCGCGCGCTACCGCACCGTGGCCGAGGCCATGGCCGACCCGGCGCTGGGCGACCGCGGGTTGTTGCAGACGATCGGCGACGCCGGGGCCAGCTATCAGGTGTTCAACCCGCCGTTCCAGATGTCGGGTTGCGATGTGCGCGCGCGTGACCGGGTGCCAGAGCTGGATGGTGCGCGGGCGCGGCTGCAGCGGGAAATCAATGCGGCCTCTGTAGACGCGACGCTTGTGAAATCTACGTAAAGGAAGCTTATGACAACCCAATTTGACGCGATCGTCATCGGCTCGGGCGCTGGCGGCATAAGTGCCGCCGCCCGGCTGGCGCATGCCGGTTACAAGGTGCTGGTGGTCGAGGCGCTGGACCGGATCGGCGGGCGGGCGTCGACACGGGATGTGGACGGCTTCCTGCTCAACACCGGGGCGCTGGTGATCGAGCGCGGCGGCATGGTCGATCTGACGCTTCAGCACATCGGCAAATCGATGGATCTGTATATCGCCAAGCCCGAAACCTCTCTGATCTGGGGCAAGCGCGAAATCGCGATGGACAGCGGGCTGCCAGCATTCGCGCGCGATAAGGTGCCGGGCCTGTTGAAATTTCTGACCCGGGTCATTCCGGCAATTCGCCCGAAGCCTGGTCAGTCCACCCGTGAGTGGCTGAACAAATTTACCCGCAGCAAGACGATTCACGATCTGGTCGACAATGTCATCGGTGCAATGTTCGCAGCCACCGCTGACGAGTTCCCGGCGGATGTATTCTTGCTCTATTTCACCGAAGGGTCGGCCTATAAGCAGATCGGCCTGCCGCGCGGGGGCACCATCAAGGTGTGGGAGCCGATGGCGGATGTGGTCACGGCCAATGGGGGTGAGGTTTGGTTGAATGCCACAGTCAAACGCCTGACCTTTGACAACGAAAAGAGGGTCAATGGCGCCGAGATCGCGCGTGATGGCGAAGCGGTCAGCGTGTCCACCAAGCTTGCGATCAGCAATGCCGGGCCGCTGGCGACGGTGAAGATGTCCGGTGCGGATGCCTTCCCCGAGGGCTATGCCCAGGATGTCGCGGACAAGACCGACCCTGCCGCCATCATCACCGTGCATTTCGCGGCGCAAAAGCCTTTGGCAAGCTTTCAGGGGCTGGCGCTCTACGCCAAGACCCGGCGCATGGTGTATGCCGCCAACTTCTCGGAGCCTTCGCTGCGCCGCTGTCCGCCGGGTTGGTATTTGTACAGCGCGGCCTCGGTCCCGCGTCCGGCGACGGGCGCGTTCGACGAGGCGGCCGAGAAAAAGCTGCTGCTAGACGATATCCGCGATTATTTCCCCGGCTTCGACGACAGCATGGTCAAGGCGATCGACGTGACCGCCCATGACTGGCCCGCCCAGCGGGCGATCACCGGTTATGACCTGCCGAACGAAACCCCGGTTGCCAATCTGTGGAACGTGGGCGACGGGGTCAAACCCTATGGCCAAGGCGGCACCGCATCCTGTTCGGAAACCGCGCGGCTGGTGGTGGAGCAGATTTTCAAAACCTATCCACTGGCCCGGTTGAGGGGCTGAGCCGGTAAAATTCAAGGGAGACTGCCATGAAGGTAGCTGTGATCGGGGGCGGGCCAGCCGGTTGTACCGCCGCGTACAAACTCTGCAAAGCGGGGCATGAGGTGCATCTGTTCGAAGCGCAGGACCACGTCGGCGGGCGCACCAGTCAGGTGCAAAAAGAGGGATTCAATCTGGGCTCTGGCGCCTTGTTTCTCATGGGGGGCATCTATCCGCGCACGAATGCGGTGATCAAGGAGCTTGGCAAATACGACGAGCTTGTCGGCTGGGACGCCAAGACGCATATCATCGACGCGGATGGCAAACGCTACACGGTTGATTTCGATCAGGTTCTGAGTTTTCTCAAGATGCCGGTCTTTAACTGGGGCGATCGCATTCGCATTGCCTGGGGCGTTTTGAAACAGCTTCTGTCCAAAGGGGCGGGGGACTGTTTCGACGGGGAAAAGCTGGCGAAATTTGATGATGAAAGCGACACGCTCGAGGCGTGGTCCGAACGGGTGCTGGGCAAGAAGGGCACCAACTACATCACTTATCCCTATATGGGGTTTCTTTACGCGGTGCCGCTGCACTGGCTGTCGATGTCGATGTTCAAGACGATCATCCAGCAGTTCTACAAGCTTGCGCTGGCCGTCCCGCCCAAGGGGATGGGTCAGATCAGTGATTGGCTGGTCGAGGGCAGCACCGGGCTGAGCCTGCACCTGTCCAGCCCGGTCGAGGCGATTGCCCGTCAGGGGCAGGGCTATCGTGTGACGGCCAATGGCCAGAGCGTCGATGTCGACAAGATCGTGGTATCCTGCGAGCCGGGCGTGGCCGCCAAGCTGCTGCGCGGGCTGATCCCGGCCGAATCCGAGACCAAGCTGAAAGAGTGCCTCTATAGCGAATACGCCCATGTTCAGGTCTGCTACAAAAAGAACCCGTGGCCGGATTCCCCTGTCAGCGTGGCGTTGCCCGCGACCAAGCTGCGCGACTGGGGCGCCTGTGTGCTGCAAAGCCGACGCCACCCGGATGCCGTGCCGCCCGGAGGCGAGGCCGTGGGCGTCTATTTCTACACCCCCCCGCTGAGCAACATGAGCGATGACGAGATCAGGGCCGAGGCCGTATCGGCCGTGACCGAGGTGTTCGGAAAGGCCCCCGATCCCGATTTTGTCGAGCTTTTCCGTTATCGCCGTGGCCTGTCGATCGCGTCACCCGGTCATTACCGCACGCTGAATTCTTTGCATGCGGAAATGCCCGAAGGCATCTGTCTGGCGGGCGATTACTTTGCCCACGCCGGGGTGGAGGCCGCCGTGCTCAGCGGGGAGCGCGCCGCAAATACCCTGATGGGGAAGCCGTCCTAAGCCCGAGACGATCAACTGCCATAGAAAAAGGCCGGTGAGCATATGCTCGCCGGCCTTTTGATGTTCATGCCCGGATTTGGATCAGAGATCCAGCACCAGCCTCGGCGTTTTCGACCCGGAGCAGCACACCATCATGGTATCACAGGCGGCGCGCTCCTCGTCGGTCAGGATGGAATCCCGATGATCGGGGCGGCCTTCCAGCACGCGGGTTTCGCAGGTGCCGCACACTCCGTCGTTACAGGCAAAGGGCACGGACACGCCGTTTTCGATCAACACATCCAGGATGGACTTGCCAGCCGGGATCTCCAGCACCATGCCCGATTGCTCAAGCACGACCTCGTATCCGCCTTCCAAAGCGGCCTCTTCGGTGGCCGAGAAGTATTCGACATGCACCTGGCTGCGATCCACCGCGCGGCCGGCCTTTTCATAGGCCGCCAGCATCGGCTCGGGGCCGCAGCAATAGAAATGCGCGTTCGGGGCCGACGCGAAGATCGCGGCCAGATCCATCAGCGCGCCGCCCTTTTCATCGTCGAAATGGGTGATCACGGTGCCGCTGTCGGCGATGGCGGCGATGGCGTCCAGAAACGCCGCGTTCGCGCGGCTGCGCGCGCCGTAGTGCAGCTCCCACGGTTTGCCCAGCTCGGCCAGGCGCGTCAGCATGCACACCATGGGCGTGATGCCGATGCCCCCCGCGATGAAGATCGACTTTTCGGCATCTTCCTTCAGCGGAAAATTGTTCTTGGGCGTCGAGATCTTGATCTTCTGCCCCACGCGCAGCGTGTCGTGGATGTATTTCGATCCCCCACGGCTGTCGGGGTCCTTGTGCACCGCAACCGAATAGCTCTTGCCATCGGTATAGGGTTTATACAGCGAATAGCTGCGGCGCAGATCGTCCTTCAGGATCAGGTCGATATGCGCGCCAGCGTCGAAAGCGGGCAGGGTGGTGCCATCCGTCGGCGTGACCTCGACCGACACGATCGTCGCTGCCTCATAGCGGATCTGAGAGACCCGGACGGGAATTTCCTTGGCGGACATGGTTCTCCTCCTCTTGTCCTTGGCCCCCGGCGCATCACGCCGGGGGCAGTCGCCGGGTTACTGCAACAGACCCCTGTCGCGGAAACTGGCCAGATCGTCGGCGGTGAAGCCCAGGATCTCTGTCAGCACCTGATCAGTGTGTTCCCCAAGGCGCGGCGAGGCGGAACGCAGTTTGGCCGGGGTCTTGTTGTGGCGATAGGCGGGGCCGTTGTATTTCAACGTGCCCATCTCTTCGTGATGCAGCGGCCAGAAGTGATCGCGCGCCTCCAGGATCGGGTCTTCCAGCAGGTCCGAGCCCTTGTAGGCCACGCCGGCGG
The DNA here is from genome assembly GCF_001305615.1 of Actibacterium sp. EMB200-NS6. Classification (GTDB taxonomy): domain Bacteria; phylum Pseudomonadota; class Alphaproteobacteria; order Rhodobacterales; family Rhodobacteraceae; genus Actibacterium_A; species Actibacterium_A naphthalenivorans. Next base: position 1,159,237 of record NZ_CP010869.1, read on the forward strand.
GAACCCCGGCTGCGCGGCAGGCTTTCATCAGCTCGAAGGCGTCCACCGGTGCCGTCAGCTGCGCCACGCGGCTGTCAAGGGCGTCGCGCCCCTGGGCCCGTGCAGCGTTGAGCCCCTCGGCATCGTTCAGAAGCGCGGCCAGCGCCTCCCACTGCGTTTCGTCTTCGCATTCGAGCGTGATCCAGCGTTCCTCGCCCGCGCAGGGATAGACGCCGTGCAGGATGGCCCCGGGTTTGAAGTTGCCGGCACGCTGCGCCTCGGTGCCTGTCACCTGCAGATCAAGCAGTTGCGGGGCGACCAGTTGCGCGGTGGCCTCGATCTGGCTCATCTCGACATACTGGCCTTCGCCGGTCTTCTCGCGATGGATCAGGGCCGCGGTCAGGGCCGCAAGCGCGTAGCGGGGCGAGACCGAATCCGAATAGGCGCCCTTGGGCACGGCCGGCGGCATGTCGGGCCAGCCGGTCATGTGCTGGATACCTGCAAGCGCCGCGCCCTGCGCGCCATAGCCGGGGTGCTGCGACCACGGGCCATCGGCACCATAAAGCGACGATGACAGCATGATGATGCGCGGATTGATCTTGCGCAGGCTGTCGTAATCCAGACCCCATTTCTTCATGATCCCGGGGCGGAAGCTTTCGGCGACGATATCGGCCCATTCGATCAGGGGGCGGATGATCTCCAGCGCTTCGGCGTGGTTCATGTCGACACCGATACCCAGCTTCGAGCTGTGGAAATCGGCGAAGAAGCCGGAACGGTTGATCCCCGGCTTGTCATCGATGAACGGCCCGCCCAGGCGGATCGAATCCGGATGCCTGAAGCTTTCGATCTTGACCACGGTCGCGCCGTTGTCGGCCAGTTGCTTGGTGGCGATCGGGCCGGCGGCGGCCCAGGTGAAATCGGCCACCTTCAGGCCCTCGAAGATACCTTTGGTCATGACGCCTCCTTTACCTTGCTCACGTCGGCCAGCAGGGCGTCCGTATCGGCGCCCACGGCCGGGGCCGGGGACATTTCCGCCAGGCCGGTTTCCGACATGCGCACCCAGTTGGCGGGCAGTTCGATATCCAGGCCCCGCGCTTCGTCATGCAGCGGTTTGAACAGGCCGCGGTCGCGGAACTGGACGTTCTCGTGGATGTCCTTGATCGAGTTGATCGGGGCCATCAGGATACGGTCGCGCACCGCGCGCGCGATCAGATCACCCGAGGTCTTGGTCTCGATGAAGCCTTTGATCACCTCGGTCACCGCATCGTAATCCTCTTGCGGGATCGCGAACTGGCCGTCGCCGTTCCAGTCGTGGCGGGTGAGGATTTCGTCGGTCACCCCCTCTTCGGCCATCCATTTCAGCAGTGCGGCATAGGATTTCATCCGCGCCGAGCCGCCGCCGCCGCCCACCGGGCCAAACACGACATAGCCATCCTGGCAGGGCCAGACGAGGCGGGTGTAGAACCGGTTGGCGCGTTCCTTGCGGATGGCGCCGCCGCGCATTTCGTTCAGCGACAGGATTTGCCAGGCCATGGTGGTGTTGAGCAGGGTCCAGATCACCACTTCCTGCACCGAAACGTCCACACGCTGGCCTTCGCCAGTGCGCAGGGCATGGTAATAGGCCATCAGCGCCGCGTTGCTCGCCTCGGCCCCGGCCTGGATCAGGCCAACGGGCAGGCCGACGCGAACCGGCGGGCGATCGACCTCGCCGTTCAGGTAGAGGTGGCCGCCCAACGCCTGCAGCGTCGTGTCGGTGGCGGGCATGTCTTCATATTCATGGCCGCGGCCGAACGGCAGGATCTCGGTCCAGATCACGGCGGGGTTGGCCTTGCGGGCTATGGCTTCCAGCCGGTCCATGTCAGCCAGCGACAGGCGCTGGAAATCCGTCACGATGATGTCGGCCGTCTTCGCCAGACAGGCGAAATCCGCAACGCCGGCGTCGCTGTCCAGCTCGGCCACAACGCTTTTCTTGCCGAAGTTGTAGGCCAGCCAGCTTGCGCTTTCCTCGCCATTCGCCGTCGGGATCAAAGGCGCGTCAAAACGCGCCTTTTCACCGCCCGGCGGCTCGAGCTTGATCACCTCGGCCCCAAGGTCCGCGAGCACACGCCCGCAGACCGCGCCGGACAGCGAGGAGACCTCCAGCACGCGCACCCCCTGGAGTGCGCCGCCGGAATTCACTGTATCCTTGCTCATAGGGCGTAACCGAAGTCCTTGCCAATCTCGGCCTTCATGTGTTCGCTGCCGGATTCAGTCCACTTTTCTTCCTTGGGAAGGGTCAGCGAAACGGCGCGCACCATGTAGAGATCGGGATCGTCGAACCGGTCGGGAAGTTCACCCGTCTCGGCAAAGGCGCCTGCCACTTCCAGCAGCATCCGGCGGGTCATGGCGATGCCGGTATCGGAGGTGCAGAGGTTTTCCTTGCTGCGGTCATAGACCTGGGCAACCCCGGACTGACAGGCGGCATCCTGCACCCACAGGCCCGGCAGACCCGAGAACCACTGGGTCTTCTGCAGCTCATAGTCGAAATGGTAGCCGGTTTCGCGGCGGAATTTCGAAACGTAGCGGCCGAAAGGAACCTCGGGGCCCTGGTTGTCGTGGGAATCTTTCGAATGATGCCCACCGTCACGGCCCTTGTAGCCTTCGTTGAAGACCTTGATCGATTTCGGATGCAGCGGCTCGACCGGGCGGTAAGAGAACATCAGGCAGATCGAGTTCTCGTCATCCATCGGCACCCAGGCATGGCCCGACAGTTCGTGGAACTCGCCGGCCTGCGGCGGGACCATGCTGTAGAAGGGCATGACGAACTGGTTCACACGCCAGTACAGGTTGTCCTCGTCAACGACGCGGCGCGACGCGATGGACATGCCGAAATCCTGACGGACGGATTCAAACGTCGGGCGCAGATCGCGGGCGGCAACCCAATCGTTGATGTAGCCGCTGCCGTCGATACGGCCATGCAGGATCGGCGCGTGGGCGGAGTCGATCTCGCCTTCGAGCGCCTGCAACCAGTTGCATTCCTGAACGCGGAAGGTGACGACCACGTTTTCCTCGGGAACCATGTTCCATTCGAAATTGGGCAGCGGCGGGCGGCTGGCCTCGTCTTCCTTGCCCATATAGGTCCAGACCACGCCGTTACGCTCGACGCAGGGATAGGACTTGATCTTGACGCGCTCTTTGAGGCGCGAGCGTACGGGCTCGGCGGGCATGTCGGTGACGTTGCCTTTGGTGTCGAATTTCCAGCCGTGGTAGACGCAGCGCAGGCCGCAATCTTCGTTCCGGCCATAGATCAGCGGCGCGCCGCGGTGCGGGCAGACATTGTCAACAAGGCCAACATTGTCTTCGCTGTCGCGAAAAACGATCAGGGTCTCGCCCAGCAGTTTCACGGTCTGCGGCTGGGCATCCTTTTCCAGATCCTTCGAGGCAAAGAAGGGGATCCAGTAGTTGCGGAACAGGTCGCCCATCGTGGTGCCGGGGCCAACCCGGACCAGGGTTTCATTGTCTTCTTTGGAAAGCATGTGTTTCTCCTCTCAGTTTGTTGGTTCGGCCGCCTCCTCGGCGCCGGGAAGGGGTCAGGCGCTGGCCAGTTCCGTGGCGTCCTTGTCCAGAAGCCCGTCGACCAGATCGGAAATGCCCAGGAACGCGGCCCACCAGGCCGGATCGGCTGTTTCGAGCGGGGCGCGGGGCACGGGCGGCGGATCGCCGGCCTTCAGACGCTTGACGATCTCGGCGTAGCGCAGGCGCTCGATTTCTAGGTAGACCTGCTCAACGTCCTGGCCTTCGGCCACGAAGTCACCCAGCTCTGGATAGGCCAGACGGCGCACCCATTCGCCTTCGCTGACTTCATAGGGTTGCGCCTGAATGATGTAAGGAATTGAAAGATACTCTTTCAGTTTCATAGTGTTACCTCCTCATAACGTCGGGGATGTGCGGCGCCGCGGCTCGGGCGTGAGCATCACGAAGGCCGAGTCGTCGAACGGGCCGATCTGCACCAGGCAGGGCCCCGATTTCGCGCCCTGACGCGCGCCCGCCTTGCCTGCGGTTTGCAGATAGGCCTCGCGCAGGTGGCCCATGCCGTGCATGCGCCCCTCACCCAAACTGCCGCCAAAGGTGTTCAGGGGCAGGTCGCCATCCAGATTGGCGCGACCGTCGCGGATGAAGGCGGGCGCTGTGCCCTCGGCACAAAATCCGAACCCTTCGAGCCACTCGTAGACCATCGACGAGAACCCGTCATAAAGCTGCGCCTGCGTGACATCGGCGGTGCTAAGCCCGCTCATGTCAAAAACCGTTTTCGGGTTCTGAAACCCGGCCCAGCCGGACACATAGGCCGGGGTGGCACCTGCGGGCAGATCCTCGGCCCGGCACATTATAAATGCCGCGGCCCCGCAAACCGGCATGTCGCAATCGAACAGGCAATGCGGCGTCGCGATCATCTGCGCGTCCAGATAGGCGTCACGGGTGACCGTGCGGTCCTTCCAGATGGCATCGGGGTTCAGGGCGGCATGGCGGCGGGCCAGCGCCACGACCTCGTAAAGATCATCGCGGCTGATGCCGTGCTGGGCCATGTAACGTTGCGCGCGGGCGGCGAAGCGGGCCCCGGCAATGTTATAGGCGAAGGGCTTGATGAACTGGTCATTGCCATAGGCCACCGGCACATCGGCCGTCGCATAGTTGATGCCCTGAAGGTTATAGAGCGCGCGGAGGCCGACGATATAGCGGCAATCGCCCGCGATCAGCGCGTGGGCAGCGCTGGCGACCATATCGGCGGGATAGCGGCGGTAAAGGTCGGTGCCATAGCGCAGCCCCTTGAACCCCATCGCCGCCGCCATGGTCTTGACCGAAACCTCGTCCCCGCCTTCGGCATGGGGTGAGCCGGCATTGGTGGCAAACGGCGCGCCGATATAGCCGTCGATATCGTCACGGCTCAGCCCGGCGTCCGCAAGCGCGGCAAGAATGGCGTCCTGCGCGAAGGCGATGATGCCGCGGTCGGATTTGCGTTCGACCGCCGAAGAGCCGAACCCGGAAATAACGATGTCCTGGCTCATGACGTGGCCTGCGTATCGACAGTGGCCTGCGGGTATCCCCAGCCATTGGAATCCATGCGCATCGAAATCGTCAGCGGCGTGTCGGGCGCGTGGCCGTGCACCGAGCCGGTTTCGTCGAGCATGGCGATCACGGTGCGCGGGTCTTCGGCCAGGGCGCATTCGACGATGCAGATCGGGCCTTCGCGCCCCGGCAGGGCGGGCAGGTGAACGTCGGTCCAGCCCCTAAGGAAGGCCTTGCCTGACATGTCGATCCATTCCAGCCTGTCCGACAGGCAATCAGGGCAACGCGGGCGCGGCGGATAGGGGATGCGGCCACAATCGCGGCATCTGGCAAGCGTCAGCGTGCCAGCCTTTGCGCCTTCCCAAAATGGCCTCGTCTCGGCGCTGGGTGCGGGAATGGGTCTTTGTGCTGTACTCATCGATGCCGTGTCTGTTTGACTTCCTGCGGTCCTGTATATAATGGTCAGACCATTAGATCAATAACAAGTCCAGCCATCCGAAAGCGGGGGAGTTGACAGCATGAAACCGCTTGAAAACCTGCATATCGTTGAGTTTTCCGGGTTGGGGCCGGGGCCGTTCGCCGCGATGGCTCTGGCGGATATGGGGGTGTCGGTTACGCGAATTACCCGCCCTGGATCATCGGCGCCGAATCCCGGGTCTGGCACGTTTCTGAACCGCGGGCGCCGCGATGTGCCGCTTGATCTGAAAACCCCCGAAGGCTTGGCTGCCGCGCGCGATCTGATCCGCGGGGCCGATGCGGTGATCGAAGGGTTCCGCCCGGGCAAGATGGAAAGCCTGGGGCTGGGCCCCGACGACCTTTTGCCGCTGAACCCGCGTCTGGTTTATGGCCGCATGACCGGCTGGGGCCAGACCGGCCCGATGGCGCATCTGGCCGGGCATGACCTCAATTATCTGGGCCTGACCGGGCTGCTCAGCCTGATGGGCGAAGAGGGTCGCCCGCCGATGCCACCGCTCAACCTGATCAGCGATTTCGGCGGCGGCGGTATGTATCTGGCCTTTGGCCTGATATGCGCGATCTGGCGGGCGCAGAGCACGGGGCAGGGGCAGGTGGTGGACGCCGCGATGATCCATGGTACCACCCATCTGGCCAGTTTCATCCACGGCAAGCGGGCGCAGGGCGCCTGGCATGAGGGGCGCGAAAACAACGCGGTGGATGGCGGCGCGCCGTTCTACCGTGTGTATGAAACCCGCGACGGGCGCTATATGGCGGTGGCGGCGCTGGAGCCGGTCTTTTTCGCCACCATGATCCGCACCCTGGGCCTGGACGCGCGGTTCATCGCCGGGCAGGGCGACCGCGCGCTTTGGCCCGAGATGGCCGAGGTTCTGCGCCAAACCTTCCTGACCCGCGATTTCGATCACTGGGTGGCGCTGTTTGCCGATGTCGATGCCTGCGTCACCCCGGTTCTGAACATGGACGAGGCGCAGAACCACCCGCAGATGGCGGGGTGCTTCACCACGGCGGGCGGCGTCACCCAGCCCGGCCCGGCCCCGCGCATAACCCCTTGGGCGCCCAAATCGTGAGCCGCCCGCTCCTTGACGCCTGCCTTGTGCTGGCGTTCGGCTATGCCACCGGGCTGGAGTTGGGAAAGATCGCCCCCTACGCGGTGCGTATCGCCGACAATTACGGAACCGGGCTGGCCTTCAGCGGGCTGCTGACCTCGGTGATAACATTGTTCGTGGCGATTTTTGCCGCGTTTCTGGGGCGGCCCCTGGTGCGGATCGGGCTGCTGCCATGCCTGCGGGCGGCGGTGCTTTTGATCGTGGCGGGGGCGGGGCTGTTTGTCTTGCCGCTGGGGCCTGCGGGCATGATGGTCGCGCGGCTGATCGAGGGGGCGGGCTATGTTCTGGCCGCCGTCGCCGCCCCGGCATGGCTGGCCAATGCGCCGATCGGATCAGCCCGGCCGATGTTCATGGCGCTGTGGGGCAGCGTGGTGCCGGTGGGGTTCGCGGCCGCCGCAGCCCTGGCGGGCGCTCTGCCTGCGCAGATGCCGATGGGGGCGCAGCTGGCCGTTTTCGCCGTGCCGGTCGCGCTGCTGTCTTTGCCCGTGCTGGCGGTGCGCGGGGTCGCGCCCATCCGCACGGTTCAGGCCGATGTCGCCAGATGGGGCGATGTCGCGTGGTCGCTGGCGGTGGCCTTCGGCCTCTACGTCTTTCTATCCATGGGGTTTTTCTCTTTCCTGCCCGCCTTCGCACAGGAAACGGGGCTTGCCGGATCGGGCCTTGTGCCGCTGATGGTGCCGTTGGGCAGCTTCGCCACCGCCGCCTTGCTGCCGGTTCTGCGGCGTGAAAACGGGCCGGCACTGGCGGTCGTGGGGTTCGCGATGGCCGCCCTCGGCGCGTTCTGGATGTTTTCCCACGGCAGCCTGGCGGCGCTGTTTCTCTATGCCTTTGCCTGCGGGGTCAGCTCCTCTGCGACGCTCGCGTCGGTTCTGGTGGCCGCGCCCGGCGAACATGCCTCGGCCCGCACCCTGGGCGTGATGGCCCAATGCGGCGGCGTGATTGCGTTTCTGGGGGTGCCCTTCGCCGGGGCGTTGCTGGACCATCTGGGATGGGAGGCGCTGGGCCTGGCGCTGGCTCTTGCGGCAGGGGGTGCGGGGGCGATCCTGCTGGGCGCGCGGCGGGCGCGCTAGCGCGCGCTATCAGCGACTTCGCGCAGAGCGTCGGCCATGCCGTGGTGCGCGTCCGACATGACGGTGTTGTCGCGCAGGCTCAGCCCCACGGGGCCGGCCAGAATTTCGGTGGGCAGAGTGATTTCGGCCAGTTGCCCGGTGCTGATTTCATGGATCACCACCCCGCGCGAGATGAACCAGACGCAATCCGACATCTGCAATATCCTGCGGCCAAAGGCGAGCGACACGTTCTGATAGGCTGGCGTCAGGCCCTGCGCACCGATGCTGAGCAGGAAATCCCGCACCACAGGCCCGATCAGCGCGCCCCTGGGGGGCAGCATCAACGGATGGTTCGCCAGTGTTTCGGGCGTGATGGGCTGGCCGATCAGCGGATGCCCCGGGCGCACGGCCAGCACCACGCGGTCGGAATAAAGATGCCGGAACGACAGGCCCGCCATATCTTCGGTCGGGGCCATCCGCCCCACGACCATATCCAGCGCCCCCTCGCGCAGCTGGGTCAGCAGCAGCCAGTTCGGGCCGGTCATCACCCGCAGGATGCAATGCGGGTTCTGCGCGCGGAATTTCATCGCGGCCAGCGGAAACACCTCGGACGCGACCGAGGGCAGCACGCCCACCGCCAGCTGCGTGCTTTCCTGCGCGCCCTTGCGCACGCTGCTCTCGGCCCGCGAAAGCGCCAGCATGGCAGCGCCGGCGTGTTGCTGAAACAGCTTGCCGGCACGATTTGTCACCATGCGGCGCCCGCTACGGTCAAACAGGGAGGTGCCCAGGGCCTCCTCCAGTTCCCGCAGGGTTTTCGAGGCGGCGGGCTGGCTGATATGCAGGCTTTCGGCGGCGGCGGACACGCTGTTCAGCCGGGCCGTTTCCAGGAAGCAGCGAATATGGCGCAGACGGATGCGAGGGTCCATGTATATCCTGAGGGTTATTGGTCAGGTCACTATAGATATTTGTCGGGAGGAGGAAATCCACTTATTCAAGGCGTCGAGGAGGATTCTATGCAGACCATTACGCATAACGATGCGGTGTTTCACATCGCCGTTCAGGGCGCCGAGAATGGCAGGCCTGTGGTGTTCGCCAACTCTCTGGGCACCGACCTGCGGGTGTGGGACGCTCTGCTGCCGCTGCTGCCGCAATCCCTTCGGTTTCACCGGTTCGATCTGCGGGGTCATGGCCTCAGCGACACGCCGCCGCCGCCCTACCGCATGGAAGATCTGGCCGATGACGCCGCGGCGCTGCTTGATGCGCAAGGGATCCGTGGTGCGGTTTTCGTGGGGCTTTCGATCGGCGGAATGATTGGCCAGATGCTGGCCGCGCGCCGGCCGGATCTGGTGTCGGCGCTTGTGCTGATGGATACGGCGGCCAAGATGGGCAGCGCCGAGATGTGGCAGGCGCGGATGGATGCGGTGGCCGCCGGCGGAATCGCCGCCCTGGCCGATCCGATCCTGGAGCGCTGGTTCGGCCCGGAGTTCCGGTCGCAGGAGAAAGGCCCCCTGGCCGCGTGGCGCAACATGCTGACCCGTACCCCGGCCGAGGGCTATATCGGCTGCTGCGCGGCCATTGCCGGCGCGGATCTGACCGATGAGACGCGCAAGCTGCGGCTGCCCGTTCTGGCCATCGTCGGCGCCGAGGATGGCGCCAGCCCACCCGAAATCGTTCAGGCCACCGCCGATCTGATACCGGGTGCAGAGTTTCATGTGATCGCGGGGGCGGGGCATCTGCCCTGCGTGGAGCGCCCCAAGGAAACCGCCGAGCTGATCACGGCCTTTCTGGAGAAGCACGACTATGTCTGACCGTATCGCAAATGGCATGAAGGTGCGCCGCTCGGTTCTGGGGGATGCCCATGTCGACCGGGCCGAGGCCGCCAAGACCCCGTTCGACGAACCGTTTCAGACCCTCATCACCGAAGGTGCCTGGGGCACGGTCTGGGCCAGCGACGGCATCAGCCTGCGCGAGCGGTCGATGCTGACCCTGGCGCTGCTGGCCGCAACCGGAAACTTCGAGGAAATCGCGATGCACGTCCGCGCCACCGCCAACACCGGCGCCAGCAAGCGCGATGTGCTCGAGGCGTTTCAGCATGTCGCCATCTACGCCGGTGTGCCGCGCGCCAACCACGCGCTGAAGATTGCCAAGCAAACCTATGCTGAAATGGAGGAGGCTACCGATGACTAATCTGGGCCCATTGATCCCGCGCAACCGGGAAATCCATCCCGTTGCCTATGACCCCGACTATAAGACCAGCGTCGCGCGCTCGCCGCGGCTGCCGCTGATCTCGATGGAATCCACGCCGGGCGAGGAAACCGGGCCGCGTTTTGGCCACGGTCTGATCGGACCGCTGGACAACAACCTGATCCTGAACTGGACCGGCGGCAAGGCCCCTGCCGTGGGCGAACGCGTGCTGATGCACGGTCGGGTGCTGGATGAAAACGCCCGCCCCGTGCCCAATACGTTGATCGAGATATGGCAGGCCAACGCCGGCGGTCGGTATCGCCACAAGAAAGACGGATACCTTGCCCCGCTCGACCCGAATTTCGGCGGCTGCGGGCGCACAATCACTGATGAGAACGGCTATTACGAATTCCTGACCGTCCGCCCCGGTGCCTATCCGTGGCCCAACCGCGGCAACGACTGGCGCCCGATGCACATCCACGTCTCGATCTTTGGCAACAGCTTTGGCCAGCGCCTGATCAGCCAGATGTATTTCGAGGGCGATCCGCTGATCGACCGCTGCCCGATCGCCGCGACGATCAAGGATCGCGGGCAGCTTGAAAGCCTGGTCGCGCCGCTGGATATCAACCGCTCACGGCCGCTCGATTTCCTCGCCTACAAATTCGACATCGTTCTGCGCGGTCGCCGCCAGACCATGTTCGAGAACAAGCTGGAAGGGATGTAAGTCATGGTACAAAAACTGGAAGCCCTGGTGGAAACCCCGTCGCAAACGGCGGGCCCGTATGTCCATATCGGGCTGATGCCCACCTATGCGGGCAACCCCGGCTATTACGATCAGGAGGTCGGAACCTCCCCCATCGCCGCTGGCGCGAAAGGCGAAATCATCGAGATTTCGGGCGAGGTGTTCGACGGAACCGGCTGGGCCCTGCGCGATGCGTTGCTGGAAAGCTGGCAGGCCGATGCCGCCGGCAAGTTCGCAGGTCAGGAGGGCGCCGATCCGGCGGTCTCGGGCCATTGCCGGTTCGCCGCCGATGCGGTCTCGGGCGAGTTTACCCTGCGCACGGTCAAACCCGGCGCGGTGCCCGCGCGCGGTGGCAAGATGCAGGCGCCGCATATCTGCCTGTGGATCGTGGCCCGCGGCATCAATATCGGCCTGCAGACCCGCATCTATTTCGACGATGAGGATAACAGCGCCGACCCGGTTCTTGCGCGGATCGAGCAGAAACCGCGGATCGACACGCTGATCGCCCGCAAGGTGGGGGATGGCAAATACCGCTTTGATATCCGCTTGCAAGGCGACGGCGAAACTGTCTTCTTCGATATGTAACCCCCTTTCCCTCCGTTCGGCCCCCGGGCCGGGCGGGGGCTTTCACGGAAGTACCATGACTGAAAAACCCTGTATCATCTGCGTTGCCATCACCGGCTCGCTGCCTACCAAGGCAAACAACCCCGCCGTGCCGATCACGATCGAGGAACAGATCGAAAGCACGCAGGAGGCGTTCGAGGCCGGCGCCACCATCGCCCATTGCCATGTGCGCAACGACGATCAGACGCCGACCTCGGACCCCGAGAAATTCGGCCGTCTGCTCGAGGGGTTGCGCAAGCATTGCCCGGGCATGATCGTGCAGCTTTCCACGGGCGGCCGTTCGGGGGCAGGGCGCGAGCGTGGCGGCATGCTGCCGCTGAAACCCGACATGGCCTCGCTCTCGGTCGGGTCGAACAACTTCCCCACCCGGGTTTATGAAAACAGCCCCGATCTGGTCGATTGGCTGGCCTCGGAGATGCTGAAATACGGCGTCAAGCCCGAGATCGAGGCCTTTGACCTCAGCCATATCGTGCAGGCCACACGGATGCAGGGCGACGGCCGGCTCAAGGGGCCGCTTTACGTGCAGTTCGTCATGGGCGTGAAGAATGCGATGCCGCCCGACGAGCCGATTTTCGACTTTTACATCGAGACGCTGAAACGCCTTGCGCCCGATGCGCAATGGTGCGCTGCCGGGATCGGGCCGGCGCAGCTTCTGATCAACGAATGGTCGATCGCGAAGGGCGGGCATACCCGCACCGGGCTGGAAGACAACGTGCGCCTTGACCGTGACACCCTTGCCCCGTCGAATGCGGCACTGGTTCAACGCGCTGTCGATATCTGTGCGAAATACGATCGCCCCGTGGCCACGTGGCAGCAGGCGCGCGAGATACTCAATCTTCCGGCGCAGGTCTGATCGCGAGAGGCAATGACAGTTTCCGCCTTTGAAAACCCGCTGCTTTCCGGCCTGTTCGGCGATGCCGAGCTGGCCGATTTACTGTGTGCCGAGGCTCAGGTTGACAGGATGATCGCGGTGGAGGCGGCGCTGGCGCGGGCGCAGGGCCGCACGGGTGTTATCCCCGTGCGGGCCGCGCAGGAGATTTCCGATGCGCTGGGCCTGTGTTCCGTGGCGCCCGCCGATCTGACACGCGGCACCGCATCGGCTGGCGTGCCCGTGCCGGCGCTGGTGGCTGCATTGCGCGGCCAGATCGGCGGCGAGGCGGCGCATTGGCTGCATTGGGGCGCCACCAGCCAGGATATCGTCGATTGTGCGACAGTGCTGCAACTGCGCGACGTGCTGGCCGTGATCGAAATCCGCCTGAGCGGTGTGATCGACGCTTTGCAAGCCGCCAGTCAGCAGCATGCCGGCCAGTTGATGGCCGCGCGCACCCGCAGCCAGATCGCCACGCCCATCACCTTTGGCCTGCGGATCGCGCGCTGGGCGCAACCTCTGATCGCCATAATGGGTGAGCTTCCGGCGTTGCGCGCCCGGCTGCTGCGCGTGCAGTTTGGTGGGGCCAGCGGGGCGAATACGGCGGTTGCGCCGCACGGGGCCGCCATCAGCGCGGCCCTGGCCGAAGAGTTGGGGCTGGCCGACAGCCCGTCCTGGCATGGCGACCGTTCCGCGATGATAGCCCTGTCCGCCTGGCTGGGGCAGATCGGCGCGGCTTTGGGCAAGCTGGGCCGGGATCTGATCCTCATGGGCCGCAGCGAGGCGGGCGAGGCCTTGGCCGGCGCCGGGGGCGGATCGTCCACCATGCCGCAAAAAGCCAATCCGGTTCAGGCCGAGGCGATCGTTTCGCTCGGCGGGTTCCTGGCGGCGCAGCAGGGGGCGATGGTCATGGCGGCCTCTCCCGCCGAGGAACGCGACGGCGCGCTTTGGGGGCTGGAGTGGCTGGTGCTGCCCAACATGCTGCTGGCCACCGGCGCCGCGCTTCGCCACGCCGTGGATCTGGCCGAGACGCTGAGGGCGCGCCCGGAGAACATGGCCGCGATGCTCGATCTGGGGAATGGCACTGTCTGGGCGGAGGCGTTGAGCTTTGCCTTGATGGCCCACATGCCCCGCGCCGAGGCGCAGGCGTGTATGAAGCAGGCCATCGCGCAGGCACGAACCACCGGAACCGGGCTGCAGCAGGCCCTCGCGGCCTTGCCCGAGGTCCGGCGTCTGAGCATCGATTGGGCGGTCTGGACCAGTCCTGAAACCGTGGCGGAGCCGTCGCGCCGCATGGCGCAAAGCGTGTTCGCCGACTGGCGCCCGGATCACGAAAAGACCTAGGTCAAGGCCGGCGCCCGCTGGAAAAGGTCACCGGGCCCGGCTTGGCAACCCCGTCAGGCGCTGCCGCGTGATCCGCCGGGCGTGCGGCCCCTTGGTCAGACCTTCTTCACCAGCTTGATCAGCACCAGCAGGATCACCGCCCCGATCGTGGAGTGAACGATTGCGTCGAAAAGGCCGCCGTCCAGATTCAATCCGATCCGGGGGAACAGGAAACCGGCGATAACCGCGCCGACGATGCCGATGGCGATGTTGCCCAGCAGGCCAAACCCATACCCCTTGACGATCAGCCCGGCCAGCCAGCCGGCAATCGCGCCGACGAACAGCATTGCAATGATGCTTTCGATACCCATGCTCTCGACACCCATAATCACCTCCAAAGGGTTGTTGCCGCGATGGTAGAGCCCTGCGGGCTGGCCGCAACCTGTTTTCGGCCGATGCGCGCGGGCGCCCGCGCCGGCGCGGTCAGGCGGGCAGGGGGCTTCATCGGTCGAATCCCGCCGCAAGCGGGCCCGGGCGCCGGCGATTTCCCGCGCTGCGGCATTCTGGCCGGTACGCCGGCGCGGTGGGCTGCCTGATACCGGCATTCGCGCGAACATTGTCCCAAGACCCTATCGAGAGGAAAACCAATGAAGAAACTGCTTGTCTGCCTGGCCCTGTCCGCGCCGATCGCTACACCGTTGTTCGCGGGCCATAACAACCCGTGGTCGTCCGAGACAGACACGATCCAGGAGCAGTACCACGACGAGAATCTGCAACAGAGCGTCGATACCCCCGGCGAGGATGAAATGAACGGCGTGATGGACCGCAACGCCCGCGGCAAGCTCGATGCGGATGTGCAGGAAGCAGACGCCAGCGGCGGGCGCGACGCTTCGGGCGGAAAGAAGCGCTGAGGCCCCGTGGCGGGGCGCCTGCCGGGCCCCGCCGCAAACGATTTTGCTTGCAATCGAGGCGGGAAAGCCCCATCTGACGGGTGCGACGTTATCTCTATCGACCACTGTCTTCCCTCACACGGCCGTCAGTCCTTCGATCTAGCCCTGACTAAGCCGGGCTGCCGCACCACCGCGGGCAGCATTGTAAAGGAGACTACGGATGGCTACTGGCACCGTAAAATGGTTCAACGAAACTAAAGGCTTCGGCTTTATCGCACCCGATGGCGGCAAGAAAGACGTGTTCGTGCACATCACCGCACTCGAGCGCGCCGGCCTGCGCACGCTGGCCGACAACCAGAAGGTGACCTTCGATATCGAAGCTGGCCGTGACGGCCGCGAGAGCGCGACCAATATCGCTCTGGCATAAGTCGCTGAACATATTCTCGGAAAAGGGCGCCTTGGGCGCCCTTTTTCATGCGCCGGGCGCGGCCCGTTCAGCGGCCCAGACCCAGCGGGTGGACAGCGCCGGCACCGGCGTGAACCCCGCCGCCCGCAGCAGATCCTTGCACCGCCGCATCCCGCTGACCTCATAGGCATTCGGGTGGAACTCGATCACCATCGCGCGGACCCGGTCCAGCACGGCGTGTTCCAGAAGTTCCAGCTCTCCGCCCTCGATATCCATCACGATGACGTCCGGCTTCAGCTCCGCGCAGATTGTCGCAAAACCGGCCGTGGGCACATCGACCGTCTCTTTCACCCGCACCGCCGTGGGGTTCAGGGATGATCCCAGAAAGCTTCTGTGTACATGGAACGGTAGCGTTTCCGGCCGGTCGGGCGCGCTGACAGCCACCTGATTCCGCACCGAAATCACATCTTCCAGGCCGTTCATCCGGTAAAGGGCGCGTATCGGTTCGATCAGCTCCGGGTTGGCCTCGAACGACAGCACCCGTGCGGGCGCGCAATTCCTGGCGATCACTGCCCCCACCAGCCCCAGCCCGGCCCCCAGCTCCAGCACCCTGTCGCCCTCGCGGATCAGATGCAGCGCACCCTGGATCTCTTCCGCCTCATATCGGCCACCATCGATTCTCGCGATCCGCGTCGCGTCGAGAAAGCGCGACTCGGGCACATTGATCCCCATGTGGCTGGCGGCCGCGCTCTGTTCGGTTTTGGGCATGTTTCTTCCGTCGGATGCTCCTGCCGTCAAACTCATGGCGGGCGCGGGCACGCGCCGCAAGAAGCCCGGCGCCCTATTCGGGCCGGCGCGGCTTATGGGCCACGCCGGATACTGGCGCAACGCCGTCGGCTCACCGCATGTGGCATATTTCCGACAGAGACGGCTAGATTTCCGATAAAAAAAATCAAGTTAAATAAAAATAAGTTGATAATTTTTGTCGCCTAAATACCCTAAGAGACGCCCCTCCCGGCAATACCCTTATTTTGTTGGCGCCGCGGCGGGGCGTAGCCAAATCCTTAGGGAAGAGAAGCCATGAAAATTTATGCATTGCCAATTACGGCAACCGTTGCTCTGCTATCCGCCCCCGTCAGCGCGGCTGAGCTGACCCCGATGGAGCAACTCGGCCGCGACTTGTTCTTTGACGCAGACCTTTCGCTGAACGGCAACCAGCCCTGCGCCTTCTGCCACGATCCGGGGATGGGCTTTTCCAGCCCGCACGGGCATTTCAACGAATCCGGCGCGGTGGTCGAAGGATCGGTTCCGGGCCTGTTCGGCAGCCGCAAGCCCCCCTCTGCCGCCTATGCCAGCCCCGCGCCTGTCTTTCACCACATGATCGAGGACGGCGATTACCTGTTCGTCGGGGGCGCCTTCGTGGACGGCCGCGCGACCGGCCATCAGCTTGGCAATGCCGCCGCCGACCAGGCGATGGGCCCGCCGCTGAACCCGGTGGAAATGGCCATGCCGCATCAGGCCTGCGTGGTCCGGGCCGTCTGCGAGGGCGAGAAAGAGCATAAATACGCGGTCTCGCTGAGCGATGTCTGGGGCGCCGGAATCTGCGACATCGCCTTCCCCGCGGCCCTGGCCGAAAGCTGCGGCACCCCGGGTGCGCATATCGTGGTGGAAGACGAGGAACTGGCCGAAAAGATCGAGACGGCCTTCGCCATGATCGGCCTTTCGCTCGGCGCTTTCGAAGCCTCGGCCGAGGTCAACCGCTTCAGCTCGCGCTACGACCGGTATCTGTCGGGCGCCGATACGCTGAGCGCGCTGGAGCTTCAGGGGCTCGAGCTGTTCGAGGGCAAGGCCCTTTGCGCCGAATGCCATGTCACGTCGCCAGGGCCGCGCGGCGAACCCGCGCTGCTGACCGATTTCACCTATGACAATCTGGGTGTTCCGCGAAATCCCGAAAACCCGATCTACACCCAGCCCGACAATCCCGACGGGCTGGCCTTTGCCGATCTGGGGCTTGGCGTGTTCCTGCGCTCTGATCCGCTCTACCGAACGGTGGCCGCATCGCAGGATGGCAAGTTCAAGGTCCCGACCCTGCGCAACGTCGATGCGCGGCTCTACCCCGAGATGCCGAAAGCCTTCATGCACAACGGCTATTTCAAGACGCTGGAGGGGGTCGTGAAATTCTACAACAAGCGCGACGTCTGGCCGCGCTGCGACAGCGATATGGTGACAGAGGCCGAAGCGCTCGAAAAACAATGCTGGCCCGGCCCCGAGGTTGCCGCGAACGTCAATACCGATGAGCTTGGCGACCTGAAGCTGACCGACGCGGAAGAACTGGCGCTCGTCGCCTTCATGCAGACGCTGACCGACGAATGAGCGCCCCCAGGCGGGGCGGCCCTGTTCGCCCCGTCGCCCCTGGCCGCGAAAACGGCTGTTCCGCTCGGGGCTGCCCCGCATTTTCGACGCTGAGAGAGAATGGTGGGCGACCCTGGAATCGAACCAGGCGTGCGTCTCCGCGAGGGAGTTACAGTCCCCTGCCACACCTTGCGGCCTGTCGCCCATCTCTTGCGGCTGAGCCGTTTCGAGTGACGGGTGGATACAAGCGCGGCCCGGACCCGTCAACAGGAAAATATCTTGCGGAGCACTGCCCGAGGCGGCATGGTCCGCGCTCTGTCAACGAAGGGGGCCGGGCGATGAAAAAGCCGACATGGGTGATCGACAAGGAGCGCGCGAAACGGGCGGCCGCGGCCGAGACCGTCTGGCTCTTCGGCCTGCATGCGGTGCGCGACGCGCTGATGAACCCGGCGCGCGAACGCCTGCGTCTTGTCCTCACCCGGAACGCCGCCGACCGGCTGGCCGACGCGATCGCGCAAAGCGGGATGGAGCCGGAGATTTCCGACCCCCGGAAATTCGCCGCCCCTCTGGATCCGGGTTCGGTGCACCAGGGCGCGGCGCTCGAGGTGAAACCGCTGGACTGGGGCAAGCTGGCGGATCTGTGCGAGCCGGGGCAGGGCGCGCCGCGCGTGGTGCTGCTGGACCGCGTCACCGATCCGCATAACGTGGGCGCGATCCTGCGCTCGGCCGAGGTGTTCGGCGCGCGCGCCGTCATCGCCCCCCACCGCCATTCCGCACCCGAGACCGGCGCATTGGCCAAGACAGCCTCGGGTGCGCTGGAGCGTCAGCCCTATCTGCAGGTGCAGAACCTCGCCGACGCGATGGAGACGCTGCGCAAGATGGGCTATATCCTGCTCGGGCTCGATGGCGAGGCTGACGAGACGCTGGAGACTGCCCTGGCCCGTGTCGGCAACCTGCCGGTGGGGCTGGTGCTGGGGGCCGAAGGGCCGGGCCTGCGGGAACGCACACGCAATACCTGCGACGCGCTGGTCAAGATCCCCTTTGCCGGCGCCTTCGGCTCGCTCAACGTCTCCAACGCGGCGGCGGTGGCGCTCTATGCGGCGGCCGCGACCGGGGCGGAGTAACCGGCGGGGTTCCCCATGTGTTCACATAATTATTACATGGGGTGGTAATGCGCCGCGCAGTGCCTAACTCTGAAGAGGAAGCGAGAATACGGAACTCTCTCGCTTCATTTCACTGTCCCTCGTTCCGTGACTGGCGCCCGGCCTTTTGGCCCGGGCGCTTTTTTGTGATTGGCTGCGACTCATGGAAAATATCAGCGACGTGATTCTCAAAGATGTGCTGACACGCACCCGCGTGGTGGCCGTGGTCGGCATGTCGCCCAATCCGGCGCGGCCGAGCCACTATGTCGCGCAATTCCTGCAATCAAAGGGAATGCATGTGATCCCGGTAAACCCGGTTCATGCCGGAAAGAAGTTGCTGGGAGAGGCGATCTACCCGGATCTCGCGTCGATCCCGCCACGGATCCCGGTCGATATGGTCGATATCTTCCGGCGCTCCGAATTCGTGCCGTCGATTGTCGAACAGGCGCTGGCGCATCTGCCGGCATTGCGCACGATCTGGATGCAGCTCGGGGTGCATCACGCCGCGGCGGCCGCCCGCGCCGAAGCCGCCGGCATCGCCGTGATCCAGAACCGCTGCCCCAAGATCGAATACCCGCGCCTCATCGGCGCATGAGCCGCTTCTTTTTCGCCTAAATATCCCCGCCGGAGGCACCTGAGCACCCGCAGGGTGCGAGGCGGGAAAACTGGCCCGGAACGGGCTGCGAGTGCCTCAGCGCGCCGCCTTCTCGGCAAGGCCCGAAACACCCTCGCGCCGCGCCAGCTCGTCCAGAACATCGCTCAGCGTCACGTCCCGCGCGGCCAGCATCACCAGCAGATGATAGAGCACGTCCGCCGCCTCCGCCGTCAGCTTTTGCCGGTCGCCCTTCACCGCCTCGATGATCGCCTCGATGGCTTCTTCCCCGAATTTCTCGGCGCATTTCTCGGGGCCGCTGGCCAACAGCTTCGCCGTCCATGAGCTGTCAGGCTCGGCCGTCTTGCGCGCCGCGATGGTGGCGGCCAGCCGCTCCAGCGCGCTCATGTCAGCCGTACCGGGATGCCGGCCCGGGCCATGTGCCGCTTGGCCTCGCCAATGGTGAATTCCCCGAAATGAAAGATCGACGCGGCCAGTACCGCGCTGGCCCCGCCCTTGGTCACGCCCTCGACCAGGTGGTCCAGCGTGCCGACACCGCCGCTCGCGATCACGGGGATGTCCACCGCGTCCGAAATCGCGCGGGTCAGGTCCAGGTTGAACCCGGCGCGGGTGCCGTCGCGGTCCATGCTGGTCAGCAATATCTCGCCCGCGCCCTTGGCGGCGACCGTTCTGGCAAAGTCCACCGCGTCGAGCCCCGTGGCCTTGCGCCCGCCATGGGTGAAGATCTCCCACTTGCCGGGCGCCACGGTCTTGGCGTCGATCGCGACCACGATACACTGGCTGCCGAATTTCTCGGCCGCTTCGCGCACCACATCGGGGTTGGCCACGGCGGCGGAGTTGAAGCTGACCTTGTCGGCGCCCGCCAGCAGCAGGGCGCGCACGTCTTCGATGGTGCGCACGCCGCCGCCCACGGTTAGCGGCATGAAACACTGCTCGGCGGTGCGGGTCACCAGGTCAAACATGGTGCCGCGGTTTTCATGCGTGGCGTGGATATCGAGGAAACACAGCTCGTCCGCGCCGGCGGCGTCATAGGCCTTGGCCGCCTCGACAGGGTCGCCCGCGTCGATCAGGTCCACGAAATTGACGCCCTTGACCACGCGGCCATCGGCCACGTCGAGGCAGGGGATGATGCGGGTTTTCAGCATGGTCAGCCCTTCAGAACCTTCAGCGCCTCGGCCAGATCAATCGCCCCGTCATAAAGCGCGCGCCCCGAGATTGCACCGTTCAGCGCCGCGCCGCAATCGCGCAGCGCGATCAGATCCGTCAGTGACGACACCCCGCCAGAGGCGATCACCGGGATTGTTACCGCGCGCGCCAGCGCCGCTGTCGCCGCCACGTTGGGCCCCTGCATCGCGCCATCGCGGTTGATGTCGGTATAGATGATCGCGGCCACGCCGGCGTCCTCGAACGATTTCGCCAGGTCGGTGACCATCACGTCGGTCTCTTCCGCCCAGCCTTTGGTGGCCACCCGGCCGTCGCGTGCGTCGATGCCCACGGCGATCTTGCCGGGAAAGGCCCGCGCCGCCTGCCGCACCAGATCGGGGTTTTCCACCGCAACCGTGCCAAGGATCACCCGCGCCAGCCCCTTTGCAAGCCAGGCTTCGATCGTGGCCATGTCGCGGATGCCGCCGCCCAACTGGGCGGGCACGGACGTTTCGGCCAGAATGGCCTCGACCGCCGCCGCATTGACAGGCTCCCCCGCGAAAGCGCCATTGAGATCCACCAGATGCAGCCACTCGCAGCCCGCATCCTGAAACGCGCGCGCCTGCGCGGCGGGGTTGTCGCTGAACACGGTGGCCTGATCCATCTCGCCTTTGTAAAGGCGCACGCATTGCCCGTCTTTCAGGTCGATGGCGGGGTAGAGGATCATCGCGGCTCTCCTGTCATTCATTGGGGGGCTCTTATGCACCTTCGGCACCGGAATGCAACGCGCCTGCGCCCGCAACCTGCCTGCCGCCGGAACGCCAGGCAAAGCTGACGCTACTGCGGGGAGGAACATAGTATATGAAGAAATTCGGCGCTCTCGCCGCGCTCAGGACAGAACCGCCCGCTGCGCGCTCAGGGCGCCCATGCCAGGAAATTGGCGATCAGGCGCAGCCCTGTCGCCTGGCTTTTCTCGGGGTGGAACTGGGTGCCGATCATGGTGCCCTTGCCGACGATCGCGGTAATGTCGCCGCCATAGTCGCAATGGGCCAGCCTGTCGGCCGGATCCGCGACCCTGAAGTGATAGGAATGCACGAAATAGGCGTGATCGCCGGTGGCAAGCCCCTCCAGCACCGGGTGGGGGTGGTCGATCACCAGATCGTTCCAGCCCATATGCGGCACTTTCAGCGCGGGGTCGGAGGGGGTGATGCGCACGACCTCTCCGCCGATCCAGTCAAAGCCGGGGGTTTCGCGGTATTCCAGCCCGCGCGTGGCCATCATCTGCATGCCGATGCAGATGCCCAGAAACGGCTTTCCGCCACGCACGACGGCCTCTTCGATCGCCTCGAACAGGCCGCGGTGATCGAACAGCTCTTCGCGGCAGGCCGGAAAGGCGCCATCGCCGGGCAGCACGATGCGGTCGGCGCCCCGCACGGTGTCGGGGTCCGACGTGACAGTGACAGTGCCCGCACCGGTTTCGCCCGCCACGCGTTCGAATGCTTTCTGGGCCGAATGCAGGTTGCCGGATTCGTAATCGACGATGGCGGTCAGCATGGTTTGTCCTCACGGCGTGTTCGTTGGCGCGGGCGCCCGCGCCCCGCTGACTAGGCGAGTTTCACGGGAAATCCAAGCCTGCTTCGCCCGCCGTGCTGGCCGGGTCGGTTCCGATACGCTCGAGCAGCGCTATCACCTGATCGAACAGCTCCCGTCCGGCCCCGGATGTGTCGCCGCTTTGAAATCGTCCCGACAGGTAAACTACGCCAAAGCCGTGGATCAGCGACCAGGCCCGGGTTTCCACGGTCGCGGGATCCAGGCCCGTGGGCACTTGGCGCGCGCAGGTCTGGTGCAGCACGTCATAGGCAACGGCCGTGTCCCGAACCTTCTGCCGGCCGAATGGATGCTGCGCAACCGGGCGCCCGCACGGTCTGACCGGCAAAGGCGCGCGTCAGAGCGCGCCCTTGGTCGAGGGGATGGCATCCGCCTTGCGCGGGTCGGTCTCGACCGCCTCGCGCAGGGCGCGGGCCACGGATTTGAACACGGCCTCGGCGATGTGGTGGCTGTTGAACCCATGCAGCGCATCCACATGCAGGGTGATCCCGCCATGGGTGCTGAGCGCCTGAAAGAACTCGCGCACCAGTTCGGTATCGAACGTGCCGATCTTCGCCGTGGGCAGATCGACGTTCCAAACCAGAAACGGACGGGCGGAAAGATCCAGCGCGCAGCGCACCAGCGCATCATCCATAGGCAGCAGGCAGGCGCCATAGCGGCGGATGCCCTTCTTGTCGCCCAGGGCCTGCGCCAGCGCCTGACCCAGCGCGATGCCGGTATCCTCGACCGTGTGGTGATCGTCGATATGCAGATCACCCTTGGCGCGGATGGTCATGTCGATCAGCGAATGGCGCGCAAGTTGATCCAGCATATGGTCGAAGAACCCGATACCGGTCTGCATGTCATACATGCCGGAGCCGTCGAGATTGACCTCGACCGAAATCTCCGTTTCCGCCGTTTTGCGCGTGATCTTTGCCGTCCGCATCCGCGGGCCTCCGCCTTGTTGCCTGGTGGCTTATATGCCGCACGCGCGGAGCTTCCAAGTGGGGCGGTGGCACGGGGTGGGGCCTGTCACCTTTTTGCAGAGGCGCTGCGGGGGTTTCCCCTGAAAGGGTACTGTCGCAATCTATATTCATGGCAGCACGTATTACCTATGATTGTGTCATTTTCTATTTACTCTCCAAAATTGACGGGTTCGGGATTGATGCAGGACGAATATTATCCGACACTGAACGCCGCAGAGGCGGGGGACAAACAGAAATTGACACGCGAAGACACCCGGGCGTTTTTCCAAGGCGTTGTCAGGAAAAATGCCAATTCCCTGTTTTTGGTCTATCTGATCGTGTCCCTGGTGATCATCGGGGTTGCCGTCGACCGGCTTCTCGCTGGCCGTTACCTGAGTGAGCTTCGGTTCTCGCTCAGCGACAAGACCAACACGATCCGCGCAGAGATCGAGGGCAATATCGTAGCCAAATCGCTTCTGACGCGCGGGCTTGTCGCATCGATCGAAGCGAACCCGGATATCACTCAGGAAGAATATGCCAACCTGGCCGCCAAGCTGATGCGCGACGATCCCGAGATCCTGAATATCGCGGCGGCCCCCGGCCTGGTCGTGCGCTATGTCTATCCGCTGGAGCCGAACAAGGGTGTGCTCGGGTTCGATTACCGCACCTCCCCCGAACAGCTCGAGGCGGTCGCCCGCACGCGGGCCAGCGGGCAAACCGTGGTCGCCGGTCCGCTCGAGCTGGTGCAGGGCGGGCAGGGTTATATCAGCCGGTCGCCTGTTTTCGTTACCGACCGGGTGACAGGAGACACGGAGTTCTGGGGCATCGTTTCTGTCGTTGTCGATCTGCAGGAATTCTACCGGAACACCGGCCTGCTGTCGCCGGATCTTCCGCTGGAGGTTGCGATCCGCGGGCGCGACGGGCTGGGCGCGCAGGGCGATGTGTTTTTCGGTGATGAGCGCGTATTTGCAAGCAACCCGATCATCGCAGAGGTGAACCTGCCGTTCGGATCCTGGTATCTCGGGGCGATCCCGAAGGGCGGCTGGCCGACCCAGGCCGAGAATTTCGTGATGTTTCGCATGGGCTTTCTGGTCGTTTCCGTCGCGTCGATCCTGTTCGCGCTCTATATCGTGCGCTTGATGGACAAGCGGCGCGAGGCGGAAAACAGGCTGTTCAGCGCGATCGAGGCGATCGACGACGGCTTCGCGCTTTACGATGCGAACGGGAAATTCGTGACATGCAACCAGAACTACAAGGAATTCTACAAGCTTTCCGAGGATCTCTTCGTGCCGGGCAATTCGTTCGAGTATATCATCCGCGAAGGCGTCCGGCGCGGGCAATATCCCGCAGCCGCCGGACAGGAGGAAAAGTGGATACGTCAGCGCCTGAGGGCACATAAAACGGCAGACACTCAGCTGGAACAACAGATCGCTGACGGTCGCTGGCTGAAGATCGCGGAGCGCAAGACCGACGACGGCAGCACCGTGGGATTCCGTGTCGACATCACCGAGTTGAAAAACGCCAAGGAGGCTGCGGAAAAGGCCAACAAGGCGAAATCCGATTTCCTGAGCGTCCTCAGCCACGAACTGCGGACACCGCTGACGGTGATCCTCGGCTATACCCGCATCATCGCCAGCAGCCGCATGCTGCCCAGCGTGAAGGCCCTTTTTGCCGCGATCGAGCAGGACAAGGGCACCGGCAGCGCCATCGAAAACCAGTTGGATGCCGTTCTGGACCAGCTCGCCGGGCAGGCGAAGCGGATCGAGGATTCGGGCGAGCATCTGCTGACGCTGATCAATGAAATGCTCGATTTCTCGACGATCGAAGCGGGGAAAATGGCGCTCGAGCGGGACGACGTCAACCTGGATCTCGTTGTCACCTCGGTGATCGAGAAGTTCCGGCTTGCGGCGGAACAGAAATCCTTGCGGATCGGGCAACAGACGCATGCAGAGTATGTCAACGCCGACGTGACGCGTCTGAAACAGGTTCTGATCAATCTGGTCGGGAACGCGGTCAAGTTCACCGACGAGGGCGCGATCGAGGTCCGGTCGCGGCGGGTGGGCGACATGATCGAGGTTTCGGTGGTGGACACGGGCTGCGGTATTCCGGAGAAGGACAGTCAGCTTGTCTTTGAAGAATTTCAGCAAGCCGATCTTTCGTCCACCCGAAAGGCCGGTGGCACCGGGTTGGGGCTGGCGATCTGCAAGCGCATCATCGAGCTTCATGGCGGCACCATCGAGTTGAGCAGCGTCGTCGGCGAGGGCAGCACGTTCCGTTTCACCATCCCGGCGGCGGCCGAATGACGGCCTGCTCTTTCGTGCGTCGGCCATTGCCTGCCGTTTTCGCGCGGTCACATCAGGCGGGCCTTGCCTTTATGGGCGAGTTGCGGTTTTCTGTACAATTAATGCTTGTATTCACGCGCCTCCGATTGAAAGTCTGATATTGGATATAGGTTTTCCGGACGATAACATCCCCTCGGGTGTCGATGACATCCGTCTGATCGCACCGGGGCCAGGCGAACATGAACAAGACCGGATACGCGCTACCATGCAAGAGCACCGATGACCTGTGCTGACACTTCGCGCTTTTCAGGAGCCACGATGATGTCGCGGTTTGATCCCATTCCCAAAAGGATGAGCCCTGCATGACACCGTGGATGACCTTCGTGCTTCTGTTCGGCGGCCTTTTGCTGTTGGCGCTGGCCGGGGCGCTGCTGGGCGGGTTGCGCAAGCGGATGGTCGCAGGCCGGACGGCCGCGCGCGCCCGTGCCCGGGAGGTGGCCGAAACCGCGGCCCTGAACCAGTCGATCCTGCGCATGGGGATGGTCGCCATTCTGGTGGTCGACCAGAACGGGGCGGTAATCTCTTCCAACCCCGAAGCGCGGCGGCTGTTCGCGGTGGAGGAGGGTGAAATCAAGGCCCGGCCGCTGGAGCGCTGGATAACCAATATGAGCGTTGCCCGGCTCAAGGCCATAGCGGGCCGGGGCGGCGACAAGACGGCGGGCAAGTATTTCAGCGCCAAGTCAAGCAACGGCACGGCGCTGGTTCTGGACATTCGCGCCGACTATTGGCTGAGCCCCGATGATCAGGAAAGGTTTACGGTTATGTTGCGGGATGCGACGGTTCTGAGCGAGATCGCAACCGCCCAGGAACGCTGGGATCGGGCGCTGAAAAGCGCGGGTATCGGTATCTTCGATGTCGATCTGCGGCACGGGCGATCGGTCGTGACCGAGACGTGGAAAACCATGTTCGGCTTTGATCCAAAAGGCGAAATCGACTCTCAGGCCGAGTGGGAATCGCGCATTCACCCCGAAGACAAGCCCCGTGTCTTCGCGGCGGATCAGGCATGCGTCGACGGCAAGGCCGAGCGTACGGACAACGAATACAGGTTTCTGCGCGCCGACGGCAAGTGGATCTGGACACGGTCGAACGCCGTTGTCACCGAATGGTCATCCGACGGCAAAGCGCTGCGGATGATTGGCGTGCAATCGGACATCACGGCGCTCAAAGAGGCCGAGGAGGCCCTGCGCAGCAGCGAGACACGGTTCCGCAACGCGATCGAGAATGCGCCGATGCCGATGGTCATCACCGATGAACACGGACACTGCCTGAACGCGAACCGCGCCTTCAAGGATTTCATCGGGTACGGGTTGGAGGATGTACGCGGAAAATCGTTTCTCGACATCGTGCACCCGGAGGACGGCGGGCAGAAAGAGGGCGGGCTGGATCTTGTGCAGCTTGACCGCCTCAGGGATGGCGAGGTCAGAGCCTACGAGGTCGAAATGCGCTTCGTTCACAAGAACGGCTCCGATCGGTGGGGCTACCTGACCGTTTCGATCGACAGGGATGCCAACGGCGTACCTCTCTATTTCATCGTCCAGATCAAGGATATCACCGAGCAAAAGGGTGTGGATCAGATCAAGAGCGATTTCGTGGCCACGGTCAGTCACGAGCTTCGCACGCCTCTGACATCGATCCACGGCGCGCTTCGCCTGCTGCAGGACACGACGCAGGGCAAGTTGCCCCAGAGCACCGACCGTCTGCTCAGCATCGCGCAGACCAACAGCAAGCGGCTGATCTCACTGGTCAACGACATTCTGGATCTCGAAAAGATTTCCTCTTCGGATTCGGTGTTCAAGCTGGCACCGCGGGATATCTGCAAACTGACGCGCGGCACGGTCGAGGCAAACATGCCGCTTGCCACCGACAGCGGCGTAACGCTGAACGTTGTTCATGATGCGGAGAGTTGTTTTGCGAATGTGGATGAGACCCGGTTCAGCCAAGTTCTGACCAACCTGATTTCCAATGCGGTGAAATTCTCGCCCGAAGGCGGCGTTGTGGAAATCGCGCTGGAAACCGATGCAGAGACGCTCCGCATCATCGTGACCGATCAGGGGCCGGGAATTCCGGAGGATTTCGAGGACAAGATCTTTCAACGGTTCTCGCAGGCGGATTCGTCGTCGACCCGGAAAAAGGGCGGCACCGGGCTTGGTCTTTTCATCTCCAAGCTGATGGTCGAAAAGATGGGCGGGCAGATCGGCTTCATCTCCGGCCGCAGCGAGGGCGCCTGCTTCTGGATAACCTTTCCACTTGAGAAAACCGTGATCAGCAGCGCACCGGGGGATGAGCTGGCCCCGGTCGAGCCGCAGAGAAGCTGCCCGCCGGCGATCCTGCATGTGGAGGATGACGCCGATTTTTCCGAAGTTCTGACAGCCTCGTTCAAGGAGCGGGCCAAGATTTTCACCGCGACGCATCTTTCGGAGGCGCGCGTGATGATCGGCAAAAGACCTTTCGATTTGATCATCATCGACTGGGATCTGCCCGACGGAAACGGACGTGCACTGATCCCAGAGATCGCGCAGGTCAACGGCGATACCCCCGTCATCGGGCTATCGTCAAGCGAGCCGGAGTGGGAGGATGAACACGTTCTGCACCATCTGGTAAAGACGCGTACCTCTGTCGAGGATATCGTGCAGATTGCCCTTTCAACCATCCATTCCTAGTCCGCCCGCTGCGCCGCGAAGCGGACGATTGCCTTATCTTGTCCATAATTCTGTCCGCAAAAACTCCATAAGCTCCGGTAACTTCTCTGCCAGAGGGAGGATATTCGGATGCGGCCATGTTCTGGCGGCACCTGTTCCCCCCAACGTGGATTTTTTTGGAAGCGGTGCTAATGGTCGGTTCGAAGTACAAAAAGCCTTTGCTGGTTGTCGTGATGGCCACGCTTGCTGCTTACGGAATGTCTGTTTTCTTCGGCCCCGAGCTGGGCGCGTGGCTCGAACGCCATTTTCCCAACCTCGAATCGGATCATCTTCGCGAGCATGTCCTGCTCAGCGTCCTGCTGATTTCGTGTTTCGCGCTGGCGGTCTTGCGGGGCGGGCAACTGAGCAAACTGGAATCCAAACTCCTCAAGATGAAAGATAACGAACTGGTCTTTCAGGAGCGCGCGATCAACGAACACGCGATCGTCAGCATCAGCAATCCCGACGGCAGGATCTTGGAAGTGAACGACAAATTCGTGGCGGCCTTCGGTTATGCGCGTGAAGAGATCCTGGGCCAGTCGCAGGGCATATTGTATGCGGATAACGAGGCCGACCAGAGCTTTGAGAAAGTCAAAGCGAAGGCTGCCGAAGGAAAGATCAGCTCCGGCGAGCAGGTGCTGCGCACCAAAAGTGGCGAAATCCGGCAGATGCAGTGTACCGTCGTTCCGCTGATGGATACCGATGGCAACCACATCAAGAACATTTCGGTCCGGACGGATGTGACGGTCGCGCGCCGGTCGGAGGCGCTGGAGCAGCTTACCTCGTTGCTCGACCGGCTGCAGGATCTGGTCTTGATCTTCCGTCCTGGCACTCTGGATATCATCTATGCAAACCAGGCGGCCCGCGATTGGTTCGTCGAACACATCGGCTGGGACGAAAAGGAATATCTGAACCGCAGCCTTTCGGATGAGAGCCTGGATTTCAACTACCAAGAGCTCGAAGACTATGCTGCCCTGCTCGGCATTGATGGCCGCGAGGCGATGATTTTTGAATCGATGCAGTATGGTCGTACCGTAGAGGTCAACCTGCAGATCGCGCAGGGTGGGTTCGACGAAGAGGTTTATATCGTCGTGGTGCGCGACATAACCGAACGCAAGGAGATCGAGCAGGCCAAGCGCGAATTCATCGCTGTGGTGAGCCATGAGCTGAGAACGCCGCTGACGGCCATCAAGGGCTCGCTGGGGCTGCTGCGGGCAGGGGTCGCCGGGGAGCTTCCGGAAAAAGCGGTGGCTGTTCTCGACGTTGCGTATCGCAACAGCGAGAGGCTGCTGCATATGGTCAACGACATGCTTGATCTGGAAAAGATCGAAGCCGGCAAGATGGATTGCGCCCTTGATATGCTGGATCTGACGGAACTGCTGCGCGAGGCGCTTCTGGTCAACAAAGGATATGGCGATGAATACGAGGTGCATTTCCGCAGTGTCGGATTCGACCAGCCCTGCCTTGTCCGGGGGAACGAGATGCGGTTGTTGCAGGTCATGACCAACCTCATGTCGAACGCCGCCAAATTCTCGCCCCGCCATGGGGTCGTCACGGTCCGGCTCTCCGACGAAACGGATGTCTGGCGCGTGTCGGTCAGTGATGACGGGCCGGGCATTTCCGAAGACGCGCGCGAGACGATCTTCGAGAAATTCCGTCAGGCCGAGGCCGTCGATGGCAAAAGCCGCAAGGGCACCGGGCTCGGGCTGAGCATCGTCAAGGCGATTGTCGAGCGCCACGGCGGTACGATCGGCGTGACAAGCGAAGTGGGCAGGGGCGCCACCTTCTTTGTCGATCTGCCAAAGCTCGATGCCGCGCCGCAGGCTATCGATGGCCCGGGCCATCTTCAGGCGGCGGAGTGAACCCGGCCCGTTTTTTTCAACCGGTTTGCGTCTATGCGTCATCTTGCAGGTGGTTGGCATTTGCGCGATGATGCCAAGGCGAACCGATCGGCAAACAATACCGCTCTGGTAGGCGTGCCCGCCAATGCGCGCTGCCGGATCGGGATGAAGGGAAATGCGCGTGAGCCAGCTTGAGAAAATCCTGCATGTCGATGATGACACGGATATCCAGTTTATCGTCAAGATGTCGCTGGAAACGGTCGGCGGGTTCACGGTCGAACAATGCAGCTCCGGCCATGAGGCTTTGGCCTGCGCCGCCGGTTTTCAGCCCGATCTGGTGTTGCTGGATCTGATGATGCCGGTGATGGACGGCGAAGAAACCTTTCAGGAGCTTCGAAAGCTTGACGGGCTTCAGGACACGCCGGTTATCTTCGTCACGGCAAAGGCGCATGACGCCTCGGTCAAGGATCTGATCTCCAAGGGGGCGCTGGACGTGGTCACCAAGCCGTTCGATCCGATGACCCTGCCGGATATCATCCGGGAAGCCTGGGAAAAGGCCTGATCCTCAATATCTGAAGCTGATTTTGGGGCCGCGCGCTGTATCCCGCGCCGGGGCCGGTCAATCGCCCGATTGCACCTGGTCCATCTGGTCCAGAAGGGCGTCGATCATGGCAAACAGCTCTGCGCGCGCCGGGGCGGCGTCGGCTTTCGCCAGAAATGCGTTCACGGCGTTTTCCACATTTCCCGCAAGCTCGCCCAGTTCGGCAAAGCCCAACGTTTTGGCCAGGCCGCGGATCTTGTGCGCATCGGCCGCGACATGCGTCAGCGCATCATCCGACACCAGCCCCGCTTCGAGTTGCAGCATGATGCGATCCATCGCCTCGAGGCGCCCGGCAAGCGAGCCGACGAACCGCCCCCGCACCGCCAGGATCGCGGTTTGCATCTTTTCATCATAACCGGAGGTACCCATCATCGCGATTTCTCCGGTCACGACGCGTGCTGCTGGCGCGGCGCCCGCAGGGCCACGCTCTTCTGCCGATTGTCAGAGGTGATGGCAAAGCCGCCCTTGCGGGCGGATTCGACGGCCGCCTCTACCATGCACATCGGGCCGCCGCCGAAGAACAGCGAATTGGTCTGCGGTTCGCCCATGCGCAGCGACACATTG
Organism: Actibacterium sp. EMB200-NS6; assembly: GCF_001305615.1. Taxonomy (GTDB): domain Bacteria; phylum Pseudomonadota; class Alphaproteobacteria; order Rhodobacterales; family Rhodobacteraceae; genus Actibacterium_A; species Actibacterium_A naphthalenivorans. The sequence goes on from NZ_CP010869.1 coordinate 1,189,753, forward strand.
CAGGCCGCGCCGTCATCATAGCAAAGCTCCATCTCGTCGATGGCCATTTGCGCCGCGACTTCCAGATCCGGGTTGATGACAGGGTTGTTGCGGTTGGTGACCACGACATAAACGCCGTTGCCCATGTAGGTCATCAGGAAGGAGGTATACTTGAACTGGGTCGCAATCGCTTCGGCGACGTCCGTCAGGGTATAGTAAAGATCCTCTGCCGTTGCCCGGGCGTAGATCGCATCGAAATTGCGGATGTGAAAGGCCACGGCCGAGGACAGATAGGATTTGCCGCGCGACAGCTGCAGCAGATAGTTTTCCAGCACAAGGTGATCGACGACACCTGGCACGTCTTCGATCGTGATCGGCTTGTCAGCCTCGATCCGGAACGCATCCTCGACCTTGGCTTTCAGAGAATTCAGGGCGAATATCTTGTCTGCCGAAACCTTCCGCTCGGTCACGATGCGCTGGGCCAGGCGCAGGCGCGTGCCCAGCTCCAGCCCGTCGAACGGCTTGGTGACATAGTCGATCGCCCCGGCGCTGAAGGCACGGTCAATGAACGAGCGTTCGGACATCGCGGTGATCATGACGACCGGAGAGGTCTTGTAGGTCTCCATCGAGCGGATGATCGAGCACAGCTCAATCCCGTCCATCTCGGGCATCTGGATATCAAGCAGAAAACAGTCGAACGGCACCGACGCGCCCGCGATCACGCGCAGCGCCTCCTGGGCGGATGATGCCGTTGTCACGTCCTGATGGCCCAGAACGCTCAATGTCTCGACCAGCAGCTCCAGCAGGATCTGATCGTCGTCAACAGCTAGTATGCGCACTCCAACGCCTCCTGTCTTTTCCCAAGGTGAACGGGAGTCTTCCGATGGGATCACCCTGGCCTTATCCGGCGATTTGCCGACTGCCTGTTTTCTCCCCCATTCTTCCGCTTAAAGATGGCGACATTAAGGCCAGGCTACTTAAGGTTGTGTTTTCACTGTGGCGGGGATGAAAGGGCATTCGCAGGGGGCGGCATGCTCGTGGCACAAGGCTCCCGGATCCGCAGCACCGGGCCCGGGCTTCGTGCGGAGAACCGCACGAAAGCACCGAGAGACCAGCCTGTCTGAAAGATACCCTCATCAGCGCAATGCGCTGATTTAATTGGAGCGGGCGAGGCGATTCGAACGCCCGACCCTAACCTTGGCAAGGTTATGCTCTACCCCTGAGCTACGCCCGCATCCTTGGGTGAGGCGTGATTTATAAACTCTGCCGCGGGGCTGCAAGGGAAAAATGCAAAACATCCGACGAAAACTTATCGGGCCTGCCTGCGCTTCGCCCGAAGCAGGTTCAGCACCTCGACCCCGCCGGCAAAAACCATCGCCGCATAGATGAAACCGCGTTCGATATGATGGTGCAGCCCGTCGGCCACCAGCGCCATGCCGACCATCACCAGAAACGCCAGCGCCAGCATCTTGGTCGAGGGGTGCGCCTCGACAAATCCCGCGATCGGCTCCGCAGCCACCATCATCACCAGCACGGCCAGCACCACGGCGGCCACCATCACCTCCAGATGATCGGCAATGCCCACGGCGGTGATCACGCTGTCGAGCGAAAACACCAGGTCCAGAACCATGATCTGCGCGATCACCCCGATGAAAGAGGCCGTGGCCCGCGCCGCTTCATGGTCTTCGGTGCCTTCGACCTCGTCGAAAATCTCGGTCGCGGCTTTCCAGATCAGGAACAGCCCGCCCGCCAGCAGAATCAGATCGCGCCAGGACAGGCCGAATCCCGCAACCGTCACGAAGGGCTCCGCCAGCGAAACGATCCAGGCGATCGAGAACAAAAGCCCCACCCGCAGCACCAGCGCCCCCGACAGCCCGATGACGCGCGCCCGGCCGCGCTGGGCGGCGGGCAGGCGTTGGGCGGCGATGGAAATGAAGATCACATTGTCCACCCCCAGCACGATTTCCAGCACGGTCAACGTCAGGAAAGAGGCCCAGACAGCCGGGTCGGTCAGCAAGTGCAGCATGCGGAAAATCCTTAAAACAGGGCCTGGCCGATATTGGCCAAAGCACCAAGAATGAGCATCACGAAGGTCAGCGTCATGCCACCGACGCGGGCCCGCATGGCAGAGGGCGTGCGGCTCACCGCCCAGGCGTGCAGCGCCCGCCCGGCAAGCAGCATCAGGCCCAGCAGATGCAGCGCCCAGACCGGCGCGCCCTGCACCTCGGCCATGCCCAGCAGGATCAGCCCGAGCGGCGCATATTCGGCGCAGTTGCCCTGCGCGCGAATGCGCTTGCGCAGCTCGTTGTCGTCCCCGTCGCCAAGGGAAACACCCGCTTCCCGCCGCCGCAGGATCACCCTGACGCTCAGCGCAACGAAAAGCAGGGTGATCAGCCCGGCGTAGAGCGGTGCGATGGTCAACATGAGGCGCCCCCGTTCCTGACACTCGAGCGCGAGCTTAGCCGATTCCGCGGCACATTCCAGTGCTCACGGGGGGCGGTCAAACCCGCCAGCCCCTTCATCTTTCCCCAAATATCCCCGCCGGAGGCACCTGAGCGCCCGTCAGGGCGCGAGACGAAAGGCGCGGCCCGTAACGGGCCTCATTCGGATCCCCCCTCCAGTTCGATCAGCAGATCCTTTGCGTCGATCTGCGCGCCCGGCACCACATGCACCACCTGCACGACCGCGTCGCGTTCGGCGTGAATGCCGGTTTCCATTTTCATCGCCTCGATGGTCAGCAGCATGTCGCCCTGCTTGACCTTCTGTCCGGCGGCAACGGCCACAGTGGCCACCACGCCGGGCATCGGCGCGCCCACATGGTTGGCATTGCCCGGTTCCGCCTTGGGGCGCTTGGCCGCCGTGGCCCGGGCCTTGCGGTCGGGCACGCGGATCACGCGGGGCTGGCCGTTCAGCTCGAAGAACACCTTGGCCTCGCCGTCATCGGTGGTCTCTCCCACCGCCTGCATGCGCACCTCGAGCGTCTTGCCGGGGTCGATCTCGGCGGTGATCTCCTCGCCCGGCTCCATGCCGTAAAAGAAAGTGCGGGTGGGCAGGGTCCGAACGGGGCCGTATTGCGCGTGCCGCGCGGCGTAATCGGTGAACACCTTGGGATACATCAGATAGCCGTTCAGATCCTCATTGTCGAAGTCCTGGCCCTCCAGCTTTTCGGCAAGCTCCCTGCGCGTGGCCTCCAGATCGACCGGTGGCAGATGCTTGCCGGGGCGTTCCAGATTGGGCCGCTCGTCCTTCAGCACCTTTTTCAGGATGGCTTCGGGAAAGCCGCCCGGCGGCTGGCCCAGGTTGCCGCGCATCATGTCGATCACGGAATCGGGGAAGGCCACATCGACCGCGGGGTCTTCGACCTGGGCCCGGCTCAACCCCTGCGACACCATCATCAGCGCCATGTCGCCCACCACTTTCGACGATGGCGTGACCTTCACGATATCGCCGAACATCGCGTTCACATCGGCATAGGTCTGGGCCACCTCGTGCCAGCGATCCTCCAGCCCCAGCGAACGCGCCTGCGCCTTGAGGTTGGTGAACTGGCCGCCGGGCATCTCGTGCAGATAGACCTCGGAAGCGGGGGCCTGAAGCCCGGATTCGAACGCCCGGTACTGGCTGCGCACCCCTTCCCAGTAGTCGCTGATCTCGCGGATTGCCCGCATGTCCAGCCCGGTGTCGCGGTCGGTGTTGCGCAGTGCCTCGACCACCGAACCCAGGCAGGGTTGCGAGGTGCCGCCGGAAAACGCATCCATCGCCGCGTCGGCCGCATCCACGCCCGCCTCTGCGGCGGCGAGGATCGTGGCGCCGGCGATGCCGCTGGTATCGTGGGTGTGGAAATGGATCGGCAGGCCTACCTCCTCCTTCAGCGCCTTGATCAGCACCCGCGCGGCGGCGGGCTTCAGCAGGCCGGCCATGTCTTTCAGCCCCAGCACATGGGCGCCGGCGGCCTTCAGTTCCTTGCCCATCGCCACATAGTAGTTCAGACCGTATTTGGCGCGGGCCGGGTCGAGGATATCGCCGGTGTAACAGATCGTGCCCTCGCAAACCTTGCCGCTTTCGATCACCGCATCCATCGCGATGCGCATGTTTTCCACCCAGTTCAGGCTGTCGAACACGCGGAACACGTCCACCCCGGTTTCCGCCGCCTGCGCCACGAAGCTTTGCACCACATTGTCGGGATAGTTGGTGTAGCCCACGCCGTTCGACGCGCGCAGCAGCATCTGCGTCATCACATTGGGCATGGCCGCGCGCAGGTCGCGCAGCCGCTGCCACGGGCATTCCTGCAAGAAGCGGTACGCCACGTCAAAGGTGGCCCCGCCCCAGCATTCGACGCTGAACAGGCCGGGCAGGTTGGCCGCATAGGCGGGGGCCACGCGGATCATGTCGATCGAACGCATGCGGGTCGCCAGCAGGCTCTGATGCCCGTCGCGCATCGTGGTGTCGGTCAGCAAAAGCCGCTTTTGATGCCCCATCCACTCGGCCAGGGCCTCGGGCCCGCCTTCTTCCAGAATCGTCCGGGTGCCGGGCTTTGGCGTATCCGCGCGCAAGGCCGGCGGGTGCGGGGCCTTGGCCTCGGCCGGCGGACGGGCGCGGCCTTCGGTTTCCGGATGCCCGTTCACGGTGATGTCGGCGATATAGGTCAGGATCCGGGTCGCCCGGTCGCGCCGCTTTTCAAAGCGGAACAGTTCGGGCGTCTGGTCGATGAACTTGGTGTGGTATTCGTTGTTCAGGAAGGTCGGGTGCTTCAGCAGGTTTTCGACAAAGGCGATGTTGGTGCTGACGCCGCGGATGCGAAACTCGCGCAGGGCGCGGTCCATCCGGGCGATGGCGGCCTCGGGGGTGGGGGCCCAGGCGGTGACCTTTTCCAGCAGGCTGTCGTAATACCGCGTGATCACGGCGCCGGAATAGGCGGTGCCGCCGTCCAGCCGGATGCCCATGCCGGTGGCGCCGCGATAGGCGGTGATGCGGCCGTAATCGGGAATGAAGTTGTTCAGCGGGTCCTCGGTGGTGATGCGGCATTGCAGGGCGTGGCCCGACAGTTCTACATCATACTGGCTGGCCACGCCGGTGGCCTCGACCAGGCTCTTGCCCTCGGCGATCAGGATCTGCGCGCGCACGATGTCGATGCCTGTCACCTCTTCGGTGACCGTATGCTCGACCTGCACGCGCGGGTTCACCTCGATGAAGTAGAAGGCGCCGCTGTCCATATCCATCAGGAATTCGACGGTGCCGGCGCATTCGTAATGCACATGCTCGCAGATCTTCTTGCCCAGATGGCACAGGTTCTCGCGCTGCGCGTCCGTCAAATAAGGGGCAGGGGCGCGCTCCACGACCTTCTGGTTGCGCCGCTGCACCGAGCAATCGCGCTCCCACAGATGATAGATGTTGCCGTGGCTGTCGCCCAGGATCTGCACCTCGACATGGCGGGCGCGGATGATCATCTTTTCCAGATACCCCTCGCCATTGCCGAACGCGGCCTCGGCCTCGCGCCGGCCCTCGCGCACCTTCTCCTCCAGTTCGTCCGGCCCCATGATCGGCCGCATCCCGCGCCCGCCGCCGCCCCAGCTGGCCTTGAGCATCAAGGGATAGCCGACCTCGGCCGCCTCCTTGCGGATCGCCTCCATGTCGTCGCCCAGAACCTCGGTGGCGGGGATCACCGGCACCCCGGCCTCGATCGCCACGCGCCGGGCGCTGGCCTTGTCGCCCAGCTTGCGCATGGTTTCGGCCTTGGGGCCGATGAATGTAAGGCCGGCGGCCTCGCAGGCCTCGACGAATTCCGGGTTTTCCGACAACAGCCCATAGCCGGGATGAATGGCATCCGCGCCCGACATCCGGGCCACGCGGATGATCTCTTCAATGCTCAGGTAGGCGGCAACCGGCCCCATCCCTTCGCCGATCCGGTAAGCCTCATCCGCCTTGAACCTGTGCAGGCTCAGCTTGTCTTCCTCGGCATAAACGGCAACGGTGCGCTTGCCCAGCTCGTTGGCCGCGCGCATCACCCGGATTGCGATCTCACCGCGGTTCGCGATCAGGATCTTCTGGAAATCAGGCATCGTCGGGGCTCTCCCTTGTCTTGGTTACGCTCTGGCCCGACGGGGCAGGGCGGATGTCTTCACCGGACGGATTATGCTGCATCGCGGCGGCATGGTCACTCCCTTCTATTGCACAACCTTCAGATCGGTGAAGGAATTTGTCCAATTGCGCCAAGAACAATTTGCGAACACTTCTTTAACTCGAAGCTGAACCAAGTTAGATTACCAAGTATGAGCAGGTTTGACGAAGATGAGGCCTTCGAGGCCGGGGCGAAGCAGTCGCTGGCGGCGCGCGCGATGGCGGCGCGGCCCGCGCCCTATCTGGACGGGCTGAACCCGGCGCAGCGCGCGGCGGTCGAGGCGCTGGAGGGGCCGGTGCTGATGCTGGCGGGGGCGGGCACGGGCAAGACCAGGGCGTTGACCGCGCGGATCGCGCATCTGCTGAACACAGGCACCGCACGCCCCAACGAAGTGCTTGCCGTGACCTTTACCAACAAGGCCGCCCGCGAGATGAAGGAACGGGTGGCCGGGCTGTTGGGGCAGACGATCGAGGGCATGCCCTGGCTGGGAACGTTTCATTCGATCAGCGTCAAGCTGTTGCGCCGCCATGCCGAACTCGTCGGGCTGAAATCGAATTTCACCATTCTGGATACGGATGATCAGATTCGGCTGCTCAAGCAACTGATCGTTGCGGCCAATATCGACGAAAAGCGTTGGCCCGCGCGGCAGCTGGCCGGCGTGATCGACAACTGGAAAAACCGCGCCTGGACGCCCGACAAGGTGCCCGCGGCCGAGGCGTCGGCCTTCAACGGGCGCGGCGTGGCGCTGTATGCCGCCTATCAAGACCGGTTGAAGACGCTGAACGCCGTCGATTTCGGCGATCTGCTGCTGCATGTGGTCACGATCTTTCAGGCCCATGATGACCTGTTGCAGCAGTATCAGCGCTGGTTCCGCTATATCCTGGTGGACGAGTATCAGGATACCAACGTTGCCCAATACCTGTGGCTGCGGCTTCTGGCGGGCGGGCATCGCAACATCTGCTGCGTGGGTGATGACGATCAGTCGATCTACGGCTGGCGCGGCGCCGAGGTGGGCAATATCCTGCGGTTCGAAAAGGATTTTCCCGGCGCGACGGTGGTTCGGCTGGAACAGAATTATCGGTCCACCGCGCATATTCTGGCCGCCGCTTCGGGCATCATTGATGCCAACAAGGGCCGGCTGGGCAAAACCCTGTGGACAGCGGCCGAGGGCGGCGAAAAGCTGCGCCTGATCGGCCATTGGGACGGCGAGGAAGAGGCGCGCTGGATTGGCGAAGAGGTCGAAGCGCTGCAGTCGGGCACGCGGGGGCTGGAGCCGCTTTCGCTGGATGACATGGCGATTCTGGTGCGCGCCTCGCATCAGATGCGCGCCTTCGAAGACCGGTTTCTGACCATCGGCCTACCGTACCGCGTGATCGGCGGCCCGCGATTCTATGAGCGGATGGAGATCCGGGATGCGATGGCCTATTTCCGCGTCGCCGTGTCGCCCGACGACGATCTGGCGTTCGAGCGCATTGTGAATACGCCCAAACGCGGCCTTGGCGACAAGGCGCAGCAGAAAATGCAGGCAATGGCCCGCGGCAATGGCGTTTCACTGGTCGAAGGGGCGCGCCTGTTGCTGGCCGCCAAAGGGCTGACGGGCAAGGGCGCGGTGGAGCTGAAGAAACTGCTGGACGGCATCGGCCGCTGGCATGGTGCAGCGCTGGGCGACAGGGCGGGCCATATTGAGCTGGCCGAGATGATTCTGGAGGAATCGGGCTATACCGAGCATTGGCAGAACGACAAGACGCCAGAGGCGCCGGGCCGACTGGAGAACCTCAAGGAGCTGGTCAAGGCGCTGGAACAGTTCGAGAATCTTCAAGGATTCCTCGAACATGTCGCGCTGATCATGGATAATGAAACCGAAGAGACGGGCGCCAAGGTCTCGATCATGACGCTGCACGGCGCCAAGGGGCTGGAATTCCCCGCCGTCTTTCTGCCCGGCTGGGAGGATGGCCTGTTCCCCAGCCAGCGCTCGATGGATGAAACCGGCCTCAAAGGGCTCGAGGAAGAGCGCCGCCTGGCCTATGTCGGCATTACCCGGGCCGAAAAGCTGTGCACGATTTCCTTTGCCGCCAACCGGCGTGTCTATGGCCAGTGGCAATCGGCGCTGCCTTCGCGCTTTATCGACGAACTGCCCGAGGATCACGTCGATGTGCTGACGCCGCCGGGGCTGTATGGCGGCGGCTATGGCGCCGCCGGAATGCAAGGTGGAATCGAAGAGCGGGCTGCCTCTGCCAATGTCTATAACTCTCCCGGCTGGAAGCGCCTGCAAGAGCGTAGCCAGACGCGGCCGGTCAGCCAGCCGCGGGAAAGCCGTAACATTGTGATTGATGCGCAGGCCGTATCCAGCTTCACCGCCGGTGACCGGGTGTTTCATCAGAAATTCGGCTACGGCACGGTGATGGGTATCGAGGGCGACAAGCTGGATATCGAGTTCGACAAGGCCGGTGCGAAAAAGGTTGTGGCGCGTTTCGTCGTGACCGCCGCCCAGGCCGATGACGTGCCCTTCTAGGTCAGATCCGGGATCAGCGGCAGCACTGTGGTCGCGTGGCCGGCGCCGCGAGGCCTGACTGCTGTGCCGTCATGAGCCTGCCCAAGGATGATTGCATCTGAGAAACAGAAAACGGCGACGCCAGGGAGGAGGAAGGCGCCGCCGTTCTGTTCTGCGAAGGCCTCAGGGAGGAGGAGGAAGCCTGCCGCATCTCGGAGGGGCTGGGTCGCGATGCGACCGGGCCCCGGTTGTTTGCGAACGACAGCGCCAGGGAGGAGGAGGGCGCTGCCGTTCTGAACTGCGAAGGCCTCAGGGAGGAGGAGGAGGCCTGCCGCATCTCGAAGGGGCTGGGTCGCGATGCGACCGGGCCCCGGTTGTTTGCGAACGACAGCGCCAGGGAGGAGGAGGGCGCTGCCGTTCTGATCTGCGGGGACCTCAGGGAGGAGGAGGAGGCCATCCGCAACTCGGTGGGGCATTTGCCCCGGTGTAAAAGGGCGGCGACATCAGGGAGGAGGAAGATGCCGCCGCTAAAGGCAGAAAACCCAGGGAGGAGGAAGGGTTTCCTGAACCGAATTCTTTATTTCCCGTGCGCCGCGTCGCGGGCCACGTAGTGTATCATCGACCTGCTGATGCCCAGGTCAGACAGCTCGCGCGCCGTCAGCGTCGAAAGCTCGTCGACCGTGCGGTTGTAGACACGCCGACGCGAAATCCATTCACGGGCTGCCGAGACGCCCGATTTCAGCCACTCAGCCAGGCCGCTCTGTGCGACATGTATTTGCTGTGCGTGTGCCATTTTCGTTATCCTGTATCGTATTCTAGTGTTTTCAGCGGGCTGCGTTCGTCCCCGCGTTTCGTTGATCTCAAGATACGGTAATGCTGCAGTTGCACAATGGGCGTTTAGGCAATGCCGCCATGCAGCATTTGCATAAGTTATGCTGACGTAGTTTTGAGCAACTGCCCGTAACCGAAGCAAACTATTTGCCCTTGTCCTTGCGTGTTGGATGGTCATGTTGGGGGCGCGCAACAAGGAGGCCCCAGATGCCGATATCCCGTGACGTCATTCTTGACACGCTCAGCGGAATTTCCCTGCCCGATGGTGGTGATCTGGTTTCGCGCGATCTGGTGCGCGCGCTTTCACTGGGCGAATCCTCGGTGAGTTTCGTGATCGAGGTGCCGGATGTGGCGGCGGCCCGCGCGATGGAGCCGTTGCGCCAGGCCGCCGAGGATGCGGTAAAGCGCCTTGCGGGGGTCGAAAAGGTGTCTGTGGTGATGACGGCGCATGAGCCCGCCGCGAAATCCGCGCCGAAGGGCGAGGCGCCATCGCTGAAGATCGGGCGCCACCCCGAAGGCGGGGGCGTGCAGAAGGTTGCCGGCGTTGACCGCATTCTGGCAATCGCCTCGGGCAAGGGCGGCGTGGGCAAATCCACCGTGTCTTCGAACCTGGCGGTGGCGCTGGCGCGTCAGGGGCGCCGGGTGGGGTTGCTGGACGCCGATATATACGGTCCGTCACAGCCGCGCATGATGGGGGTCAGCAAACGACCCGCTTCACCGGATGGCAAGACGATCATTCCGCTGACGGCGCATGGGGTCACGTTGATGTCGATCGGTCTGATGGTCGATCCCGATCAGGCCGTGGTCTGGCGCGGGCCGATGCTGATGGGCGCGCTGCAGCAGATGCTGGGGCAGGTGGCCTGGGGCGCGCTGGACGTGCTGATCGTCGATCTGCCGCCGGGCACCGGGGATGTGCAGCTGACCCTGTGCCAGCGTACCCACCTGACCGGGGCGATTGTCGTCTCTACCCCGCAGGACGTGGCGCTTCTGGATGCGCGCAAGGCGATCGACATGTTCGGCAAGCTGAACACGCCGGTGCTGGGCCTGATCGAGAATATGTCGATGTATATCTGCCCCAATTGCGGGCACGAGGCGCATATCTTCGGCCATGGCGGTGTAAAGGCCGAGGCGGAGCGGATCGGCGTGCCGTTTCTGGGTGAACTGCCGCTCGCGCTGGAGGTGCGGGAGGCCGGTGACGCCGGCAGCCCCGTCGCAGCGGGCGAGGGGCCGATCGCCGATGCCTATGCCGCGCTGGCGGCGCGGCTGGTCGCCGGCGGGATGGCCTGACCCCGTACGGGAACACATGGGAAATGGCTGCCCGCAGGGCGCCGCAGGGCGAATCAATCGCCCCGGGGCGGTTGATTTCGCCGCATTCCGGCGGGATTCGCCGTTGATTCCTCAAAAATTCGACACGGCGCCGTGATCTCGCGTATTTTTTCGGGAAATTACGGGAATTGTTGGCACGGCCGAAGATTCTCTACATTTTGTGTGTAAATCGACATGGGCATCTAGCTGCTGTGTTGTGATTGCGTCGGGCACCCCCAGAGCTTGTTTTCCACACCCTCTCAACCCATCATCTTGTGTCTTGTTCCCGTGAAAACCTGTTGATTTCCATGAAATCCCATGGCATCCCTTGGTCATCGGATGAAGACGGGCTTACAGGGGCGGTTCAAGAACCCCGAACAAAGGCACCAAGTCAGGTTTCATACAGGCACCCGCTTTCACCGAACACAAAGATCCGGCGCGCGAGCGAGCAGACATCCCCCCAGGTGGCATGCGTAGCCGGACACACCCAGAGATGGGACGAGGGCGGCGGATTGGGCAGTGGCAGCAGCTCAATCCGCCGTTTTCGTTTCAGACGGCCAAAGCGGCAGCAAAGGAGCGTCGGGACAGTGGCGCGCAGGTTCAGAGGCGAATACACCTTCAAGGTGGACGCAAAGGGCAGGGTCTCGATCCCGGCCCTGTTTCGCCGCGTGCTGGAGGCCGGCGATCCCAGCTGGACAGAGGGCCTGCGCCCCGAACTGGTCATCGTCTATGGCGATCACCGCCGCAAATTTCTCGAAGTTTACACGATCGAGGCGATCGAAGAGGTGTCTGACCAGATCGAGCAGATGCAGCGCGGCTCGCCCGAGCGGCGGATGCTCGAGCGCCTGATCAACGGCCAGTCCCACCCCACCGAGGTGGATGGCGACGGTCGCCTGGTGCTGCCGCAAAAGCTGCGCGAAAAGATCGGACTGGAGGGCGAGGCCTTCTTCATCGCCTCCGGCGACACGTTCCAGATATGGAAACCCGAAACCTTCGAGGCTGAAAACGCCGCCTTCATGGAAAGTTTCGAGGAAGACTACCCCGAGGATTTCGATCCGCTCACGCTTCTTCCCGGCAAGCCCAAGACGGTGCACTAGAAAATGGCCGCCGCTGAACGCCCCGCTTCAGACTCACGCCCCCACGTTCCCGTTCTGCTGCGTCCGCTTCTGGCGGCGGTGGCCCCGGTCGAGGGGCTGTGGCTGGATGGCACATTCGGCGCCGGCGGCTATTCCATCGGCCTGCTGGAGGCCGGCGCCGCACGGGTGATCGGCGTGGATCGCGACCCGGCCGTGTTCGACATGGCCGCGGGCTGGGCCGAAGCCTATGGCGACCGGCTGGTGCTGGTCGAAGGCACGTTTTCGAAGCTCGACACCTATTCCGACGTGCCGCTTGACGGGGTCGTGCTGGATCTCGGCGTGTCGTCAATGCAGCTCGATCAGGCGGAACGTGGCTTTTCCTTCATGAAAGAGGGGCCGCTGGACATGCGGATGAGCCAGTCCGGCCCGTCGGCCGCCGATCTGGTGAACGAGCTGGATGAAACCGCGCTGGCCGACATCCTGTATCACTACGGTGAAGAGCGTGCCTCGCGCCGCATCGCGCGCACCATCGTCGAGACGCGCAAGACCCAGCCGTTCGAGACCACCGCGCAGCTTGTCGCGGTGATCGAACGCTGCCTGCCGCGCCCCAAGCCGGGCCAGAGCCACCCCGCGACACGTTCGTTTCAGGCGATCCGCATCGCCGTGAACGATGAGCTGGGCGAGCTGGTCGAAGGGCTTTGCGCCGCCGAGCGGGCGCTCAAGCCGGGCGGCAAGCTGGCGGTCGTGTCCTTCCATTCGATCGAAGACCGGATCGTGAAGCGGTTTCTGCAGGCCCGGTCCGGCGGGGCGGGGCGGGCCAACCGTTATGCGCCCGAGACCGAAGAGCAGGCGCCGCAGTTCCGGCTGCTGTCGCGCCGCGCGATCGGGGCGGATGACCAGGAACTGGCGGAAAACCCCCGCGCGCGCTCGGCCAAGTTGCGGGTGGCGGTGCGCACCGACGCGCCTGCGGGTGATGTGGATCGGGCGGCATTGGGCCTGCCCGCGCTGATGACAGGGAGAAACGGATAATGCGCAGCCTCTTTTTCGTTCTGTCCGCGCTTGCGGTGATGGGGCTGGCCTTCTGGGCCTATCGCGAAAACTATGAAACCCAGCAGGTGATCAAGGAAACCGAGGCGTTGCAGCGCGACATCGCGCAGATGCGGGCCTCGCTTTCGATGCTGCGGGCCGAATGGGCCTATCTGAACCGGCCCGACCGGCTGCGCGAACTGGCCGACCTCAACTTCGATCGGCTGGGCCTGCTGCCGCTGCGCCCCGAACAGTTCGGCCTGATCGATCAGGTGGCCTATCCGCTGCCCGATCTGCCGCCGATCATCACCTCGGTCGAGGTGGTCGGAAAATGGGAGGCTTCGGAATGATCCGCACGCCGCTGCGCCCGCTGGCCCGTATCCTGGAAGCCCGCGCCAAGGGCGAAAACCCCGACGCGATCGAACGCGAGAACCTGCGCCTGCGCCAGGAGCAGATGCGCGATCAGGCCCGCACCCGGGCCGAGGGGCGGCTGCTGATCCTCGGGGTTCTGTTCTTCTGTGCCTTTTCGGCCGTGGGTGCGCGGATGGGCCTGCTGGCCGCGTCCGAGCCGCAGGAGCCGCGGGCCGCGGCCTCCGGCGCCGCCATCGTCGCGCAGCGTGCCGACATCACAGACCGCACCGGGCGCATCCTGGCCACCAACCTGGCCACGCATTCCCTTTATGCCCAGCCGCCGCTCATGATCGACAAGGAAGGTTCGGCGCGGGCGCTGGCCAAGATATTTCCCGACCTGAACGAGCAAAAGCTGCTGGCCCAGTTCACCGGCAAGCGCAAGTTCCTGTGGATCCGAAAGAAAATCAGCCCCGAGCAAATGCAGCAGGTGCATGACATCGGCGATCCCGGCCTTCTGTTCGGCCCGCGCGAGATGCGGCTTTATCCCAACGGCAAGCTGGCCGCGCATGTTCTGGGCGGCACCAGTTTCGGGCGCGAGGGTGTCCGCTCGGCCGAGGTGATCGGCACGGCCGGGGTGGAAAAGGCCTTTGACACCTACCTGCGCGATCCGGCCAACGGCGGCCAGCCGCTGCGGCTTTCGCTGGATCTGACGGTGCAGACGGCCGTGCGCCAGGTGCTGTTCGGCGGCATGAAGCTGATGAACGCCAAGGGCGCGGCGGCGGTGATGATGGATGCCCACACGGGCGAGATCGTCTCGATGGTGTCGCTGCCCGATTTCGACCCGAATGACCGCCCGCGCCCCCTGGTCGAGGGCGACGCGTCCGACAGCCCGCTGTTCAACCGCGCGGTTCAGGGCGTGTATGAGCTTGGCTCGACCTTCAAGATTTTCGCGGCGGCCCAGGCGATGGAGCTTGGCCTGGTCAACCCCGATACAATGGTCGATGCGGATGCGCCGCTGGTCTGGGGCAGGCACCGGATTGGCGAGTTCCACAACAAGAACTACGGCCCGCTTCTGTCGGTGACCGATGTGATCGTGAAATCCTCGAACGTTGGCACCGCGAAGATCGCGCTGCAGATCGGCACCGAACGTCAGCGTGATTTCCTCGGCAAGCTGGGCTTCTTCGAGGCCACCCCGGTTGAGCTGGTCGAGGCCCCGGGCGCCCGGCCGCTGTTGCCGCCGCGCTGGTCGGATATCAACACGATCACGGTGTCCTACGGCCACGGGCTCTCGGCCAGCCCGCTGCATCTGGCCACGGCCTATTCCTCGCTTCTGAACGGGGGCAAGCGGGTTCAGCCGACGCTTCTGGCCGGCGGGCGCCCGGCCACCGGCGAGCGTGTGGTCTCCGAGCGGACTTCGACCGCGGCGCGCGAAATGCTGCGTCAGGTGGTGGTGCGCGGCACCGCCAGCTTCGGCGAGGTGCCCGGCTATTCGGTGGGCGGCAAGACCGGTACCGCCGACAAGCCCAGACCGAGCGGCGGCTATTACGATAACAAGGTGATCACCACATTCGCCTCGGTCTTTCCGACGAACGATCCGAAATACGTGCTGGTCGTCACCCTCGATGAGCCCGAAGACACCACAGGCCCCGAACCGCGCCGGACCGCCGGCTGGACGGCGGTGCCCGTCGCCGCAGAGATCATCCGCCGCGCCGCGCCGCTGCTTGGCCTGCGACCAGAGATTGAACCCCAGCCCGGCTTCGCGGTAACACTCACCGGAAACTGACAGCCGTGGGGGCGAAAATGGCGACACAGCCACAGGCGAAATCACTGGCAGAGCTTGGGCTGACCGCAAAGGCCGGGCGCGAGGCGCAGATCACCGGCCTGTCGGTCGACAGCCGCCTGGTGAAACCGGGGCATCTGTTCGCCGCGCTTCCCGGTACGCGGGTGCATGGTGGCGCGTTCATCCAATACGCGCTGCGGATGGGCGCGGGCGCGGTGCTGACCGATGCCGAGGGCGCCCGCATCGCCAGGGAAGAGCTGGCCGCATCCGACGCCGCACTGGTGGTGGCCGAGGATCCGCGCCAGACGCTGGCCTATGCCGCGGCCCTGTGGTTCGGCGCGCAGCCCGAGGTGGTGGTGGCGGTGACCGGCACCAATGGCAAGACATCGGTGGCCAGCTTCACCCGGCAGATCTGGGCCCTGCTGGGTTACGAGGCGGCCAATCTGGGCACCACCGGGGTCGAAGGCGCCTATGAGGCGCCGCTGAACCATACCACGCCCGAACCCATCACCCTGCACCGCCTGCTGGCCGAGATGGCCCATGCCGGCGTCAGCCATGTGGCGATGGAGGCATCGTCACACGGGTTGGCGCAACGGCGGCTCGACGGGGTGGCGCTGACCGCGGCGGCGTTCACGAATTTCACCCAGGACCATCTGGATTACCACGCGGATTTCGATGAATATTTCGCGGCCAAGGCCGGCCTTTTTGCCCGCGTCCTGCCCGAGGAAGGCACCGCCGTCATCAACCTCGAGGATCCGCGCGGCCCCGAGATGGCGATGATCGCCCGCGCGCGCGGGCAGACCCTGCTGACCGTCGGCCGCTCGGACGAGGCCGATCTGCAGATCCTCGCACAGCGGTTCGACGCCACCGGGCAACAGCTCCGGTTCGAATGGCAGGGGCTGGCGCATCAGGTGCGGCTGGGGCTGATCGGCGGCTTTCAGGCCGAAAACGTGCTGGTCGCCGCCGCGCTGGCGATTGCCGGCGGGGCCGAGCCGCTGCATGTGTTCGACGCGCTGCCCGATCTGATCACCGTGCGCGGCCGGATGCAGCTTGCCGCCACCCGAGACAACGGCGCGTCGGTCTTTGTCGATTACGCCCACACGCCCGATGCGCTGAAGACGGCGCTGAGCGCGCTGCGCCCGCATGTAATGGGCCGTCTGATCGTCGTGTTCGGCGCGGGCGGTGACCGTGACAGGGGCAAGCGCCCGCTGATGGGGCGGGCGGCGGCGGAACACGCCGATGTTGTGTTCGTGACGGATGACAACCCGCGCAGCGAGGTTCCGGGCGATATTCGTGCAGAAATAATGCAAGCCTGCCCGGATGCGACAGAGGTCGGCGACCGCGCCGAGGCGATCCTGCGCGGCGTCGATGCGCTGCAGCCCGGCGATGCGCTGCTGATCGCGGGCAAGGGCCACGAGTCCGGGCAGATCATCGGCGATGACGTGTTTCCGTTCGACGATGTGGAGCAGGCCTCTGTCGCGGTCGCGGCGCTTGACGGGCGCGTGACATGACGCCGCTCTGGACCTCTGCGGATGCCGAGGCCGCGACCGGGGGGCGCAGCACGCGGCCCTGGCAGGCGGGTGGCGTGTCGATCGACACCCGCAGCCTGGTGCCGGGTGATCTGTTCGTGGCGCTGAAAGACGTGCGCGACGGCCATGATTTCGTGGCGCAGGCGCTGAAGAACGGCGCCGCCGCGGCGCTGGTGTCACACATTCCCGATGGCGTGGCGAAGGATGCGCCGCTGCTGATCGTCGATGACGTGTTGCGCGGGCTGGGGGCGCTGGCCCGGGCCGCACGGGCCCGCAGCGCAGCCAGGGTGGTCGCCGTGACCGGGTCGGTCGGCAAGACCTCGACCAAGGAAATGCTGCGCGCGGTTCTGGCCGGGCAGGGGCAGGTTCACGCCGCCGAGAAAAGCTTCAACAATCACTGGGGCGTGCCGCTGACCCTTGCGCGGATGCCGCGGGCGGCGGATTTCGCGGTGATCGAGATCGGCATGAACCATCCGGGCGAAATCGCCCCGCTGACGGCGATGACCCGGCCGCATGTGGCGCTGATCACCACCGTCGTCGCCGCGCATCTGGAGGCGTTCGACAGCATTGCCGCGATTGCCCGTGAAAAGGCCAGCATTCTCGACGGGCTGGAACCGGGCGGGGTTGCGGTGCTGAATGCCGATCTGGATGTCTCGCCGATCCTGATCGAAAAGGCGCGGCAGGTCGGCGCGCGTGTGGTCACCTTCGGCACCGGGGCCGAGGCCGACTATTGCCTGAAAGAGGTGACGCTGCGCGCGGATGCCACCATCGCCCAGGCGCGTGCCAGGGGCGACGACATTCTGTTCAAGATCCACACCCCCGGCCGGCATTTCGCGATGAATGCGTTGGGGGTGCTGGCGGTGGCCGATGCGCTGGGGGCCGACCGCGCCCTGACCGCCTGCGATCTGGCTGCCTGGCAGCCGCCCACGGGCCGCGGCGCGCGCGAAAAACTGCAGCTCGATCCGGTGGACGAACGCATGGCCTTCGAACTGATCGACGACGCGTTCAATGCCAACCCGGCCTCGTTGCGCGCCGCGCTGGAGGTTCTGGCCGCCGCCGAGCCGCGCGATGGCCTTGGCCGTGTGGCCAAGGGCCGGCGCATCGCCGTACTTGGCGACATGCTGGAGCTTGGCCCGACCGAGGCGGAGCTGCACCGCGCCGTCGCGGATGACCCGTCCTTGAAGCCTGTCAGCCTGGTGCATTGTGTCGGCCCCAGGATGCGGGCGCTCTACCAGGCGCTGCCCCGCGCACAGCGCGGCGAGTGGCATGAAACCGCCCAGTCGCTGGCCGCGCGGGCGCATGCGATCGCGGATGCTGGGGACGTCGTGCTGGTCAAAGGCTCCAAGGGCAGCCGCGTGTCGCTGGTGGTTGACGCCCTGCGAAAATTGGGACAAGCGGTCCCGAATGAAAAATGAGAGGCTGGGCGTATGCTCTATTGGCTGACCGGATTTTCCGATGGCGGCGATGTTTTCAACCTGTTTCGCTATATCACCTTCAGGGCGGGTGCGGCGTTTTTCACGGCGCTGATCTTCGGGTTCATCTTCGGGCGGCCGCTGATCAATCTGCTGCGCAAGCGCCAGCGGCATGGCCAGCCGATCCGCGATGACGGCCCGCAGAGCCACCTTGAAACCAAGGCCGGCACGCCCACCATGGGCGGTGTGCTGATCCTTGGCGCGCTGATCGTTTCAACCCTGCTCTGGGCGCGGCTCGACAATCCCTATATTTGGATCGTGCTGTTCGTCACGGTGGGGTTCGGGGCCATCGGCTTCGCCGACGACTACGCCAAGGTATCGAAGAACAACACCAAGGGCGTGCCCGGCAAGGTGCGGATGAGCCTGGGGCTGATCATCGCCGCCGTCGCCGGGTTCGCGGCCTCGATGGTGCATCCCGAAGGGTTGACCAACCAGCTGGCGCTGCCGGTATTCAAGGACACGCTGATCAACCTGGGGGTCTTCTTCGTGCCCTTCTCGATGATCGTGATCGTGGGATCGGCCAACGCGGTGAACCTGACCGACGGGCTGGACGGGCTGGCGATCATGCCGGTGATGATCGCGGCGGGCACATTGGGCGTGATCGCCTATGCGGTGGGCCGGGTCGACTTTACCGAATATCTCGATGTTCACTACGTGCCGGGTACCGGCGAGATCCTGATCTTCTGCGCCGGGCTGATCGGCGGCGGGCTGGGGTTTCTTTGGTATAACGCACCGCCCGCGGCCGTGTTCATGGGCGACACCGGTTCGCTGGCTCTGGGTGGCGCGCTGGGGGCGATCGCGGTTGCCACCAAGCACGAGATCGTTCTGGCCATCGTCGGCGGGCTGTTCGTGGTCGAGGCGCTGAGCGTCATCATCCAGGTGCTGTATTTCAAGCGCACCGGCAAGCGGGTGTTCCTGATGGCGCCGATCCACCATCATTTCGAGAAGAAGGGCTGGGCCGAGCCGCAGATCGTGATCCGGTTCTGGATCATTTCGCTCATCCTGGCGCTGATCGGGCTGGCGACGCTGAAGTTACGGTAGGGGAAAGGGGGCGCTGCCCCCCTCGCGCGCCTTGCGGCCCGCTCACCCCCCGGGATATTTGAACGAAGATGAAGGGGGCGGGGGTGCGCCCGCCCGAGCGGGGTTTGGGAGATGATTGCAGTTCGCGGATATAGTGGCGCGCGTATCGCGGTTCTGGGGCTGGGCCGGTCCGGTCTTGCCGCCGCGCGGGCGCTGCGGGCAGGCGGGGCCGAGCCGCTGGTCTGGGATGACAGCGCGGATGCGCGGGAGCGGGCCGGGGCGGAAGGGTTTGCTGTTCACGATCTGACGCGCGAGGGGGCGTGGCGGGATGTGGCGGCGCTGATCGTGTCGCCGGGGATCCCGCATCTTTATCCTGTGCCGAACCGGATCATCGCCTCTGCCTGGGCGGCGGGTGTGCCGGTGGACAATGACATCGGGCTGTTCTTTCGCTCGGTCGCCACCGATGAATGGGACAATCTGGAAACCGCGCCGCGGGTGATCGCGGTTACCGGATCGAATGGCAAATCCACCACAGCGGCGCTGATCCACCATGTGCTGACGTATGCCGGCCGCGAAAGCCAGCTGGCGGGTAATATCGGCCGCGGGGTCATGGATATCGACCCGCCGGGGGATGGCGGGGTGGTCGTGCTGGAACTGTCGAGCTATCAGACCGAACTGGCGCGCGCGCTGACCCCGGATGTGGCCGTGTTCACGAACCTGACGCCCGATCATCTGGACCGGCACGCAGGGCTGGGTGGCTATTTCGCCGCGAAACGCCGGCTGTTCGCCGAAGGCGGGCCGGACCGGGCGATCATCGGCGTGGATGAGGTCGAAGGGCAGTATCTGGCCAACCAGATGGCTGAGAGTGCCGCCGATGACCGGCTGATCCGCATCTCTGCCGCGCGAAAGCTGGACGGGCCGGGCTGGGCCGTGTTCGCCCGCAAGGGGTTCTTGTCGGAATACCGCAAGGGGCGGCAGATCGCGTCGCTCGACTTGCGGGGGATTGCCGGGCTGCCCGGTGCGCACAACCATCAGAACGCCTGCGCGGCCTATGCGGCGGTGCGCAGTTTGGGGTTGGCGCCGAAGATCATCGAACAGGCGTTCCACTCCTTTCAGGGGCTGCCCCACCGGTCGCAACTGGTGGCGGAGGCGGGGGGCGTCCGGTTCGTCAATGACAGCAAGGCCACAAACGCCGACAGCGCGGCCAAGGCGCTGGCCGCTTTCCCGCGCATCCGCTGGATCTGCGGCGGGCTGGAAAAAGAGGGCGGCCTGGGGCCGGTTCTCGAACAGCTCGGCCATGTGGTGAAGGCCTATGTCATCGGGCGCGAGGCAGGCCGGTTCGCTCTGCAACTGGGCGAGACGCCTCATGAGGTGAGCGAGACGATGGCCCGCGCCGTTGCCCGTGCTGCGGCCGAGGCGGCGGAGGGAGAAACCGTTCTGCTCGCCCCTGCGGCGGCAAGTTTCGACCAGTATGACAATTTCGAGAAACGCGGCGAGGATTTCATCGCCCAGGTCACCGCCGCGCTGGCGCGAACGGCCGAACCGGGATAAAACGCCTCCTTCTTTTTCGCCTGAATATCCCGGGGTTTGGGGCAGAGCCCCAATCCGCAAGCCGCAAAGTGACGCGCCCTACAGGCAGACCGCGTCGGCCGTATCCTTCAGAAGCTGCGCGCTTTTCATCAGCGCGGCGGCCTCGTCATCCGCCAGGTCGGGCATCAGATGGGCCGTCACGCCCGCGGCGCCGACGATGCGCGGCAGGGAAAGCGCCACATCGTGCACCCCGAGCACGTCCTGCGTGGCGATGGAGACCGAGAGCACCGCATTCTGATCCTGCGCGATGGCGCGCACGATCCGCGACAGGCCGGCGCCGATGCCATACCATGTGGCGCCCTTGCCCGCGATGATCGTATAGGCGGCATTGCGCACGCCATCGTCGATCGCGTCACGCACATGCCCGGTGATCGGGGCGCCCACCTGCGCGGCAAAGGATGCCAGCGGCGCCGACCCGGCACGGGCGCTGGACCAGGCCAGAACCTCGCTGTCGCCATGCTCACCCAGCACATAGGCATGGACGGAGCGCGGCGAGATCCCCAGATGCCGGCCCAGAAGGCTGCGGAACCGGGCGGTATCCAGGATCGTGCCCGAGCCGATGACCCGCTCCGGCGGCAGGCCGGTCAGGCGGGTGGTGATCTGGGTCATCACATCCACCGGGTTCGAGGCCACCAGAAGGATCGCATCCGGCGCGTGCTCCAGCACACGCGCCGTCACCTCGCGGAACACCGCGGCATTGCGGGCCAGCAGCGCCAGCCGGGTCTCGCCGGGTTTCTGGCCGACGCCCGCCGCCAGGATCACCACCGACGCGCCCGCCAGCGCGGGATAGTCGCCGTGCTCGATGACCGTGGAAGAGGCGAAAGGCACGGCATGGGCGATATCCTCGGCCTGGGCGCGGGCAAGCGCCGCGTCGAGATCGACCAGCACGACGCGGCTGACCGTTCCGGTCAGCGCCAGCGCATATCCGGCCGCGCTTCCCACCATTCCCGCCCCGACGATCCCGACTTTCATATCCGTACCCCGCTTGTGTCCAGAGCCACTATAGCAAGCGGGGCATCGAGCGGTGGTATTTCTGTGCCCCGGATCTGCGGCGCGGAGGCAACGCTTTGCGCTTCTGCGGAAATTTCGCGCGAAGATGAAAATACCCTCTTGCGCCGACTCATGCGCGGCCCTATCTGCGCCCTCACAGACGCCAACGCACGCGCCTCTGGCCGGCGGTTCCGCCGCCCGCGTTTATGTAGCGACGGTAACGTCTCCTTGGAAGTGAGCGGTCATTCTTTGGCCGGGTCTATTGGAGATGACCATGAACGCTACGATCACCGATTTCGTCGGCCGCACTGCTGTTGCGCCTGTTTCCCGAGTTGAGGCTTATATCCGGTCGAATGAGTTCGACCGCCCGACGCTGGTGCTGGACACGCAGGCCGTGGCCAAACAATACCGCGCGCTGAAAGCCGGGCTTGGCCATGCCGATATCCACTATGCCGTGAAGGCCAACCCCGCGCGCGAGATCGTCGAGACGCTGGTAAACCTCGGCTCGCATTTCGATGCCGCCTCGCGCGGGGAAATCGAGCTGTGCCTCGGCCTCGGCGCCGCGCCCGAAACGATTTCCTTCGGCAACACCATCAAACGCGCTTCCGACATTGCCTTCGCGCATCACGCTGGCATCACCCTGTTCGCCGCCGATGCCGAGGAAGAGCTGGAAAAGATCGCCAAGCACGCCCCCGGCGCGCAGGTCTATATCCGCCTGATCGTCGATGCGTCCGAGGCCGACTGGCCGCTGTCGCGCAAATTCGGCTGCGCCCGTGACAAGGCGCTGGATCTGCTGGCGCTGGCCGCCCGTCTGGGGCTGGAGCCGGTCGGCTTTTCGTTCCACGTGGGCTCGCAAACCCGCCGGGCCGAGATGTGGACCGCCACGCTCGACCAGATCGCCGAAATCTGGCACCGCGCCCGCGCCGAAGGCCACGCGCTGACCCTGCTGAACATCGGCGGCGGCTTTCCGGCCTTTTATGGCGAGGCGATTGATCACCCGACCAAATATTCCGCACGGGTGATGGAGCTGGTGACCGAACGCTTTGGCGATGTGCCCCGCGTGATGGCGGAGCCGGGCCGCGGCCTGGTGGCCGAGGCCGGCATGATCGCCGCGGAAGTGTTGCTGGTGTCGAAGAAATCCGAGGCCGACGCCTTCCGCTGGGTCTATCTGGACATCGGCAAGTTCTCGGGCCTGGCCGAAACCATGGACGAGGCGATCCGCTATCAGTTCGTCACCGACCGCGATCACGAGGCGACCGGCCCCTGCATCCTGGCCGGCCCCTCCTGCGACAGTGCCGATGTGCTTTATGAAAAGCGCCCGGTGCAACTGCCGCAGGGGCTGAAGGCGGGTGACCGCTTTATCATCCGCAACTGCGGCGCCTATACGTCGAGCTATTCGTCGGTCGGCTTCAACGGCTTCCCGCCGCTGGATGTCGTGGTGCTCTGAGCCGGGCTCATCTTCCGCGCCGCCTGCCAACGGTGGCGCGGCGGCGCGGTATTGACAGGCGGGCAGGGCGCCACGGGCAGCATCGCCCGGTGCGCCCGCACCACGGCGGCCAGCGCGCCATCATCCGGGGCCTGCAGCAGATTGGCATGTTCGAACGGGTCGGCCCGGTGATCATACAGTTCTTCATGACCGGTCCAGTAGCGGATGAAGCGAAAATCGCGGGACCGCGCCGAAAACGCCAGCTTCGGGCGATCGCTCATCAGATCATGGCCCCAGACCGACAGCGCGTGCCCGCGCAGCGCCTGCGCCTCGCCCCGCAGCAGCGGGGCCATGTCCTGCCCGGTGAAGCGGCCGGGCGCGGGCAGGCCGGCCAGTGAAAAGAGCGTCGGCGCGATGTCGGTCAGGCTGACCGGATCGCCGGCCCGGCCCGGGGCGATGCCCGGCCCGCCGATGAACAGCGGCACCCGCAGCGCGCGCTCCCACAGGGTGAATTTGCGGAAGGCCAGCTTTTCGCCCAGCTGCCAGCCGTGATCCGACCACAGCACCACGATGGTGTTGCCCCACAGCCCCTGTTCATCCATCCGGTCCAGAACCCGGCCCAGCAGCGCGTCGGCATAGGAGATCGAGGCAAGATACGCTTTCAGGAATGCCTTGTATTCCCCCTGCGCATGCAGCGCCTTTCCCAGCCCGGCGTTCTGGCGCACGAAGCTCATCGCCGGGCGCGGCAGCCCGGCCAGCGGCGCCGCGTTGTCGGGGGCGAACCCGTTGGCGCCCAGCCCCGGCGGATCGGCGACCACCGCCGGCAACTGGTCGAAAAAACGCTTCGGCACGATGAAGGGCAGATGCGGCCGATAGAGCCCCAGCGCCCAGAACTGCCCTTCGGCGCCGCCGGTCATGCGGCGGGTGATCCACTCGGTGTTCAACTCGTCATATTGCGGGGTATCGTCGGGCGCCGGGCCGAAATCGGAGTTGCTGCCCAGGGCGCCGGATTTCTGCGACCGGCTGATCGGGGCAAAGCTGTCTGGTTCCTGGCCATGGTATTCGGTCCATTCGTCGTGATCGAACTGGCCCTTGAGCACGTGGAACACCTTGCCCGCGCCAAAGGTCTTATACCCGGCGCTTTGCAGGCCGCCGACCAGCGACAGGCCCCGGCCGCGCGGAAACGCGTGGTTGGGCCGGTGTGCGTTGCCGTAGATCCCCGTTTCCCATGGGTTCCGGCCATAAAGCGTTGCCGCGCGCGAAGGCGAACAGGCCGGGGCCGCGGCATAGGCCCGTTCGAACACCACGCTGTGCCGGGCCAGCCGGGTCAGGTGCGGGGTGATCGTATCGGGATGGCCGCCCAGCGGCGCGATCCAGTCATTCAGATCCTCGATCGACAGGAACAGGATGTTGGGTCTGGTCACCGGCGGGTCTGTCCTTTGTGATGCGGCGCGGGTGCGCCCGTCGGGCCCTGCGGCTCTCTTCGCGGATCGCGGCGAGGAAACCTGCAAGGGTCGAGGAGCGGCCCGCGCGCGCGGATGGCGGCAGACTAGGGGGCGCGTGGCGGCGGTGCAATCCCGTCGGCCCGGGGTGTCAGATGGCTGGCGTTGCGGCGCAAATCGCGCTAGACTGCACCCGAGACCCGGCAAACGGGCAGAGGCAGGCAGAGCAAGGCGAACATTCATGACGGAAATGGTGTACGGCACCGTGCCGATGCGGGCCGGTGAACCGATTCTTCCCCGGTGGTGGCGGACGATCGACAAATGGACCCTGTCGTGCATCCTGCTTTTGTTCGGGATCGGGCTGTTGCTGGGGCTGGCCTCGTCGCCGCCACTGGCCGCGCGCAACGGGCTTGCGCCGTTCCATTACGTCGAACGGCAGGCGTTTTTCGGCACGCTGGCCCTGGGCGTGATGTTCTTCACCTCGATGATGTCGCCCGATCTGGTGCGCCGGTTGGGCGTGCTGGGCTTTTTCGGCGCCTTCGCGGCGCTGGCGCTGCTGCCGGTGCTGGGCACAGATTTCGGCAAGGGCGCGGTGCGCTGGTATTCGCTTGGCTTCGCCAGCGTGCAGCCCTCGGAATTCCTCAAGCCCGGGTTCATCATCCTGGCCGCCTGGCTGATGGCCGCCAGCCAGGAGGTGAACGGCCCGCCGGGCAGGCTGTTTTCCTTCGGCATCGCCATCGTGATCGTCGGGTTTCTGGCGATGCAGCCCGATTTCGGGCAAGCCGCGCTGATCCTGTTTGCCTGGGGCGTGATCTATTTCGTAGCCGGTGCGCCGTTCATGCTGTTGGTCGGGATGGCCGGGCTGACCGTCTTCGGCGGCACCATAGCCTATAACAATTCCGAACATTTCGCCCGCCGGATCGACGGCTTCCTGTCGGCTGATCTCGATCCGCGCACCCAGCTTGGCTATGCGACCAACGCCATCCGCGAGGGCGGCTTTTTCGGCGTCGGCGTCGGCGAGGGGCAGGTCAAGCAATCGCTGCCCGATGCCCATACCGATTTCATCATCGCCGTCGCCGCCGAGGAATACGGGCTGCTGCTGGTGCTGGCGATCATCGTGCTGTTCGCGGTCATCGTCATCCGCTCGCTGTTCCGCCTGATGAAAGAGCGCGATCCGTTCATCCGGCTGGCGGGCTCGGGGCTGGCCTGCGTGTTCGGCGTGCAGGCGCTGATCAACATGGGCGTGGCGGTGCGGCTGCTGCCGGCCAAGGGCATGACCCTGCCGTTCGTCAGCTATGGCGGCTCGTCGCTGATCGCGGGCGGCATCGCCGTCGGCATGTTGCTGGCCTTCACCCGGACCCGCCCGCAGGGTGAAATCGGCGATATCCTGATGCGGAAAGGGCGGTAGCAATGGCCGGCAAGGCGGCGCTTCTGGTCATCGCCGCGGGCGGGACCGGCGGGCATATGTTCCCCGCCCAGGCGCTGGCCGAGGCGATGATCCGCAAGGGCTGGCGGGTGAAGCTTTCGACCGACGCGCGCGGCGCGCGCTACGCGGGCGGCTTTCCGCATGTGGTGGAGGTGGAGCAGATCGCATCGGCCACCTTCGCGCGGGGCGGGGCGCTGGCCAGGGCGGCGGTGCCGTTCCGGCTGACAGGCGGCGTGATCTCGGCGGCGGCCAAGATGCTGCGGGACCGGCCCGATGTCGTTGTGGGCTTTGGCGGCTACCCGGCGATCCCGGCGGTGGCGGCGGCCACGATCCTGCGGCTGCCCCGGATGATCCACGAACAGAACGGCGTGCTGGGTCGGGTGAACCAGCTTTTCGCGACCCGCGTCCATGCGGTGGCCTGCGGCACCTGGCCGACCGAACTGCCCGAGGGTGTCGAGAGTTTTCATACCGGCAATCCGGTGCGCGCGACGGTGCTGGAACGCGCGGGCGCGCCCTATATCCCGCCGGGCGACTACCCGATGTCGCTGCTTGTGATGGGGGGCAGCCAGGGCGCGCGCATCCTGTCGGATGTGGTGCCCGCCGCCATCGCAGCCCTGCCCGAGGCGTTGCGCGGCAATATCCGCGTGTCGCACCAGGCGCGTGACGAGGATGGCGCGCGCGTGGCGCAATTCTACGCCGAACACGGGATCGGTGCCGATGTTCAGCCATTTTTCCACGACGTGCCCCGCCGCATGAGCGAGGCACAGCTTGTGATTTCGCGCGCCGGCGCATCCTCGGTCGCCGATATCAGCGTGATCGGCCGGCCGTCGATCCTGATCCCCTTCGCGGCCGCGGCGGCGGATCACCAGACAGCCAATGCCCGCGGGCTGGTAAAGGCGGATGCCGCGATCATGATCCCCGAATCCGCCCTTGAGCCTGCCGCGCTTTCAGAGCAGATAAGCGCGGTTCTCACCAACCCCGATGCGGCGGTGCATATGGCCCACGCGGCCCTGGGCGTCAGCCGCCCGGACGCGACCGAGCGGCTGGTGGAGATCGTCGAGGCGCTGGCAGGCAAGGGGCAACAGGCATGAACGCGGCAACAAAACTTCCCACCGATGTGGGCCCGATCCATTTCGTCGGTATCGGCGGCATCGGCATGTCCGGCATCGCCGAGGTGCTGCTGAACCTGGGCTATACCGTGCAGGGCTCTGATCTGAAGGCCAGCAAGATCACCGATCGGCTGGCCGGGCTCGGCGCCACGATCTTCGTCGGCCAGCGCGCCGAGAACCTGGAAAATGCCGAGGTGGTGGTAATCTCCTCCGCCATCAAGCCGGGAAACCCGGAACTGGACGCCGCCCGCCGCATGGGCCTGCCCGTGGTGCGCCGGGCCGAGATGCTGGCCGAGCTGATGCGCCTGAAATCCAATGTCGCCGTCGCCGGTACCCATGGCAAGACCACGACCACCACCATGGTCGCCACGCTGCTGGATGCGGGCGGGCTCGACCCCACGGTGATCAACGGCGGCATCATCCACGCCTATGGCTCCAACGCCCGGATGGGCGAGGGCGAGTGGATGGTGGTCGAGGCGGATGAAAGCGACGGCACCTTCAACCGTCTGCCCGCGACCATCGCCATCGTCACCAATATCGACCCCGAGCATATGGAGCATTGGGGCACGTTCGAAAACCTGCGCCAGGGCTTCTACGATTTCGTGTCGAACATCCCGTTCTACGGTCTGGCGGTCTGCTGCACCGATCACCCCGAGGTGCAGGCGCTGGTGGGCCGCGTCACCGACCGCCGCGTGGTGACCTTCGGCTTCAACGCGCAGGCCGATGTGCGGGCGGTGAACCTGACCTACAAGGCGGGTGTCGCGCATTTCGACATTGCGCTGCAGGCCGAGGACATGGTGATCGAGGGCTGCAGCCTGCCGATGCCCGGCGATCACAACGTCTCGAACGCCCTGGCCGCCGTGGCCGTGGCCCGGCAGCTTGGCATGAAGCGCGACGAGATCCGCGCCGCGCTGGCCGCGTTCGGCGGGGTGAACCGGCGTTTCACCAAGGTGGGCGAGGTGAACGGCGTGACCGTTATCGACGACTACGGCCATCACCCGGTCGAGATCGCCGCGGTGCTCAAGGCGGCGCGCCAGGCCACCGACGGCCGCGTGATCGCGGTGCATCAGCCGCACCGTTATTCCCGCCTGCATACGCTGTTCGACGATTTCTGCACCTGTTTCAACGATGCCGACGTGGTGGCCATCGCCGAGGTGTTCGCCGCCGGTGAAGACCCGATCGAAGGCGCGTCGCGCGATGATCTGGTCTCGGGGCTGATCCGCCACGGCCACCGCCACGCCCGCGCCATCGTCAGCGAAGACGATCTGGTGCGGCTGGTGCGTGAACAGGCCGGGCCCGGCGACATGGTGGTCTGCCTGGGCGCGGGCACGATTTCAGCCTGGGCCAACAACCTGCCCGCGCGGCTGGAAAAGGCCTGAGGCCGGTGGCGGAGGCGCTCAAGCGGCGGATCGGGCCGGGGCTGCTGACGGCCTATGGCATCGGGGTGATGATCGGCGCCGGGATCTATGTTCTGGTCGGCGCGGTGGCGGGGCAGGCCGGGGTTTATGCGCCGCTGTCGTTTCTGATTGCCGGGCTGGTCGCCGCGCCCTCGGCGCTGTCATATGCCGAACTGTCCACCCGCATCCCCGAAGCGGCGGGCGAGGCCGCCTATGTCGATCAGGGGCTGAAAATCCACTGGCTGTCGGTTGTGGTGGGGCTGGGCATCGTGCTGGCCGGCACGATCTCGGCCGCGGCGGTGCTGCGCGGCGGCGCCGGTTACCTGACCGCAGTCATCGACCTGCCGTTCGAATGGGTGGTGGCAGGGCTCGGCGCGGCACTGCTGGCCGTGGCGCTGATCGGGGTGCTGGAAAGCATGGCGGTGGCGGCGATCTTTACCGTGATAGAGCTGATCGGGCTTGGCCTGGTGATCTGGGCCGGCTCCACTGCGGCGCCGGTACCGGCCTGGAGCGCCCCGCCCGAGATTTTCTGGCCGGGTGTGGGCATGGGCGCGGTGCTGGCGTTTTTCGCCTTCATCGGCTTCGAGGATATCGTGAACATGGCCGAAGAGGTGGAGCATCCAGAGCGCACCCTGCCGCGCGCCATCCTGATTTCGCTGCTTGTGACCTCGCTGATCTACGCCGGGGTCAGCCTTGCCGCCGTCCGCGCCGTTCCGGTCGAGGCGCTGGCCAACAGCACGCGCCCGCTGTCGCTGGTGTGGGAGGCGCGCAAGGGCAACAACAGCGCGGGTTTTCTGTCGCTGATCGCGGGGGTGGCGGCGCTGAACGGGGTGCTGGCGCAGATCGTCATGGCCGCGCGGGTGCTGTTCGGCCTGGGCAAGCGCGACCGGCGGCTGGCGCTGTTCCATCACGCCCATCCGCGCTTCGGCACGCCGGTGAAGGCGACGTTGCTGGTTGGCGCGGCGGTGATCCTTGGCGCGCTGGCCCTGCCGGTGGCGGCGTTGGCGGAAATGACCTCTTCGCTGTTGCTGGCGGTGTTCGCGGTGGTCAATCTTTCGCTGATCGCGCTGAAGCGGCGCGCGCCGTTCGCGCCGTTCCGGGTGCCGATGTTCGTGCCCTATGCCGGGCTTCTGGCCGCGCTGGCCGCGCTGGCGATGACGCTGCTGGGGCCGGCATGACCCTGTCGCTCACACTGGCCTGCCTCTGGGCACTCGCGGCGACCATCACCGCGTTTCTGCCGATGCGGCTGCAATACGCGCCGGGCCTCGCGCTGCTGGTGTCGGCGCCGGTGCTGATCGGGTATCTGGGCTGGCAGCATGATGTCTGGGTCGTTCTTGCCGCTGTCGCGGGGGCCGCGTCGATGTTTCGCAGGCCGCTCTTCTATCTGCTGCGCCGGGCGTTGCGCCCCGGCGGCGGGGAGGGGCGGGAATGAACCTGTCGCTGATCCTGGCGTGTTTCTGGGCGCTTGCCGCCACCGGCATCGCCTTCCTTCCGGCCCGGCTGAACTGGCCGCTGGCCTATGGGCTGATCGCCGCCGGCATTCCGCTGCTTGGCTACGTCACCTATCAGAACGGGCCGGTCTGGGGGCTTCTGGTGCTGGCGGCGGGCATGTCGATGCTGCGCTGGCCGGTCTATTACTTCGCCCGCTGGTGCGCGCGGCTGTTGCGCGGTAAAGGTCCCTGAAAACGGGGGGCGCGATGGCGGGCTATACGGAAATTCTGGTTTACGGCACCTGGGCGGCGGCACCGGTGATCGCCTATCAGGCGCTGACCCACGGGCTGGCCCGCAAGGGGCGCGACTTTCTGGTGATCTTCGCGCTTTACTCGACGGCGGTAATCGTGACCTGGGCGGCGCTGCGCGCCGATCTGGCGCGCACGGGCTTCGGCGCGAACACGCCCCTCGGGGTGCTGTTGCCATGGATCGGAACCGGCGTGCTGTCGGCCGCGCTGTTCGCGCTGGGGCGCCGTAACGGCGAGGACGGGGCATGAGGGGCGCGATGCCACAGGTGCGCGGCACGCTGACGCCGGACCGGTCGCTGGATGATCTGACATGGCTGCGGGTCGGCGGCCCGGCGGACTGGCTCTTTCAGCCTGCGGATGTCGATGACCTGGCGGCGTTTCTGGCCGCGCTCGATCCTGCGGTGCCGGTGTTTCCGATGGGCGTGGGCAGCAACCTGATCGTGCGCGACGGCGGGCTGCGGGCGGTGGTGATCCGGCTGGGGCGCGGGTTCAACGGCATCGCGGTGCAGGGCGGCCGGGTGACGGCAGGCGCGGCGGCGCTGGACGCGCATGTGGCGCGCAAGGCGGCGCAGGCCGGGGTGGATCTGACCTTTCTGCGCACCATCCCCGGTGCCATCGGTGGCGCGGTGCGGATGAACGCCGGATGCTACGGTTCGTATGTTTCAGACGTTCTTTTGTACGCAAGGGCGGTGACGCGGGCCGGCGCGGTGGTGACGCTGACCCCCGAGGATCTGAAATTCGGCTATCGCCACAGCGACCTGCCCGACGGCTGGGTGCTGATCGAGGCGGTGTTCGAAGCGCCGGCGGGCGACCCCGCCGCGCTGGAGGCGCGCATGGCCGATCAGCTTGCCCGGCGCGACGCCAGCCAGCCCACCAGAGAGCGCAGCGCCGGATCGACCTTTCGCAACCCGGCCGGCTTCAGCTCGACCGGGCGGGCGGATGACACCCATGAGCTGAAGGCGTGGAAGGTGATCGACGATGCCGGGATGCGCGGCGCCACGGTGGGCGGCGCGCAGATGTCGCGGATGCATTCCAACTTCATGATCAACACCGGCGGGGCCACGGCGGCGGATCTGGAAAATCTGGGCGAGCAGGTGCGAAAAAAGGTTTTCCAAAAGAGCGGAATAGACCTACAATGGGAGATCATGCGGGTCGGTGAACCGGCACCGCGGAAATAATCAAATTCAGGGGCCACTTATAAGGCTCCGAATCGAGGCACCAGTGGTGGGTATGTCGAGCAGGGCAGCCCCCAAAGTAGCGGTTCTGATGGGCGGATCCTCGGCTGAGCGCGAGGTTTCGCTGGTATCGGGGCGGGATTGCGCCGCCGCGCTTGGGGAAGAAGGCTTTGAGGTTGTGCGCGTGGATGCGGGCGCCGACCTCTGTGCACGCCTTGCCGAGATTCAGCCCGATGTGGTTTTCAACGCGCTGCATGGTCGCTGGGGCGAGGATGGGTGCGTTCAGGGCCTGCTGGAATGGCTGCGCATCCCCTATACCCATTCGGGCGTCCTGGCCTCGGCCCTCGCGATGGACAAGGAACGCACCAAGATGGCCTTTCGCGCCGCCGGGCTGCCGGTGGCCGAAAGCCTGCTGGCCCCCGCCGTTGAGGTGCGCGCGCGTCACGTGATGGAGCCGCCCTATGTGGTCAAGCCGAACAGCGAGGGGTCTTCGGTCGGGGTCTATCTGGTGCATGAGGCGGCGAACGGGCCGCCGCAGCTTTCTGCGGAGATGCCGGATGTCGTGATGGTCGAGGCGTTCGTGCCGGGGCGCGAGCTGACCACCACGGTGATGGGCGACCGGGCGCTGGGGGTCACCGATATTCTGACCGACGGCTGGTATGATTACGAAGCCAAGTACACCGAGGGCGGCTCGCGCCATGTGCTGCCTGCCGACGTGCCGGCCGAGATTTTCGACGCCTGCATGGACTACGCCCTGCGCGCGCATGACGTGCTGGGCTGCCGGGGCGTGTCGCGCACCGATTTCCGCTGGGACGAGACGCGGGGCCTGCGCGGGCTGTTCCTGCTGGAGACGAACACCCAGCCGGGCATGACGCCGACATCGCTGTCGCCAGAGCAGGCGGCGCATTGCGGCATGTCCTTTGGCGCGCTGTGCCGCTGGATGGTGGAGGATGCGTCATGCAACCGGTAGCCGCGCCCGAACCTGCGAAGCGTGACCCGGCGCCGACGCGTCTGGCCTATCGGCTGCACCGGCTGTGGCTGACGCCGCTGTTCCGGTCTTTGCTGCGGGTGGGGCTACCCTCGTTCTGCATGGTGTTCGCGGTGGGCTGGTACCTGGCCGATCAGCAGCGGCGCGAGGAGCTGGGGCTGGTGTTTTCCGACCTGCGCCGCGCGATCGAGGAGCGGCCGGAGTTCATGGTCAAGCTCATGGCGATTGACGGCGCGTCTGGCGAGCTGGATCAGGATATCCGCGAGATCGTTCCGCTGGATTTCCCCGTCAGTTCGTTCGATCTGGAGCTTGAAGAGATGCGCCGCGCCATTCTGGGGCTGGATGCGGTGGCCGGGGCCGGGCTGCAGATCCGGCCGGGCGGCATTTTGCAGGTGTCGATCCAGGAGCGCATTCCCACCGTGATCTGGCGCAGCCGCGACGGGCTGGAACTGCTCGATGGCGAGGGTCACCGGGTGGCGCCGCTGGGCGCGCGTACCGACCGGCCCGACCTGCCGCTGATCGCCGGCGACGGGGCCGATGCGCAGGTGGCCGAGGCGCTGGCGCTGATCGAGGCGGCGCGGCCGCTGGCCGGGCGGCTGCGCGGGCTGGTGCGGATGGGCGAACGCCGCTGGGACGTGGTGCTGGACCGTGACCAGCGCATCCTGCTGCCCGAACGGGGCGCGGTCGAGGCGCTGGAGCGTGTGATCGCGCTGGATCAGGCCGAAGACATGCTGGAGCGGGATCTGATGGCGGTGGACATGCGCAATGCCGACCGCCCGACGCTGCGTATGTCGCCCGAAGCCGTGGAAGAACTGCGGCGCGTGAAAACATTGGAAACAGGAGCAATCAAGGGATGACCGATCTCTATCAGTCACAGCGCGCCATGCGGCGGATGCGCAAGCAGGCGATGGACCGGGGCGTGATCGCGATTCTGGATGTCGGCACCTCCAAGATCGCCTGTCTTGTGCTGCGTTTTGACGGGCCGGAGCGGTTTTCCGGCGGTGATGGCGTCGGCTCTCTGGCGGGGCAATCGTCGTTCCGGGTGATCGGGGCGGCCACCACCCGTTCGCGCGGGGTGCGCTTTGGCGAGATCGACGCGATGCAGGAAACCGAGCGCGCCATTCGCACCGCCGTTCAGGCGGCGCAGAAGATGGCCAACCTGCGGGTCGACCACGTGATCGCCTGCATGTCGGGGGCGCAGCCGCGGTCTTACGGGCTGGATGGCGAGATCGATCTGGTGGACAGCGTCGTCAGCGAGGATGACGTGGCCCGCGTTCTTGCCGCCTGCGACGTGCCCGATTTCGGCGACGGGCGCGAGGTGCTGCATGCCCAGCCGGTGAATTTCGCGCTGGACCACCGGTCGGGGATGAACGATCCGCGCGGGCAGATCGGCAACCGGCTGGCTTGCGACATGCATCTGCTGACGGTGGATGCGCATGTGGTGCAGAACCTGCTCTATTGCATCAAGCGCTGCGACCTGGAGCTGGCGGGGCTGGCAAGCTCGGCCTATGTCTCGGGCATCTCGTCGCTGGTCGAGGATGAGCAGGAGCTGGGCGCGGCCTGTATCGACATGGGCGGCGGCGCGACCGGCGTGTCGGTCTTCATGAAGAAACACATGATCTATGCCGATTCCGTGCGCATGGGCGGCGATCACGTGACGGCGGATATTTCCAAGGGGCTGCAGGTGCCGCTTTCGACGGCGGAGCGGATCAAGACCTTCTATGGCGGCGTGGTCGCCACCGGGATGGACGACCGCGAGATGATCGAGATCGGCGGCGACACCGGCGATTACGAGCATGACCGGCGCACCGTCAGCCGGGCCGAGCTGATCGGAATCATGCGCCCGCGCGTCGAGGAGATTCTGGAGGACGTGCGCGCCCGGCTCGATGCGGCCGGGTTCGAGCATCTGCCAAGCCAGCAGATCGTGCTGACCGGCGGCGGCAGCCAGATTCCGGGGCTCGACGGGCTGGCCAGCCGAATCCTTGGCCAGCAGGTGCGCCTTGGCCGGCCGCTGCGTGTGCAGGGCCTGCCGCAGGCGGCGACGGGCCCGGCCTTTTCGGGGGCGGTGGGGCTGTGCCTGTTTGCGGCACACCCACAGGATGAGTGGTGGGACTTTGAGATCCCGGCAGAGAGGTATCCGGCGAAATCGCTGAAAAGAGCGGTGCGCTGGTTTAAGGATAACTGGTGACCGCAAGATACTGTGTGAGCGGCGAAATACCGCCAATGCGGCCCTTCGGTCCCCAATATTTTGTGGGTTTTTTTGCGTTTTTTTCGTGACCAGCCCTGTTCGAAACGGTAGAATCAAGCGAATAAAGGACCACAGCGGCGTATTGTGCCGAGTAAAAGAACAACGCAGGCGGACAGATCAATGACATTGACACTCACAATGCCGGAGCATGAAGAACTCAAACCCCGGATCACTGTTTTCGGTGTGGGCGGGGCAGGCGGCAACGCCGTCAACAACATGATCGAGAAGCAGTTGGACGGGGTGGAATTCGTCACCGCGAACACCGATGCCCAGGCGCTGCAGCAATCGAACGCCCCGGCGAAGATCCAGATGGGCGTTAAGGTGACCGAAGGGCTGGGCGCGGGCGCGCGGCCGTCGGTCGGGTCCGCCGCCGCCGAAGAGGCGATCGAGGAAATCGTCGATCATCTGGCAGGCGCGCACATGTGCTTCATCACCGCCGGCATGGGTGGCGGCACCGGCACCGGCGCGGCGCCGATCATCGCGCAGGCCGCGCGCGAGCTGGGTGTTCTGACCGTCGGCGTCGTGACCAAGCCGTTCCAGTTCGAGGGCGCCAAGCGGATGCGCCAGGCCGAGGAGGGTGTCGAGGCCCTTCAGAAGGTTGTGGACACGCTGATCATCATTCCGAACCAGAACCTGTTCCGCCTGGCCAATGAAAAGACCACCTTCACCGACGCGTTCAGCCTGGCCGATGATGTGCTCTATCAGGGCGTGAAGGGCGTGACCGACCTGATGGTGCGCCCCGGCCTGATCAACCTGGATTTCGCCGACGTTCGCGCCGTGATGGACGAGATGGGCAAGGCGATGATGGGCACCGGCGAGGCCGAGGGCGAGGATCGCGCGGTTCAGGCTGCCGAAAAAGCCATCGCCAACCCGCTGCTCGATGAAATCAGCCTGCGCGGCGCCAAGGGTGTTCTGATCAACATCACCGGCGGCTACGACCTGACCCTGTTCGAACTCGACGAAGCCGCCAACCGCATTCGCGAGGAAGTGGATCAGGAGGCCAATATCATCGTCGGCTCGACGCTGGATACCGCCATGGAAGGGTTCATGCGGGTATCGGTTGTCGCCACCGGGATCGACGCCAGCAATGTGGTGATGGACACGCCGGTTCCGCGCCGCCGCATGGCCGAACCGCTGCAGCCCGCCGCCGTGGCGGAAGCGCCCGCGCCGGCGGTTGCGGAAACGCCTGCCGCCGCGGAAACGCCCGAGCCGTCGCTGTTCCCGGCGGAAGAGC
The DNA here is from genome assembly GCF_001305615.1 of Actibacterium sp. EMB200-NS6. GTDB lineage: Bacteria > Pseudomonadota > Alphaproteobacteria > Rhodobacterales > Rhodobacteraceae > Actibacterium_A > Actibacterium_A naphthalenivorans. The sequence continues at coordinate 1,225,492 of NZ_CP010869.1, forward strand.
CGCGTGCTGCCGCCCAGAGCTATGCGCAGGACGATGAGCTTCCGGCCCCGGCCTATCAGCCGCAATCGGAAGAAGACGCCGCGCTTGCCGCCGCGCTTGCCGATGATCCGCAGCCCGAGGAAGAGGTGTTTGTCGCGCCGCGCCCGCGCGCGCCGGGAACGCCGTCGCCCGAAGCCATGGCGCGCCTGCAGGCCGCCGTTGCCAAGGCGCCGCGCACCAGCTCTTCGGAGCATCACGCCGCGAGCGCCCGCCCGGCGAGCGCCGCCGACAAGGCGCGTTTCGGCATCGGCTCGCTGATCAACCGCATGGCCGGCAGCCCGCAGGAGGCCACCGCGCGCGCCGCGCAGCCGGAGCGCCGCCAGCCCCCGGTTCAAAGCCAGCAGGAAGCCGCGGAGACCGACCCGGATCAGGAGAGGATCGAGATCCCTGCGTTCCTGCGGCGTCAGGCCAACTAAAATCTGACTGCGAAAATTACGTGAAAAGGCCGGGTTGACCGGCCTTTTTTCATTTCTAAATCAGAGTTTTGCATCATATACCTCACCCCCGCGGCGGCAAATCGCCGATGCCTGACGCGCAATGTTTCAGCGCGTTACAATCTTTGAGTTGAGGTTCCGGGCCGGTGACCGTACCTCAAATGTGCAGCTGCGGCATGGTCCGCCTGCCGGGGCAAAAGAAAGACGGGTGCAAATTGCAGACCACTCTTAAATCGCAGGTTGGATTCGCCGGTATCGGTCTTCACACGGGGCGCCCCGTGCGGATGATGGTGCGCCCGGCCTCGGCTGAATATGGTGTGTGGTTCCGCCGCACCGACGTTTCCGACGCTGATCCGCTGATCGCCGCCCGCTGGGATGTGGTCTCGCCCGCGCGGCTTTGCACCCGGCTGGTGAATGACGCGGGCGTGTCGGTGTCGACCGTCGAACATCTGATGGCGGCGCTTGCCGGCTGCGGCATCCACAACGCGCTGATCGAGATCGACGGGCCGGAAGTGCCGATCCTCGACGGGTCGGCGGCGCCTTTCGTCAGCGCGTTCATCGCGCGCGGGCTGCAGGAGCTGGACGCGCCGAACCGCGCGATCGAGATCCTCGATACCGTGGAGGTGCGCGAAGGCGATGCCTGGGCCCGGCTTTCGCCCGCCCGGACGCTGGAAATTGATTTCCACATCGATTTCACCGATCCGGTGATCGGTGTGCAGAACAAACGCCTGAACATGGCCAACGGCGCCTTTGTCCGCGAATTGTGCGACAGCCGCACCTTTTGCCGCCAGAGCGATGTGGATGCGATGCGCGCCAACGGGCTGGCCCTTGGCGGCAGCCTGCTCAACGCGGTCGTGGTTGATGGCGACCGAATCCTCAGCCCCGGCGGGCTGCGCCACGCCGACGAGGCGGTGCGCCACAAGATGCTGGATGCGCTGGGCGACCTCGCGCTGGCCGGTGCGCCGATCCTGGGCCGCTATACCGGGCACCGCGCCGGCCACGCCATGACGAACGCGCTTTTGCGGGCGCTTTTCGCCCGGCCCGAGGCTTTTCGCATGGTAACATGCGACGCGCGGCTGGCGCGCAACCTTCCGGGCGTCGGCGTCAGCCGCACCGATCTGCGCGCCGTCGCCTGAGCAACCGGGTTTCGCGGTAAAAGCGTTTTTCCTCCGATTTTTATGTGCTAGGACACGGCGCAGGCCGCGCCGAACGCCACACGCGCGGAGCACTAGGAAAGAGGTATTGCGGGTCATGGGCAAAAGCAGATCGCTCAAGGGGCTTGTCGGGGCGTTGGCGGCGCTGGCCGTGCTGTCATCGTGTGGCGGCAACAAAGAGCCGGCGCTGGAAAGTCTGACCGCCGAGGATATCTACAAGAAGGCCGAGTTCGAGCTGGAAACCACGCGCAACGCCGATGACGCCGCCGTGCTGTTCGGCGAGGTCGAGCGGCTCTACCCCTATTCCGAATGGGCCAAGCGCGCGCTGATCATGCAGGCCTATGCCTATTACATCGACAAGGACTATGAAAACAGCCGCTCGTCGGCGCAGCGCTATATCGATTTCTATCCGGCCGATGAGGATGCGGCCTATGCGCAATATCTTCTGGCGCTCAGCTACTACGACCAGATCGACCTGATCGGCCGCGATCAGGGCCTGACCTATCAGGCGCTGCAGGCGCTGCGCACGGTGATCGAACGCTATCCCGACAGCGAATATGCGCAATCGGCGATCCTGAAATTCGATCTGGCCTTCAACCATCTCGCCGCCAAGGAGATGGAGATCGGGCGCTACTACCTCAAACGCGGCCATTACACCGCCGCGATCAACCGGTTCCGCGTGGTGGTCGAGGATTTCCAGACAACGACCCACACCGCCGAAGCGCTCTATCGCCTGATCGAGGCCTATCTGTCGCTGGGGCTGGATCACGAGGCACAGGCGGCGGGCGCGATTCTCGGCTTCAACTATCAGTCCACCGAATGGTATGAGGACGGGTACAAGCTGTTGCAGGGCAAGGGGCTGGAGCCGGATGTGCTCGGGACCGGCTGGCTGCAGGCGATCTATCGGCAAATGGTCAAGGGCGAATGGCTCTGACCCTGGGGCAGGGGGGCTTTCGATGCTGCGCAGTCTCGACATCCGGGACCTGCTGATCATCGACCGGCTGGAACTCGCGTTCCAGCCCGGCCTGAATGTGCTGACCGGCGAGACCGGGGCCGGCAAATCCATTCTTCTGGATGCTCTGGGCTTTGTGCTGGGCTGGCGCGGCCGGGCCGAGCTGGTGCGCGAAGGCGCCGCGCAGGGCGAGGTGGTGGCGGTGTTCGACCTGCCCGAATCCCATGCCGCCCGCGCAGTGCTGGCCGACGCGGGCTTTCCCGCCGGCGACGAGCTGATCCTGCGCAGGGTCAACAGCGCCGACGGGCGCAAGACCGCCTGGGTCAATGACCGCCGCGCCTCGGGCGAGGTGCTGCGCGCCCTGTCCGACACGCTGGTAGAGCTGCACGGCCAGCAGGATGACCGCGGGCTGCTGAACCCGCGCGGGCACCGGGTCTTGCTGGACGACTTCGCCGGCAACGCCGCGCCGCTGGCCGCCACCCGCGCCGCCTGGCGCCGCGTGGCCGAGGCCCGCCGCGCCCTGGCCGAGGCCGAGGCCGCGCTGGCCGCGCTGCGCGAAGAGGAGGATTTCCTGCGCCACGCCCTGGCCGAGCTCGACGCGCTCGATCCGCAACCGGGCGAAGAGGCCGAGCTGGACACGCGCCGCCGCATGATGCAGGCGGCCGACCGTATCCGCGAAGACATCGCGCGCGCCTTTACCGCCATGGGCGGCGACGGGGCCGAGGGCCTGCTGGGCGATGCCGTCCGCTGGCTGGAAGGCGCGTCGGACCGGGCCGAGGGCCGGCTCGACGGCGCCATCGACGCACTCTCCCGCGCCCTGTCGGATCTGGGCGAGGCGCAGCAGGGGGTGGAGGCCTGCCTTGATCACCTCAGCTTCAACCCCGCCGAGCTGGAAATGACAGAGGAGCGCCTCTTCGCCATCCGCGGCCTTGCGCGCAAACACGGGCAACAGCCCGACGATCTGGCAGAGTTCACCCGGACCCTGCGCGCCCGGCTCGCCGCGCTCGACGCCGGCGAGGGCGATATCGCCGCCCTGCACGCCGCCGTGGCGCAGGCCGAAGCGGGCTATCGCGCCGCTGCCGAAACCCTCACCGCCCGGCGCATCAGGGCGGCCAGGGCGCTCGACAAGGCGATGGCCGCCGAACTGGCCCCGCTGAAGATGGAGCGCGCGGTCTTCGCCACCGAAATCACCCCCGCCGATCCCGGCCCCGAGGGGCAGGATGGCGTGACCTTCACCGTCGCCACCAACCCCGGCGCGCCCTCCGGCCCGCTCGACAAGATCGCCTCGGGCGGCGAACTCAGCCGCTTCCTGCTGGCGCTCAAGGTCTGCCTCACGCGCGGCACCTCCGGCATCACCATGATCTTCGACGAGATCGACCGCGGCGTCGGCGGCGCCACCGCCGACGCGGTGGGCCGTCGCCTCGCCGCGCTGGCCGAAGGCGGGCAGGTGCTGGTCGTCACCCATTCGCCGCAGGTGGCGGCCCGGGGCGCGCATCACTGGCGGGTGGAGAAGCAGGTCAGCCGGGGCAAGACCCGTTCCACCGTCACGCCGGTTGCCGAAACCGGCCGTGTCGATGAAATCGCCCGCATGCTCGCCGGCGACACCATCACCGAAGAGGCCCGCGCCGCCGCCCGTGCCCTGCTCGGCGCCTGAGCTTCATCTTTCCGAAAATATCCCCGCCGGAGGCACCTGAGCGCCCGCCAGGGCGCGAGGCAGGAAACGGCCCGGAACGGGCCGCGACAATGGCCCCTCACCGGGCATGGCCGCGAAATGCGGCGCGCTTTCGCCCCCCTGCGCCCAGATCGGGCTTGGACCGGCCCGGCCGATCGCCTAAGAGGGAAGAGACGGCGCCAGGCGCTTCGGGGATGGGCGCGGGCGCGCGCTGCCGGGGATGCGCCGCAGCAGGGGCATCCTGTGCCAGGCGGGCGGCGCGGGAAAGGCCCGGGGAAACACGCCCGGCAGAATGGGTCCGCCTTGGGCGAGCGGCTTTCCGCATTTCTCGACCGGCAGCGCAGTGACGCGAAAACCGCCGTTCGCAACGGCTGGTCTGCGCTGCTGCGCGAGGGGCCGTCCAAGCTTCAGTTCTGGATCATCGCGCTGATCGTCGGCAGTGCCGCGGGCTTTGTGACGCTGGGCTTCCGTCATGCGATCGACGCGCTGCAGCGGGCGTTCTACGGCGTCGATGACCCGCGTCTGTTGCACAGCTTCGCCCAGACATTGCCGTGGTACTGGGTGCTGATCATTCCGATCTGCGGCGGGCTGGCGGTGGGTATCCTGCTGCGGCTGTTCACCGATGACGGCCGGGTCTGCAGCGTCGCCGACGTGATCGAGGGCGCGGCCCTGCATGACGGGCGGGTGGAGCGCAAGGCCGGGCTGGCCTCGGCGCTGGCCTCGCTGATCACGCTGTCATCGGGTGGCTCCACCGGGCGCGAGGGGCCGGTGGTGCATATGGCCGCGACCATCGCCTCCTGGGTGTCAGAGCGTATCCATGCCAATGGCATGACGGGGCGCGATCTGCTGGGCTGCGCGGTGGCGGCGGCGGTCTCGGCCTCGTTCAACGCGCCGATCGCCGGCGCGCTTTTCGCGCTGGAGGTGGTGCTGCGGCATTTCGCGGTGCACGCCTTCGCGCCCATCGCCATCGCCAGCGTGGCCGGCACGGTGATCTCGCGCCTGAGCTTCGGCAATGTCACCGAATTTTCGCTGCCGCTCGACAATGACCTGATCGTCTATGTCGAACTTCCGGCCTTTTTGCTTTTGGGGCTGGTCTGCGGTCTGGTCGCGGTGCTGCTGATGCGGGCGATCTTCTGGGCCGACGACGTCGGCAACTACCTGCAGGGCGAGATGCGGGTGCCGTCCTGGCTGCGCCCGGCGCTGGCGGGGGCGCTGCTTGGCGGGCTGGCGATCTATTTCCCGCATATCATCGGGGTGGGCTATGAAACCACATCCGCCGCGCTGACGGGGCAGCTCGTGTTTCACGAGGTTCTGATCTTCGCCGTGCTCAAGGGCGTGGCCGTGGCCATTACCATGGCCGGGCGGATGGGGGGCGGCATTTTCTCACCCTCACTGATGATGGGCGCGCTGACCGGGCTGGCCTTCGGCATCGTCGCGACCTCGGTCTTCCCCGATATCTCGGGCTCCGAAACCCTCTATGCGCTGGCCGGAATGGGGGCGGTGGCGGCCGCCGTGCTGGGCGCGCCGATCTCGACCACGCTGATCGTGTTCGAACTGACCGGCGACTGGCAGACCGGACTGGCGGTGATGGTGGCCGTGTCGGTCTCGACAGCGCTTGCCTCGCGCCTGGTGGATCGCTCGTTCTTCCTGACCCAGCTCGCGCGTGCCAACAAGCATGTGGCCGCCGGGCCGCAGGCCTATCTTCTGTCGCTCTACAAGGTGCGGGTGGTGATGCGCGGCAAGGACAAGCCCGGCGCGGCCTCGCCAGAGGCCTGTCTGGCGCTGATGGAGCAGGGGGTGTTCATCGGCCCCGACGCAACGCTGGAAACCGCTCTGCCGGTATTCGACGAAACCGGCCACAGTTTCATCCCGGTCGTCGCCCCGGCAACCGACAAGGCCCCGGCAACCCTGCTGGGCGCGCTGTTTCACGTGGATGCCCTGGGGGCCTATAACCGCGCCCTTGCGGCCATGGCGGCCGAAGAACATTCCTGACCGCGGATCAAAGCTGTTCGACGGCGACCTTTTCGGTGGAATAAAAGGCCAGATGGCCCTTTATCCGCGCAACCTCATCCTTCGGCTCTTCATAGGACCAGGCGGCGTCTTTCAGCGTTTCGCTTTTGGTGCCGATCGAGAAATAGCTCGCCTCGCCCTTGTGCGGGCAGGTCGTGCGCGTGTCGGACGCGTCCAGAAACGCCATCGCGACATCGCCGCGCGGGAAATAGATCACCGGCGGATAGGCCCCTTCGGACAGTTCCAGCGCATCGGTGCTTTCGGCCAGAACGGCGCCGCCGGCGCGCACCACCCATTTTCCGCCCGCCTTGCGTATCGCGATGTGGTTTGTCATGGCTGCTCTCCCCCGTCGGCCTGCGTTGCGGCCGCATACTAGTCGCCGCTTCATGACAGTTACATGTCGCCGTATCCAGCGTCCAGATGGTCACAGGGGGGCGGTGGCACGCCCGAGCCAGACGCGCGCCGCCTCTGACACGCGCGGCGCGATCCTGTCACGCACCTGCGCGTGATAGGCATCCAGCCAGGCCCGCTCCTCGGCGCTCAGCATATCGGCCAGAATGAGGCGCCGGTCGATCGGCACATAGGTCAGCGTGCCGAAGCACAGCATCGCCCGGTCATCGCCGCCGGGCAGGGCCGGGGCCTCCTGCACCACGATCAGGTTCTCGAGGCGGATGCCAAAGGCACCCTCGCGATAATATCCCGGCTCGTTCGACAGGATCATCCCCGGCTCCAGCGCCACCTCAGAGCTGCGCGACAGGCGCTGCGGCCCCTCATGCACGCTGAGATAGGCGCCGACGCCGTGGCCGGTGCCATGATCGTAGTCCTGCCCGGCCAGCCACAGCGGATACCGCGCCAGCGCCTCCAGATCCCGCCCCGACAATCCGCGCGGCCAGCGCGCGCGCGATATGGCGATCATGCCCTGCAACACGCGGGTGAAGCACAGCTTTTCCTCATGCCCCACATCGCCGATGGCAACCGTGCGGGTGATGTCGGTGGTGCCGTCGATATACTGCCCGCCGCTGTCGATCAGCAGCAGATCGCCCGGCGCAAGATCGCGATTGGTGTCCCGGGTCACCCGGTAATGCACGATGGCGCCATTCGGCCCGCTGCCCGCGATCGTGTCGAAGCTGATGTCGCGCAGCGCGTTCGTGGCGCGGCGGCAGACCTCGAGCTCGGTCGCCACGTCGATCTCGGTCAGGCGCGCGGTCGGAACGGTGGCGTCGAGCCATGACAGGAACTCCACCACCGCCGCGCCGTCGCGCAGATGCGCCTCGGTGGTGCCGGCAATCTCGGCCGGGGTCTTGCGGGCCTTGGGCAGGAGACAGGGGTCGGCGCCCCAGCGGATCTCTACCCCGGCCTCGTTCAGCAGCCCGGCCAGCGCGATCGGGGCGCTGGCCTTGTCGAGCCGCACCGGCCCGGGCAGGCTGCGCAGCGCCGCGTCAAAGGCCACGGGCGGGCGTAGCGTGACCTCGGCGCCCAGATGCGCCGCCAGCGCCGCATCGCATTTCGCCGGATCGGCAAACAGCGTCACCCGCCCGTCGTCATGCAGAATGGCAAAGGCATGCGGCACCGGATTGCGGGCGATATCGCTGCCCCTGACGTTCAGAAGCCAGGCGATGGAATCGGGCAGCGTCAGCACGGCAGCCTTCTGCCCGGCGGCGCGCAGCTCCGCGGCGATCCGGCCGCGCTTGGCGGCATGCTCTTCCCCGGCAAGCGCGGCGGGATAGGGCACAACCGGCCCCAGCGGCGGGCCGGGCTGATCGTCCCAGATCCGGTCGATCAGATTGTCGCTCTCGCACAGGCCGACACCGCTGCCCGCCAGCTCTTCCAACAGCTTGTCGATCTGCTCGAACGTGTGCAGCCAGGGATCGAACCCCACCACGCCGCCACCGGGCAGCGCCTCGCGCAGCCACGCCGCCAGCTTGGTCTCGGGCCAGGGCACGGGCGTGAAATGCGCCGGATCGACCTGCGCCCGGACCTGCACCCGGTAGCGCCCGTCGATGAACACCCCGGCCCGGTCGCGCAGGGCCACGGCAAACCCCGCCGAGCCGGTGAAGCCGGTTAGCCAGGCCAGCCGCTCGTCACGCGGCGCGACATATTCGCCCTGATGCGCATCGGCGCGCGGCACCATGAACCCGTCCAGCCCGGCGGCCGCCATCTGCCGGCGCAGATCCGCCAGCCGGGGCGGGCCGTCGGCAGGGCGGGTGGTGGCCTCGAACCTTTGAAACATGCGCCGCGCTCCTGCTTTCATCTTTCCCGAAATATCCCCGCCGGAGGCAAGAAAACTCTGGCTCCGGCCTCAGCTCGCCCTGCGGATGCCCATCACGCGGGCGCGCGCCCGCGGGTCGCTGTCGAACAGCCCGGCCAGCTGCTCGGTCATCGCACCGGCCAGCTGTTCCACATCGGTGATCGTCACCGCGCGGTCGTAATAGCGCGTCACATCATGGCCGATGCCGATCGCGATCAGCTCCACCAGCTTGCGTTTCTCGACCATGGCGATCACGTCGCGCAGGTGTTTTTCAAGATAATTCGCGGGGTTGACCGACAGGGTCGAATCGTCCACCGGCGCGCCGTCGGAAATCACCATCAGGATCTTGCGCGCCTCGTGCCGCGCGACCAGACGCCGGTGCGCCCATTCCAGCGCCTCGCCGTCGATATTTTCCTTCAGCAGGCCTTCCTTCATCATCAGCCCCAGATTGGGGCGCACCCGGCGCCAGGGCGCGTCGGCCTGTTTGTAGATGATGTGGCGCAGATCGTTCAGCCGGCCGGGCTGCTGGGCGCGGCCCTCGCCCAGCCAGCGTTCGCGCGATTGGCCGCCCTTCCAGGCGCGGGTGGTGAAGCCCAGAATCTCCACCTTCACCTGACAGCGTTCCAGCGTGCGCGCCAGCACATCGGCGCAGATCGCGGCGATCGAGATCGGGCGCCCGCGCATCGAACCGGAATTGTCCAGCAGCAGCGTCACGACGGTATCGCGAAACTCGGTATCCTTCTCGACCTTGAACGACAGCGGCGTCGTCGGGTTGGCCACCACGCGCGCCAGCCGCCCCGCATCCAGAATGCCCTCTTCGCGGTCGAACTCCCAGCTGCGGTTCTGCTGCGCCTGCAACCGGCGCTGCAGCTTGTTGGCCAGGCGGCTGACCGCGCCCTTCAGCGGCTCGAGCTGCTGGTCGAGATAGGCGCGCAGCCGCTCCAGCTCCGCCGCCTCGGCCAGATCCTCGGCGCGGATCTCCTCGTCGAAATCGGTGGTGAAGACATCGTAATTCGGATCGGCCTGCGAATGCGGCGGCGGCGGGGGCGGCTCCATCGGGGCGTCACCTTCGGGCAGCTCGGCCTCGTCCGACATTTCCATATCGGCCAGATCGTCCATCGACACCTGCGCCTCGGCGGCCTCCTGGGTGTCGTCCTGGCTTTGCTCGGGACTGGCCTCGCTCTCTTCCGACGATTGATCCTGATCGTCGCCGGTGCTTTCGGGCTGGTCTTCCTCCTCGTCGGACTGGGTGCTCTGATCGTCTTGTTCTTCGTCTTCCATGTCCGGGTCGTCGCCCAGCTGGTCGCCATATCCCAGATCGCGGATCACCTGCCGCGCGAAGCGGGCAAAGGCGGATTGATCCGTCAGCGTCTCTTCCAGATTGTCGAGCGTGTCGCCGGCCTGTTCCTCGATAAAGCCGCGCCACAGCTCCATCACATTCTGCGCGCCGGCGGGCAACACGCGGCCGGTGGCGAGGTGCCGGATCAGATAGCCCGCCGCGCGGGCCAGCGGCGCGTCGGCGGCATTGGTGATGTCGGCATAGCCCTTGCGCGCGGCCTCGGCCCCGATCATCGAGTCGATGTTGCCGGCGGTGCCGGGCATGGTGCGGGCGCCCACCGCCTCGCACCGGGCGGTTTCCATCGCCTCGTAGAGATCGCGCGCCATCTCGCCCTGCGGCTGATAGCGGCTGTGGGTGGCGGCATCATGGTATTTGCGGCGCAGCGCATAGGCATCGGCGGTGCCGCGCGCGAGCAGCACCTCGTCGCGGGTCATCCGGCGGCTGATCTGCGGCAGGCGCACGGCATCGTCGCTCATGCCCGGCGGATCGACAGAATAGCTGACGCCCAGATCGGGATCATCGGCCATGACCCGGGTGGCCTCGGCCAGCGCCTTCTTGAACGGATCGGCGGGGTTGTCGGATTTCTGGGTCATTTTATGCCGTCAGCCTTTCGCACCAGTTGATCCTTTTGCCACCGTCATAAGCAACCGCGAGCCCCTGCGCCATCATATCCTGCCCGATGTCGCGCCCATCGACATAGAGCTGCAGCAGCATCCTGCCATACTTGTCGCGCCCGCCACCAGGGGCGACGGAAATCTGCGCGGCCCCGTCGAGCCGCTGGGTCAGGTAGGCGGTTGCCTGCAGCCCGAGCCGCCGCTCCGCCGGGCACGCTGGTCGGTAGGTTTCGGGCGTATCAAAGCCGACAAGCCGGGCGGTGCCGCCCGAACCGTCGGGGCAGGCGATGCCGATGGTATCGCCATCGACAACCCGGTCGATGATACAACCCGGCCCCGACCGGGGAAGGGCAACCGTTCGCGACGGGGGCACGGAGTGGGTGCTGCATCCGGCAAGCAGGCTGGCCGCAACGAGCGCGGCTTTCACGGCGAGGCGACGGCTGGGGAGCGGCATCAGATCGGCCCGGGGGTTTCGGGCCGGGTCCGGGTGAAAGCATCGACGTCCCGGCCCAGCCGGTCGAACATGTCGCGGTTGTCGGTGCAGCCGTCAGCCATGCAATCCTTGTCCATCAACAGCATCAGCTGTTCGGCGATATGGGCGTCGATTGCCGCGGTATCACCGCCGCCACGGGCCGCGAACCGGGCACGGGCGGCGGCCTTTGCCGTGGTGATGCGGATGCAGGGCTGTGTCATCGGGGCCGTGACCTGAGGCTGAGGAACGCCCATCAACCTAGAGCCATTCCCGAGGCTTGGCCATAGGGGGGGCGCGAAAACCCGCCCCTCGGGATCAGTCGCCGGACGCGTTCGGCAGGATCAGCGCATTGCAATCCAGAATGCGCCTGTCGATCATCTGCCGGGCCCGCGCGGCGCGGCCGGCATCGAAGCTGTAATCGGCATCGGCGAGCAGGGTGGCGATCTCGCCCCAGCCGAGAGAGCGCCATTGCGTCGCCTGGGCGGGGGGCATGCCGTAATCGACGGCGTCGGGCAGGGTCGCCTCCAGCAGCAGGTCGAAATCCGCGCGCAGGGCTTCTGTCTTGCCGACATCGGGGCTTTGCGTGGCGCGCTGCCGGGTTTCGAGCGCCGCAAGGCGGCCGGCGCAGGTGGCAAAGAATTCAGCTCGCTGAGACGGAGAACCGGGCAGGGCGAGCGCGGCAGGGGCGGTGAGGATCAACAGCGCCACGCCACGAAGGGTGTTGAGGGCCGGATGTGTCATGTAACAAAGTTATGACGCTTCGATATCGAAAGTCAATACTTTGTATATACACCAGTGGTGCGGACGCGGGCGCCCGCCGCGGCAGGCCTCCGCATGAGGGCCCGCCCGAAGATCAGCCCAAGCTCATGCTGGCGGCGCTTTCCGGCAGTTCCTCGTCAAAGCAGCGCTGATAGAATTCGGCGACCGTCTGCCGCTCCAGCTCGTCGCATTTGTTCAGGAAGGTCAGCCGGAAGGCATAGCCGATATCGCGGAAGATCGTGGCGTTCTGCGCCCAGGCAATAACGGTTCGCGGGCTCATCACCGTGGACAGATCGCCGTTCATGAAGGCGGTGCGTGTCAGATCCGCGACCGTCACCATCTGGCTGACGATCCTGCGGCCCTTTTCGGTGTTGTAGGTGGGGTTCTTGGCCAGAACGATCGCCGATTCCGCGTCATGCGACAGGTAGTTCAGCGTCGCCACCAGCGACCAGCGGTCCATCTGGCCCTGGTTGATCTGCTGGGTGCCGTGATAGAGGCCCGTGGTATCGCCCAGACCCACGGTGTTGGCGGTGGCGAAGATGCGGAAATACTTGTGCGGGGTGATCACCTCGTTCTGGTCGAGCAGGGTCAGCTTGCCGTCGACCTCCAGCACCCGCTGGATCACGAACATCACATCGGCGCGGCCCGCGTCATATTCATCGAACACGATCGCGGTGGGGTTGCGCAGCGACCAGGGCAGGATGCCCTCCTGGAACTCGGTCACCTGCTTGCCGTCTTTCAGCTTGATCGCATCCTTGCCGATCAGGTCGATCCGGCTGATGTGGCTGTCGAGGTTAACGCGCACGGTGGGCCAGTTCAGGCGGCTGGCCACCTGTTCGATATGGGTGGATTTGCCGGTGCCGTGATAGCCTTGGATCATCACCCGGCGATTGTGGGAAAACCCGGCCAGAATCGCCAGCGTGGTGTCGGGATCGAACTTGTAGGTGCTGTCCAGTTCGGGCACCCGGTCGGTGCGGTTGGCAAAGCCCCGGACCACCATATCAGTGTCGATTCCGAAAACTTCGCGAACCGAGATCTCCTCAGAGGGTTTTGCGTCAATGTCCATGGTGCCGTCCGCCATTATCGCCATACCTTTCACACGGGATGTGCACGCGCGCCCGTCCCAGACGATTTAGTGGAACATATCGCCGGGGGGTTCAAGGGGAAGCCCGCCGGCCGCGTCACTTCCCGCGCATGTATCTTTGTCCTTCATTTCGCACCCAGGATGCGTATTCTGCCCACGGCGAACAGGAAAATTACAGGCACATGGCGACGCGGGCAGAGATTGAAGTTCTGATTGCACAGGTGGGCATGCGCGACCGTGCGGCGTTTTCGTCGCTTTATGCGCGCACCTCGGCGAAACTCTTTGGCGTCTGCCTGCGTATCTTGAAGGATCGGGCGGCGGCCGAAGACGCGTTGCAGGAGGTGTTCGTCAAGATCTGGTACAATGCCGACAAGTTCATCGCCGGGGGCTACAGCCCGATGACATGGCTGATCACCATCGCGCGCAACCACGCGATCGACCGGCTGCGCGCGGCCCAGGCCCTGACCCAGGGGATGGGCGCGGAGGCCGATGCGGTGCCCGACGGGGGGCCTGGGCCAGAGGCTCTGGCGGTGGCCGCGTCGCAGCGCGCGGCGATCGACGGGTGTCTGGAAGAGCTGGAGGATGACAAGGCCGATGCGGTGCGCGGCGCCTATCTGGAAGGCTACAGCTATCAGCAGCTTGCCGACCGCAGCGGCGTTCCTGTCAACACGATGCGAACCTGGCTCCGCCGGAGCCTGTTGAAACTGAGGGATTGCCTGACAAGATGACCGACGGGCGACAGATCACCGGAGACGACGCAAGCCGGGCGGCGGAATATGTGCTTGGCCTGATGGGCGCGTTCGAGCGGCGCGCCTTCGAGGCCGAGATGGCCGAGAGCGCGGTGCTGCGCGACGAGGTGCGCGCCTGGGACGAGGATCTGATTTCGCTGGCCCAGGGCTTTGACGAGGTGGCGCCGGGGCCGCATGTGCGGGGCGCGCTGGAGGACCGGCTGTTCGGCCGCGAGGCGCGGCGCGGGATCTGGTCGAGCCTGTCGTTGTGGCGCGGGCTGGCGGGGGCGGCGCTTGTCGGGGCGGCGGCGCTGGCATTTGTACTGATGCGCCCGGTGGTTCTGCTGCCGGCGGGGGATGCGCCGGTGTTCGTCAGCCAGATCGCCACCGAAGACAACGCGCTGCAGATGGCTGCGGTGTTCGATGCCGGGGCGGGTGTGCTTCAGATAAACCGGGTGGCGGGCGCCCCGGCCGAGGGGCGTGTGCTGGAGCTGTGGCTGATCGCGGGTGAAGGCGCGCCGGTGTCGCTTGGGGTGCTGCCCCCCGAACGGCGCGGCCGGATCGCGGTGCCCGAGGCGCTGGCCGATCAGTTCCGCAACGCGGTTATGGCCATCAGCGACGAGCCGCCCGGCGGCTCGCCCACCGGGGCGCCGACCGGGCGGGTTCTGGCGGTCGGCGTGGTTACCGCGCTGTAGAATTTGGAAAAAATTTGACCGGAACGTGAAACTATTTTCGTTCTGGTTCGTATAGTCTTCAACCTGGGGGCTGCGGGGCAGCGTGTGGTGAACCTTGTTCTGGTATCGCCCCGCGCCAATTGCCATCCGGGGCGTGCCGCCTGTTGTGATGTGTCGATGGTTAAATGGTAATACAGGCGGCACGCATAACCGCAGAGCGAGGAGTTCGGGAAATGAACCGTCGTGGATTGCTGAAGGCCACCTGTGCGGCCGCGCTGCTGGCGGGCGTGCCGCGCGCGCTGTTGGCCGCCTCTTTCGAGGTGACGCGCAGCGATGCGGAGTGGCGCGCGATGCTGAGCGATCTGGAATACAGCGTCATGCGCCGGGAGGGCACGGAGCGCCCCTTTACCAGCCCGCTGAACGATGAAAAGCGGGCCGGCCTGTTTCACTGCCGGGGCTGTGACCTGCCACTTTACGACGCGGCCGCGAAATACGACAGCGGCACCGGCTGGCCCAGCTTCTGGCAGGCCTTGCCCGGCGCGGTGCAAACCAAACAGGACCGCAAGTTCCTGATGCTGCGGACCGAGGTGCATTGCCGCCGCTGCGGCAGCCATCTGGGCCATATCTTCGATGACGGGCCGAAGCCGACGGGCAAGCGCCATTGCCTGAACGGGGTCAGCCTGCGGTTCGAGCCGGCCTAGTCAGGCATTTTGTAACGTCACGTCACACTGGCGTCTGCCGCGGGAATTCAGGGGTTTCGGCCCGATCCGCCGTTGATTTTCATATTCCGATACTTAGATTGGCGCGACTTGGCCAAGGCGGGAACCGATATGCGGGTCTCGGCGTTAACCAATGATTGTTGCCGTGAAGGCGGTGTCGGCCCGGAGGGGCCGGAGAGTATATAACTTTCAGTAAAGTGAGTTGCCGGCGTGAAACAGAACAAAGACATCGAGCGGTTGAACATGAACAGCGAATCGATGTGCGACTGTATCTTTCAGGAAATCGTCGATGCGACCGAAGGCTGGCCGCGCGCCGCGCAATACACTTTCGCGGTGCGCCTTGCGTCGCGTCTTGTGGAGCATACCGCTTATGAAGGGGCCGGGTGGTGGTCGAAACATGTGCTGAACGATCTGATCATGGTCGCCGCACAGCTTGACCGGGTCGCCAGTGACGGCGGCACCCTCACAAGCCACTGAGGCGCGTACGCCTCAGTCCTGAAAGCTGCGGCTTTCCTTGATCTGATCCCAGGCCCAGACGACCTCTTGCAGGCGATCCTCGTCGGCACGGTCGCCGCCGTTCATGTCGGGGTGCAGATCCTTGACCAGCGATTTGTACTGTTTGCGGATCTCGGTCTTGGTCCAGTGATCGCGCGCCTCGAGGATATCGAGCGCCTTGCGTTCGGTGGGGGGCAGGCGGCGGGTGCTGCCACCGCCCTTGCCGGGGTTGCGCGTGGCGTTTTCGCCCAGAACCTGATGCGGATCGTCCACGCCCAGCCGGGCCCAGGCGCGCTGTTCCTCTGTCGGTTTCCCGAAGGGCTTGGTTTCGCGTTCCCAGACGCGATCCTTTTCCATCTGGGCTTCCATCTCTTCCTCGGTGGTGCCGTGGAAGAAATTCCATTTCAGATTGTATTCGCGCACGTGATCCTTGCAGAACCACAAATACTGGTCGAGATGGTCGGGGGATTTGGGGGCGCGGTACTGCCCCTGTTCTTCACAGCCCGGATGCTCACACTTCTTGGTCGAGGTCTCGAAAGCCCCCGACATGCCGCGCCTGCCGCGGGTGCGTTTCTTTTTGTCGGACGAAACGGATATATCGAATCCGAACGGATCCCTCTTACTCATGGCCAGCCACCTTTTCGACTCGGACGTAAGAGTTTAGGCATTTGGAGCGAGGAATGAAGGGGGTCAGGAGTGAAAAATGACTGTCACTGACGAGATTAACACAAAGCTGACCGAAGCCTTCGGGCCGAGCCGCCTGCGGGTGGTGGATGAAAGCGATCTGCATGCCGGGCACGCCGGAAATACAGGCGGCGGCGAGAGCCATTTCCGGGTGGAGATCAGCGCGCCCGCCTTCGCCGGCATGAGCCGGATCGCGCGGCATCGTGCGGTGCATGCCGCGCTGGGCGCCGATCTTGTGGGCCGCATCCATGCGCTGGCCCTGCATATCGAGGGGTAGCGCCTATTCGGCGGCCACGTCGCCGGTTTTCTTTTCCGGGTCTTCGGTCAGCCGCGCCGGGCCAAGCAGCGGCGCGCGGCCTTCGGGGCGTGTCGTAAGGGCCGGCGGCGCCTTGCCCTCGGGCGCGTCGGCGGTCAGCGAGGCGGCGGCGCGGGCGGCGATCTCTTCGGGGGTCTTGGGGGCTTCCTCTGCCTGTGGCATCGGGGCCGGGGCCGCCTGTTCGGGCAGGGCGCGGCGGAAGATCAACATGTTCTGGAACGTCGTGGTCTTGCCGGTCAGGCCCTGCCGCTCTTCGCAGGGCAGGGTATCGGCGCGCTGATATTCCCAGCCGTCGCGGCCCAGATCGTTCATCAGGGTTGCCAGCACATGGGCGAACCGTTCCTGCGTGGTTTTCACGCCCTTGATTTTCTGGCCCCGGGTGGGGGCCGGAACGACCTTGTACTCAAATTTAGGCATCCGCCTCACATCCCCGTATTCAACGCATGACAAATTAACGCTTCTGGTGGCCGGAGTCCAAGCCCGGCGCGAATTTTCCGCCCGGCGCGGCGGTCAGGCCACAGGCCCGGCCGGCCCGAAACCGGCTAGCCCAGCTTTTTCGCGACGATCTCGTTCACCGCCTTGGGGTTGGCCTTGCCGCCGGTGGCCTTCATCACCTGTCCCACGAACCAGCCGGCCAGCTTGGGGTTCTGGCGGGCCTTTTCGACCTGCGCGGGGTTGTCGGCGATCACCTTGTCCACGGCGGCCTCGATCGCGCCGGTGTCGGTGACCTGTTTCATGCCGCGCTCTTCGACGATCTGCGCCGGATCGCCGCCGGTGGTATAGACGATCTCGAACAGGTCCTTGGCGATCTTGCCGGAAATGTCGCCCTTGGAGATCAGATCGAGGATGCCGCCAAGCTGCGCCGGGCTGACAGGGCTTTCGGTGATGTCATGCTCTTCCTTCTTCAGCCGGCCGAACAGCTCGTTGATCACCCAGTTGGCGGCCAGCTTGCCGTCGCGGCCTTCGGCCACCGCCTCGAAATAGGCGGCATTCTCGGCCTCGGCGGTCAGCACGCTCGCGTCATATTCCGTCAGCCCGAATTCCAGCACGAACCGCGCCCTCTTTTCATCGGGCAGTTCGGGCAGGCCGGCGGCGATGTCATCCACCCATGCCTGTTCGATCTCCAGCGGCAGCAGATCGGGGTCGGGGAAGTAGCGGTAATCATGCGCCTCTTCCTTGGACCGCATCGAACGCGTCTCGCCCTTGTCGGGATCGTAGAGCCGGGTTTCCTGCACCACCGCGCCGCCATCTTCCAGAATCGCGATCTGGCGCCGGGCCTCGTGTTCGATCGCCTGCTGGATGAAGCGCATGGAGTTCATGTTCTTGATCTCGCAGCGCGTGCCCAGATGGCCGAAATCCTGGGTTTCCTGATATTTTTCGTAATCGCCGGGGCGGCAGACGCTGACGTTCACATCGGCGCGCAGGTTGCCGTTCTGCATGTTGCCGTCGCAGGTGCCCAGATAGCGCAGGATCTGGCGGATCTTGGCGACATAGGCCGCGGCCTCCTCGGGGCCTCGGATGTCGGGGCGGCTGACGATCTCCATCAGCGCCACGCCGGTGCGGTTGAGATCGACGAAAGACATGTTCGGGTCCATGTCATGGATCGACTTGCCGGCGTCCTGCTCCAGGTGGATCCGTTCGATGCGCACCTTGCGGGCCACGCCGGGGCCCATGTTCACGAGCACCTCGCCCTCGCCCACGATCGGGTGGTAGAGCTGCGAAATCTGATAGCCCTGCGGCAGGTCGGGATAGAAATAGTTCTTGCGGTCGAAGGCCGACATCAGGTTGATCTGCGCCTTCAGCCCCAGCCCGGTGCGCACCGCCTGGGCCACACAGAATTCGTTGATCACCGGAAGCATGCCCGGCATTGCCGCGTCCACAAAGGACACGTTGGAATTGGGCTCGGCGCCGAATTGCGTCGAGGCGCCGGAAAACAGCTTGGCCTTGCTCGCGACCTGCGCGTGAATCTCGAGGCCGATCACAAGCTCCCAGTCGTGCTTTGCGCCGGCAATGACTTTGGGTTCGGGGGCGGTATAGCTGAGGTCGAGCATCTTTGGGCGTCCTGTCAGGGGTCACGGGGGCGTTCTAAGGCAGAAGCCCCGAGAGGGGCAAGGGGCAGCGGCCGTTGGCGGGGTTTCGCCGCCCTGTGCGCGCATGCATTGCACGGCGGCCGGTTTCGCCGCATTCTGTGCGCTGCGGGCGGTGTCGGCCCGTTTTACTTCGGGCCGCATCATGAAACATTTCGTCCTGTCCGCGCTGATCCTGCTTCTTCCCATGGGGTGCGGCCTGCCGGGGGGCGGCGAGCCCGCGACGATGAGCACATCCTCGCCGGTGCTGCCGGTGATGCGCTGGGATGATCAGCGCCCGCCGGATCAGGCGCGGAACTGGACATACGCCTCGCTTGCCGCGCTGCAGACCCATGGCGCCGGTCTGGCGGCGATCGTTCCGGCCGATATCGAAACCTATTGCCCCGGCTACCCGACCGCGTCGCCCGCCGACAGGCGCGCGTTCTGGGCCGGGCTGTTTTCGGCGCTGGCCAAGCACGAAAGCACCTGGAACCCCGGGGCGGTGGGCGGCGGCGGCCAGTGGTTCGGGCTGGTGCAGATCTCGCCCGCCACCGCGCGCGGCTACGGCTGCTCGGCGCAGACGGCCGAGGCGCTGAAGGATGGCGCGGCCAACCTGTCTTGCGCGATCCGCATCGCCGCGCGCACGGTGATGCGCGACGGCGTCGTGTCTGCCGGGGGGCGGGGTATCGCCGCCGACTGGGGGCCGTTCCACAATGCCGCGAAACGCGCCGAGATGGCGCGCTGGACCGGCGCGCAGGCTTATTGCCGCAACCGCGAATAGGTTTGACTGGCGCGGCGAACGGGTGCAGGCTGTTTGCATCGGGCCGCGCGCCGGGGGCATTCGGGTGTTGCGGTATTTTCCAGCAAAATGAAAAGGATTCAGGATATTGCGCATTCATCTTGGCTGTCAGATGACCTACGATCTGCCGCAGCCGACGCCGATGATCGTTCTGCTGAATGTGCATTATTCCCGCGCGGGAGATCTGGAGCGCCCCGATTGGCTGGTGACCTCTCCCGCGGTGCCGGTTCAGGCATACCGCGACGGGTTCGGCAACTGGTGCAACCGGCTGACCGCGCCGCCGGGGCGGATCACGCTGCGCACTGACGGGGTGATCCGCGATGAAGGGCTGCCGGACCCGGTGAAGCTCGACGCCTGGCAGCACCCGGTGGAAGAATTGCCCAGCGAGACGCTGCAATATCTGCTGGGCAGCCGCTATTGCGAAACCGATGTTCTGTCGGAGGTGGCCTGGGCCCTGTTCGGCGCGACGCCGCTGGGATGGGGGCGGGTGCAGGCGGTCTGCGATTTCGTCAACCGGCACGTGCGCTTCGGCTATGAGCATTCCAGCCCCTTCAGAACCGCCGCCGGCACCTATGCCGAACAGCGCGGCGTGTGCCGGGATTTCACCCATCTGGCGATTGCCTTCTGCCGCTGCCTGAACATCCCGGCGCGCTATTGCACCGGCTATGTCAGCGATATCCGCCAGCCGCCGCCCTATGCGCCGATGGATTTCGCGGCCTGGATGGAGGTTTACCTGTCTGGCCGGTGGTGGACCTTCGATCCGCGCAACAATGACACGCGTTTCGGGCGGGTGCTGATCGCGCAGGGGCGGGACGCGGCCGATGTGCCGCTGACCCATAGTTTCGGCACACATCAGCTTGCCGATTTCCAGGTGTGGATCAGCGAACTTCCGCCGGAATAGGGCGCGAGACGCTCAGCCCGACAGAACCGTGCGCGCCCAGCTCGGCCGCCGCGTGCTGTCGACCAGGCTGACCGTGGGCGCGTGCCGCCCGCCAAGGGCCAGCGTGGCCTGGCGCAGCATGTCGATACCCGCGTCCGATTTCACCGGCAGGGCCCCGGGCGAAATCGGCTGGCCCACCGTCATCCGGTAGGGCTGGCTGCCCTTGTTGAGCGTTTCGTGAAACAGGGTGATGTCGCGCAGGGTGGGGTGGATCAGGTCGAACAGGTAGAACAGCACCGAATTGCGCGCCCGGATGTTGATCGGGATCACCGGCAGATCGAACTTGCGCGCGATCATCGCGGCAGAGGCCATCCACGGCCGTTCATGCAGCTTCAGCCCGCGCCGCTTGGCCAGACGCCCAGACGGGAAGATCACGCCGACGCGCCCCTCGTCGATCGCCTTGCGGGTATAGGCCATGGTTTCGCGGGTCTTGCCGTGGCTGCGCTTTTCCTCGCGCCATTCCACCGGGGCGATGATCGTTTCCATCTGGGGGAGAACCCGCAGGATGTCGCAATTGGCATAGAAGAACAGATCGGGCCGAATCGGGGCCAGCAGGCTCCACAGCATGATGCCGTCGGCGATGCCGGTGGGGTGGTTGGCCACCACCAGCGCGGGGCCCGAACGGGGGATGTTTTCCAGCCCCGTCGCCTCGACATCCAGGGCCAGAAGCCGCGCCATTTCATCCATGATGACAGGCGAGGGGTGATGCTGAAGCGCCTCGCCCAGGGCAACGGTTCTGGGGTAGCCCAGAAGCCTTGTCAGCACATCCCGTGAAGGTGCGCTCCACGGATGCTGCGCGAAAAGCCAGGGCGCGCGTTCTTCTATAAGTGGATCTATTCTTTCCCGCATGAGCCTTGTCACCACAAAGGTGCGAAATTTATGTGACACCCCACCACATAGCCTACACGGCGCTCCGCGCCAATGGCGTTGCACGAAAAGCCGGCGGTTTCGTGCCGCGGTGTCATCCCTTCGCCCCCAGCATCCGGCCCACCATCTCGCCCATGTCGCGCGACAGCCCGTCGCGCGCGGCGATGCGCTCCAGCGCGCCCCGCATCAGCGCCTGGCGGTCGGCGTCATAGCGCGCCCAGGTCTCGAATGCGGTCGACATGCGGGCGGCGGTCTGCGGGTTGATCGCGTCGAGCCGGATCAACCAGTCGGCGACCAGATCGTAAGACGCGCCCGAAGGATCGTGAAACCCGGCCGCGTTGGTGGCCAGCGCGCCGATCACCGCGCGAAAGCGGTTGGGGTTCTTCCAGTCGAAATCCGGGTGCTCGGTCAGCGATCTGGCGACCGAGGCCGCCTTGTGCGGCGCGGCCAGCCCGGCCTGAAGCGCGAACCATTTGTCCATCACCAGACGATCCGCCGACCACTGCCGGAAAAATCCCGCGACCTCGGCCGCGCCTTCGCCGATCTCGAGCAGGCAGGACAGCGCGCCAAGCTGATCGGTCATGTTGTCGGCTTCCGCATAGCGGGCCGCCGCCAGCGCGCCGCCGTCCAGCCGCGACAGGTAGCCAAGCGCCGCCTGGCGCAGCGCCCGGCGGCCGGCGTTGCGCGCATCCGGCGCGTAGGGGCCGGGGCAGGCCATCGCATCGTGGAGCCGTGGCAAGAGATCCGACAGGTGCCGCGCGACCGCGGTTTTCAGCTTTTCGCAGGCGGCGTGAATCGCCAGCGGATCGGGGGTGATGCCGCTGTCGAACAGCGATTGCGCCATGTCATCCTCGGACGGCAGGCGCAGCGCCAGCGCGCGGAACGCGGGGTCCAGCGCATCGTCGCCGGCCATGGCGCGCAGCGCGTCCAGATAGGCCGGGCCGGGGGCGGCGCCATCGGCCACCATGCGCATCAGCACATCTTTGGCGAGGGTGCGGCCGGCCTCCCACTTGTTGAACGGGTCGGTGTCATGTGCCAGCAGGAAGGCGCGTTCTTCGGCGGTGGTGTCGCGCTGCACGATCACCGGCGCCGAAAACCCGCGCAGCAGCGAGGGAACGGGCCGGGTGGAGAGCCCCTCGAAGCTGAAGCTCTGCTCGGCCTCCGTCATTTCCAGCATGGTGGTCGGCAGCACTTCGTCGCCATTGGGGTTCAGCAGGCCCACGGCGATGGGGATCACCTGCGGCGCCTTTTCCGGCTGGCTGGGCGTTGGTGGTGTTTCCTGTTTGAAATGAAGCGTATACCGCCCGTCGTTGAAGTCATCCGTGAACGTCAGGCGCGGGGTGCCCGATTGAGAGTACCAGCGCTTGAACTGGCTCAGATCGCGGCCGGTGGCATCCTCGAACACCTTCAGCCAATCCTCGATCGTGGCGGCATCGCCATCGTGCCGTTCGAAATAGAGATCGAGCGCGCGGGCATAGCCATCGTCGCCGACCAGCCGCTTGAGCATCCCGATCAGCTCGGCGCCTTTTTCGTAAACGGTGGCGGTGTAGAAATTGTTGATCTCGACATAGCGCTCGGGGCGCACCGGATGGGCCAGCGGGCCGTTATCCTCGCGGAACTGGCGGGCGCGCAGCATCAGCACATCCTCGATCCGCTTCACCGCGTGCGATCGCATGTCGCCCGAGAATTGCTGATCGCGGAACACGGTCAGCCCTTCCTTGAGGCAAAGCTGGAACCAGTCGCGGCAGGTGATGCGGTTGCCTGTCCAGTTGTGGAAGTATTCATGGGCGATGATCGCCTCGATCCGGGCGAAATCGTCGTCGGTGGCGGTTTCGGGGCTGGCGAGCACGTATTTGGAGTTGAAGATGTTCAGCCCCTTGTTCTCCATCGCGCCCATGTTGAAATCATCGACGGCGACGATGTTGAACACGTCGAGATCATATTCCCGCCCGTAGACCTGCTCGTCCCAGACCATCGAGCGTTTCAGCGCATCCAGTGCATAGGCGCATTTATCCTCATCCCCCGGCCGAACCCAGATGTTCAGCATCACGTTCTTGCCGGAAGCTGTTGTGAAAACGTCGGATTTCGAGACGAGATCACCGGCCACGAGCGCGAAGAGATAGGCCGGTTTCGGCCACGGATCGTGCCATTCCGCCCAGCCTTCGCCGCGTGCCTCCGGGTTGCCGTTGGACAACAGCACCGGCGCCGCGCCCTCGATCCGCACATCGAACGGGGCCATCACGTCGGGGCGGTCGGGGTAGAAGGTGATTTTGCGGAACCCCTCGGCCTCGCATTGCGTGCAATACATGCCGTTCGACATGTAAAGCCCTTCCAGCGCGGTATTTTCTTCCGGCGCGATCTCGACCTCGGCCTCCCAGGTGAAGGGGCCGTCGGGGACAGCGCAGGTCAGCCCGGTATCGGTGATCTCGGGGCTGACAGGGGCGCCATTGATCCGCGCGCCGATCAGGCGAAGCTGTTCGCCGTGCAGGAAGAACCGGCGATCGGTGGCCGCGGGGTTCGGGCGAAAGGCGATTTTCGACAGCACGCGCGTGGCGGTGGGATGCAGGCGGAACGTCAGCGCCACCTGATCGATCAGAAACGCCGGGGGGGTGTAATCCGACAGGTGAACCGCCTGCGCGCTGGTATTCTTCATCACATGCTCCGGGAAAAGGGGAACTTCAGGTCTGTTCAGACGTTAGGGTTCCGTGCGGCGGGGTTCAACCGCCAGCAGAATTGTCTTTTGTCCGCCTTGCGGGAAGGAGGAGCATTCCATGTCCGCGCCTCAGACCGACGTCGAAACCCAGAAAAAGCGCCACCGTATCGCCCTGTGGGGCAGCGTGCTTACCGCCCTGTTCGGGTTTGTTCTTATCATGTGGTGGGTCATCGAAGAGGCCGCCAGCGTCGATAGCCCCGAGGGGGCCGATGTGCGCATCGACGGGCGCACCGGCGAAGAGATCCAGGCCGATGAACCGGCCCCGGTTGAAGAGCCGCAGTAACGCCCCCGAAATTGGTAAGTTGTTTTTACCGGACTGGTTGCCTATCGCAAACAAGTTTCCTAAGCGTAGTTCTCAGCGGGCCGGCGTGACCGGCGATACGGAGGATCACGGATGGAAATGCGCAGCGAACGCGACGGCCTTCAGGTGGATGCCGCTCTTGCACGGTTTGTCGAGGAGCAGGCGCTGCCGGGCACCGGCGTATCGGGCGCGGTGTTCTGGAGGGAACTGTCGGCGCTGATCCACGACCTGGGGCCGGAAAACCGCGCCCTGCTGGAGCGCCGCGAAGATCTGCAGGAACAGATCGACGCCTGGCATACCGCCCGTGCGGGCCAGCCGCACGACCATGCCGCCTATACGACCTTTTTGCGCCAGATCGGATATCTGTTGCCCGAGGGCCCTGATTTCACGCTGGAGACCGGCCCCACAGACCCCGAGATCGCCCGGCAGCCCGGGCCGCAACTCGTGGTGCCGATCATGAATGCACGCTACGCGTTGAACGCGGCCAATGCGCGCTGGGGCTCGCTCTATGATGCGCTTTACGGCACCGATGCGCTGGGCGATCTGCCTGCGGGCGGCGGCTATGACCCGGCGCGGGGCGCGCGGGTGGTGGCCTGGGCCAAGGCGTTTCTGGACGAGGCCGTGCCGCTGAGCGGGGCAAGCTGGGCCGATGTCACGGCGCTGTCGGTGGGGGATGGCGCGCTGAAGGGCGCCGCGCTGGCCGATCCGTTGCAGTTTGCGGGCCATATCGGTGACGCCGCCGCGCCCGACGAGGTGATCCTGCAAAACAACAACCTGCATATCCGCATCGTGATCGACCCGTCCACCCCGGTGGGCAAGACCGACCCGGCCGGGATCAGTGATGTGATCCTGGAGGCGGCGCTGTCGTCTATCATGGATTGCGAAGACAGCGTGGCCGCCGTCGACGGGGAGGACAAGGCGCTGGCCTATCGCAACTGGCTGGGCCTGATGAAGGGCGATCTGACCGAGCAGGTGGCCAAGGGCGGCGGCACCATCACCCGCCGGCTGAACGGCGATGTGGCCTTCACCGCGCCCGATGGCGGCCCGGCCACGCTGAAGGGCCGCGCGCTGATGCTGGTGCGCAACGTGGGGCATCTGATGACCACGCCCGCGATTCTGGATCGCGACGGCAACGAGGCCTTCGAGGGGCTGATGGATGCGATGATGACCACGCTCATCGCCATGCACGATCTGCAAAAGGCGGGCGGTGCGCGCAATTCCGTCACCGGGTCGGTTTATGTGGTCAAGCCCAAGATGCACGGGCCCGAAGAGGTCGCCTTTGCCGACCGTATCTTTACCCGTGTCGAGGCCGCGCTGGGCCTGCCGCGCTATACCGTGAAGCTGGGCATCATGGATGAGGAGCGGCGCACCAGTGCCAACCTCAAGGAATGCATCCGTGCCGCCAGACACCGGGTGGCCTTCATCAACACCGGTTTCCTCGACCGGACCGGCGACGAGATCCACACCTCGATGGAGGCCGGGCCGATGGTGCCCAAGGGCGAGATGAAATCGCAGCCATGGATCAGCTCTTACGAAGATCGCAATGTGGATATCGGGCTGGCCTGCGGGCTGAAGGGGCGGGCGCAGATCGGCAAGGGGATGTGGGCCATGCCCGATCTGATGGCCGACATGCTGGCCGCCAAGATCGGCCATCCGATGGCGGGGGCCACCTGCGCCTGGGTGCCCAGCCCGACGGCGGCGACGCTGCACGCCACCCATTACCACAAGGTCAACGTCCTTGCCCGGCAGGACGAGATCGCCGCCGGCGGGCCGCGCGGCACGCTGGACGATCTGCTGACCCTGCCCCTGGCCGAGGGCCGCAACTGGAGCGATGACGAATTGCGCGCCGAGATCGAGAATAACGCGCAGGGCATTCTGGGCTATGTCGTGCGCTGGGTCGATCAGGGGGTGGGCTGTTCCAAGGTGCCCGATATCCACGACGTGGGCCTGATGGAAGACCGCGCCACCTGCCGCATTTCCAGCCAGGCGCTGGCGAACTGGCTGCATCACGATGTGATCAGCGCCCCGCAGGTGATGGAGGCCATGCACAAGATGGCCGAGGTGGTGGATCGGCAGAACGCGGGTGATCCGGCCTATGTGCCGATGGCGCCGGGGTTTGATGGCGTCGCGTTTCAGGCGGCCTGCGATCTGGTGTTCCGGGGGCGGGTGCAGCCCTCCGGCTATACCGAACCGGTGCTGCACACGCGCCGCCTGCAGCTCAAATCCAGCCGCCGCACCTGAATTTCCGCAAACCGAAAGGAACATCCGACATGGCATCCGTTACCCTGCGCAAAGCCCGCACCATCATCCGCAAAACGCTCGAGAAGGGCCGCGAGATGGCGCTGAAACCGCTATCGGTCGTCGTGCTGGATGCGGGGGGCCATGTCATCGCCTTCGAACGCGAGGATGGCGCCAGCCCCGGCCGGTTCGTGATCGCCGAGGGCAAGGCCTTTGGCGCGGTGATGCTGGGCATGGGCGGCAAGGCGCAGATGGCGCGGGCCGAACAGCAGGCCTATTTCATGGCGGCGGTCAACGGTGCCTATGGCGGCAAGGTGGTGCCGGTGCCCGGCGGCATTCTGCTGCGCGATGGCAAGGGCGCCGTCGTCGGCGCCGTGGGGGTCACCGGCGACACGTCGGACAATGACACGATCGCCGGTCTGGCCGGCATCGCCGCCGCGGGTCTGGAGGGCGACGCCTGAGCGGCGCGCGCTGATCAAAAAACAGGCAGGTGCCCCTGCACAAGTCATGTGCGGCGCGGTGCCTCTTCACCCCGGCCCGTGATCGCTATATTGTTGTGGCAACGGGATAAGAGGACGAATATGGCGCGCCCCATTGTCGGCATCATCGGAAACCAGCATCTGATCAATGACAGCTACGAGGTTCACGCCGGCGGCGCGATGAATTCCGAGGCTGTGGCCGAAGTTTCGGGTGCGATGCCGCTGCTTATCCCCGCCGACCCGCGCTTTGTCACCGTGGCGGAGTTGTTGGAAACCTGCGACGGGTTCCTTTTCACCGGCGGCCGGCCCAACGTCCACCCCGAGGAATATGGCGAAGACCCGACCGAGGCGCATGGCGCCTTTGATCGTGCCCGCGATTCGATCGCGCTGCCGCTGATCCGGGCGCTGGTGGAGCGGGGCCAACCGCTTCTGGGTATCTGCCGCGGGTTTCAGGAGGTCAACGTGGCCATGGGCGGCACGCTCTACCCCGAAATCCGCGAGTTGCCGGGCCGGATGAACCACCGGATGCCCCCGGATGGCACGGTGGAAGAGAAATTCGCCCTCCGCCACATGGTACGGTTTTCCGAGGGCGGCCCCTTTGCCCGCCTGTTCGGCGCGACCGAGGTGATGACCAACACGCTGCACGGGCAGGGGATCAAGACCCCCGGCGCGCGGATCGTGGTGGATGGCTATGCGCCCGATGGCACGCCCGAAGCGATCTATGTGAAAGACGCGCCCGGCTTTACCATGTCGGTGCAGTGGCACCCGGAATATAACGCGGCCTGCGATCCGGTCTCGCGCCCGTTGTTCGAGGCGTTTGGCGAGGCGGTGCGGCAATGGGCGGAATGCCGGCGTGCGCCGGTTCTGAAAACCGCCTGAGCGGGCGGGCGGGTTCACCTTTCCGTGACTTGACCTTACCTTTACTGGAACCTTTAGGGTCTTCCCGGCGTAAAGGGAGGGTTTCATGAACGCGAAACTTGTTGCGGCGGCTGTTGCCGTCATCGCGCTGGGCGGGCTTGGCGCCTACGGAATTTTCGCGGGGCAGGGCGTTGCCGCGCCAACGGCGCAGGCCGCCGCAGGGCGCGCGATGGTCGAGGTTGCCCTTCCCGCACAGTTGAGCGCCACGGCGAAGCTGGGTGAAACCGCGTTCAATGCCAGATGCGCAAGCTGCCACGGGGTGAACGCCGCCGGGCGGGCGGGGGTTGCCCCGCCGCTGATCCACAAGATCTATGAACCCGGTCATCACGGTGACATGTCATTCCTGATGGCCGCCCGCAACGGCGCGCGGGCGCATCACTGGCGCTTTGGCGACATGCCCCCGGTGCCGGGCCTGACCGACGCCGAGATCGGCGCCATCATCACCTATGTGCGCGAAGTGCAGCGGGCGAACGGGATCTACTGACAGGCGCGCCCGCCGGCTCAGGCCGCGCGCAGGGCCAGCGCTTCGTGCTTTCGCAGCACGAGGCGCGAGGTCGGGCCATAAGATCCGATGTTCGAGCGCAGCTCGGGGAAGACCGCGAACAGCTCTTCGCGGGCCGGATCGGCGATGCCTTCCAGCCCCATGTGGCCGGGATGAAAGCTCTCGCTGGCCACGCCTTCGGCAAAGACGACCTCGTGCCGGTCGAACAGGATATGCACATAGGTCACCGTGCCGCCCGCCTCGCGCAGCACATCCTTGCCATCGACGAGGTGCAGCGCGGGTACCAGAACCTCGTTCTGGCTGAACAGAAGCTCGGCGCGATGACCCGTGCACAGCATCCGGTGCTGCGGTGATACGATCAGATCGCGGGTGTTGCCGAGAACGCCCTGACGGATGCGCACCGGGGCAAGATTGCCCTGCGCGGGCACCTCGCGCCGGCCGGTCCAGCGCACGCGCTGCAGCCCGCTGTCGGCGGTGATCACCAGATCGCCGGGGCGCAGGCTTTCCACCGGACGTTCGCCGCGCGGGGTCAGGATGTGGGTGCCGGCCGCGAAACAGATGATGATCGTCTCGATTTCCGAGAAGTTGACCACCGACCCGTCCGCCAGCGACGCAAACCCGCTGAGCCCGCCCGAGGCATCATCGGTATTGGTATAGGTGATGTCCTTGAAGCCGATCAGCCCCTGGAAATCGAGCGTGTCGCCCGCCGTTTCCGCGCCCTCGCCGCCGGTGATGGTGATACCGGCGGAACCGGCCTCGTCCAGATCGGTGAGGGTGAAGGTATCGTCGCCATCGCCGCCGGTGGCACTGTCGCCCTCGGCCACATGGATCGTATCGTCCCCGGTGCCGCCATCCACGATATCGGCGCCGGTGCCGCCGGCGATCGTGTCGTCGCCGGCATCGCCGTCGATTACATCGTCGCCCGATCCGCCGGAGATCACATCCGCCCCGGCACCCGCGTCGATATCGACGCCCGCGCTGTCGGCGGAGGCATCGACCGTATCATCCAGATCGGTCAGGACCAGATGTTCGATTTCCGAAAAGCTGACGCTGTTGGTGCCATCGCCGAGCGTGCCGGCCTCATCCCCGCCATAGCTGCCCGACACCGGCGCGCCGAGCGCCGAGAAATCCAGTGTGTCGTAGTCGGTGCCGCCTTCGCCGCCGGCCACGGTATCGCTGCCGAACCCGTCCTGGAACGTGATCGTGTCGGAGCCGTCGCCGGCGAAGATCGTGTCGTCACCGGTGCCGCCGTCGATGATGTCATCATCGCCGGAGGCGGGCATCGTCTGGAATTCGACATCGCTGACCCAGATCGCATGGGTGCCGGCATTGCCGCCCGACGGGGTGATGCCGTTGCGGTAGGCGATCTCGATCCGGGCGACGGGGCCGGCGATGCTGATCAGCGCCGAGCCGCTGGCGCTGTCGGGATCGTCATAGGAGCTGTCGGCGGTGATCGTGTAGCCAGAGGCCGTATCGCCGGAAACGGTGTCGCCGCCGCTGGGCGCGATGGAAACGGCGATGGGTTTGCCATCCGCACCATAGGCTCTGACGGTAACGATGTCCTGGTGGTTCCGGGCATAGGAATCGATGTCGTTGATGCGGAACTGCACGTTTTCCACGGCGTCGCTCAGCCCGCTGCCGGCGGCTGCGGAAAAATCCAGCGTGGTGGTCGAGGTCGCGGCGTCGCCCGCGCCGTAGAGATAGAGGTTGGAATTGGGATCGAAGCTTTCGCCCGAAGCGACATAGGCCGTATCGGAGGTTTCCACCTGGAAGGTCGGGCTGTTGTTGCCGTCGCTCGCGGTGGAGACCGATACGTTCATCTGGCCGGTGGACTGGGTGAAACCGCCCGCCACGCTGGTGCCATCGTTGCCCTCGGCCGCCCAGTTCAGGTCTTCGCTTTGCGCGGTGGCGGCGGGCGCGTCGCCATAGATCGTGTCATCGCCCGCGCCGCCGTCGATCGTATCGCGCCCCGCGCCGCCATAAACCGTATCCGCCCCGGCGCCGGCGGCAACCGTGTCATCACCCGCGCCCGCGTCGATGGTATCGCCCATTCCCGCGCCGCCGGTCCCGACGCCATCGTCGACCAGATCGTTCTCGGGATCGCCGGTATAGCCTGCGTCGATGATATCGTCGCCGGAGCTGCCCGCGACGACGCCGTCGCTTTCGACATAATCCGCATAGCTGAAGGCGATGTCGCCAGATGAGGCGTTGGGGTTGCTGTCATAGGCCATGACCTCATAGTCGCGCCCCGCGACCAGCGGCATTTCCGACAGTGTGTAATAACCCGACGCTCCGCCGTTTTCGACCTGGAACTGCGCCACCTGGAACTGCTGGCCGGTCACCGTGTCGCGCAGGGTCCAGACGAGTTCGGCATCGACGGTGCTGTTGGTGGAGGTCAGGCCATTGACGGTGACACTGGCCGTCGCGGCTTCGCGCCCGGCGCTATCGTCATCCAGTGTCTGGCCGCCGACGCCCGATTCATTGTCGGTGATCGTCGCGGCACCTGCGGGCGTGGCCGGGCCGCTCCATGTGACTGTGGCCCCCACGCTGCGCGAAAGGATACCCGATGGGTCCGCATCATAAAACTTGACGTCGAAAATCGCCATCTGTCTCCACTCGGTACCACGCGGGAGGAGGAAAGGCGCGTTGGAGATGAAAGGAGTTGCGTTCCTTCCCAAGCGGGCGGTTGCCCGTGCCCGTGTCCCCTGCGCCCCCGTGCCTTGCCCCGGTTGCTGTGCCTCATATTTCCTGTTCGAGCACCCGTGCGGGCACCCTGCGAAGCGCGGCAAAGCCCTTCACACGTTTCTTGCTATCGCCAGTGACTAAAGAATTAGTGAGGCCGGGTTTTGCTGGGGCCGTGACACGCGCGGGGCGATATCGTGGCGAAATCAGGGCAGGGGGCATTCCATACGGAAGTTGGTGATTGCCACGCCATCACGGATCGCGCTTTGCCGCGCCACGGTTGCCCAGCCGTGGCGGTGAAAGAACCGCCGCGCCAGATGGCTGGCCTCGGTGCTGAGCACCCGCAGCCCGGCTGCGCGCGCGATCGGTTCGAGAGCGGCATAAAGCGCATCGCCGACGCCCTTGCCCATCCAGCCCGGTGCGACATAGGCGAAATCGAGAAACCCGTCATGGCCCAGCGTCATGAATCCGATCATCGCGCCGGCCCGGTCTTCGGCCACCAGCGTGTGACCGGACAGCAGCCGCGGCTCCCAATCCGGGGCGGGCGGGCCGTCGGGGGCCCAGGCGGCCCGCTCTGCCGCGCTATAGAACGCGGCCGCCCCCTGATGCACCGCGGCATGCAGGACATGGTGTGCGGCGGGGCCGTCGCCGGGGTGGACGTGGCGGATCTGGTAGGGGGGCATGGCGCGGGTCCTTTCCGCGCCGATCAGAACCACCCGCGCGCGCCCTGGTCAATGCGGCGCGGCGGCCCGCCGGGGGCTTGCAAATCACGGCCCCGCATTGCCTAGTCGCGAGGCAATGACTTCGGGGAACCGCGAATTGATACGTTTCGTGCTGCGATGGATCGACCTTCCGCCGATGTGGCTGGCGCTGTTCGGCGGGCTGGCCTGGGGGCAGGCGCGCTGGCTTCCGGTTTTCCGGTTCGGCGGCTGGGCCGATGCGCTGGGCGCCGTTCTGATCGGCGCGGGTCTGTTGATCGGGGTCGCGGCCGTGGCGCAGTTCCTTGGCAATCGCACCACGGTCATCCCTCGCAGAACCCCCGGAACGCTGGTGCGGGGCGGCATCTACCGGCTGACACGCAATCCGATCTATCTGGGCGATGCGCTGATCCTGGGCGGGCTGATCCTGCGCTGGGACGCGGGGCTGAGCCTGGTGCTGATCCCGGCCTTCATGGCGCTGATCGAGAAGCGGTTCATCCGGGGCGAGGAGGTCCGGATCCGGCAGGAGTTCGGCGCCGCCTTCGACAGCTATGCCGCGCGTGTGCGACGCTGGTTGTAGGCCGCGAAACGACAGGATCGAAAATCAACACCGATATGCTTGTGAAATAATGTTACGCAATGGTAATAGTCTGGCGTCTTTTAGGGTAAAGGTTCGGCCGGGCCGGATAGAGAGGGATTGAGGACGTGAAAATCGGGGCACCGAAGGAGGTATTCGAAGGGGAAGCGCGCGTTGCGATGACCCCGGAGAGCGCCCTTCAGCTTCAGAAGCTGGGGTATGACTGTGCAATTGAAACCGGAGCGGGGGCAGCGGCGGGTTTTTCCGATGACGCCTATGCGCAAGCCGGGGTCGAGATCATCAAGACGCCCGCCGCACTTTGGAAAGCGGTGGATATCGTCATCAAGGTGCGCGAGCCCAACGAGACCGAGGCCAAGCGCCTGACCAAGGGGCAGACGCTGATTTCCTTCTTCTGGCCGGCGCAGAACGAGGCGCTGCTGGAGCTGTGCAAATCCAAGGGCGCCAATGTGATCGCCATGGACATGGTGCCGCGCATTTCCCGTGCGCAGAAGATGGACGCGCTGTCGTCGATGGCCAATATCGCGGGTTACCGCGCGGTGATCGAGGCCGGCAACAACTTTGGCCGCTTCTTCACCGGCCAGGTGACGGCGGCGGGCAAGGTGCCCCCGGCCAAGGTTCTGGTGGTGGGCGCTGGCGTGGCGGGCCTCGCCGCGATCGGCACGGCGACCTCGCTGGGCGCGATCGTCTATGCCTTCGACGTGCGCCCCGAAGTGGCCGAGCAGATCGAATCGATGGGTGCGAATTTCGTGTTCCTCGATTTCGAGGAGGCCGCGCAGGACGGCGCGGCGACGGGCGGCTATGCCGCGCCTTCCTCGCCCGAGTTCCGCGAAAAGCAGCTCGAGAAATTCCGCGAGCTGGCCCCCGACATGGATATCGTCATCACCACGGCGCTGATCCCGGGCCGCGATGCGCCCAAGCTGTGGCTCGAAGACATGGTCGCGGCGATGAAGCCGGGCTCGGTCGTGATCGATCTTGCCGCCGAAAAGGGTGGCAACTGCGATCTGACCGTCAAGGATCAGAAGGTTGTCAGCGAAAACGGTGTGACCATCGTCGGCTATACCGATTTCCCCAGCCGGATGGCCGCGCAGGCCTCCACGCTTTATGGCAACAACATCCGCCACATGATGTTCGATTTGACGCCCGAAAAAGACGGGCAGGTCGTGCATAACATGGAAGATGACGTGATCCGCGGCGCGACGGTCACCTATGACGGCGAAATCACCTTCCCGCCGCCGCCGCCGAAGGTGAAGGCGATTGCCGCCAAGCCCAAGGAAGCGGTCAAGGAGCTGACGCCGGAAGAAAAGCGCGCGCAGGAGGTTGCCGCCTTCAAGGCGCAGACCAAACAGCAGGTCACGCTGCTGGTGGTGGGTGCCGCGCTGATCCTGGGGGTGGGGCTGGTGGCCCCGGCCAGCTTCATGCAGCATTTCATCGTGTTCGTGCTGGCGGTGTTCGTGGGCTTCCAGGTGATCTGGAACGTCAGCCACAGCCTGCACACGCCCTTGATGGCGGTCACCAACGCGATTTCGTCGATCATCATCCTGGGGGCCCTGATGCAGATCGGATCGGATTCGGCGCTGGTGATCATTCTGGCGGCGCTGTCGGTCTTCATGGCCGGGATCAACATCTTCGGCGGCTTCCTCGTAACCCGGCGCATGCTTGCCATGTTCCAGAAATCTTAAGGAGGCCGGGACCATGGAATTCGGATTCACCACTGCCGCCTATGTTGTCGCGGCTGTTCTGTTCATCCTGTCGCTCGGCGGCCTGTCGGGGCAGGAAAGCGCCAAGCGCGCGGTCTGGTACGGGATCGCCGGCATGGCGCTGGCGGTGCTGGCAACGCTGATCGGACCCGGCTCGGGCCTGTGGCTGCTGTCGGTCATCCTGATCGCCGCCGGCGGCGCGATCGGCTATGTCGTGGCGCAACGCGTCCAGATGACAGAGATGCCGCAGCTTGTTGCGGCGATGCACTCTCTGGTCGGTCTCGCGGCGGTGTTCGTGGGCTATGTCGCCCATATCGAACTGGGCCGCGTGCTGGCGATGGACGATGCCGCCCGCCAAGGGCTGGACGGCTTTGCAGCCCTGCTGGCGCACAAGACCTCGGTCGAGGTCAACATCCTGCGGGTCGAGCTGTTTCTGGGCATCTTCATCGGTGCCGTGACCTTCACCGGCTCTGTCATCGCCTATGGCAAGCTGGCGGGCAAGGTCGGCTCGGCCGCGACCAAACTGCCGGGCGGGCATATGCTGAACGCGGGCGCCGCGGCGCTTTCGGTGCTGTGCCTGATCTGGTACTTCAACACCGGCGGCTTTTTCCCGCTGTTCCTGATGACGCTGGCCGCACTGTTCATCGGCTATCACCTGATCATGGGTATCGGCGGCGCCGACATGCCGGTGGTGGTGTCGATGCTCAACAGCTATTCCGGCTGGGCGGCGGCGGCCATCGGCTTCAGCCTTGGCAACGATCTGCTGATCGTGGTGGGCGCGCTGGTGGGCTCTTCGGGCGCGATCCTGTCGTACATCATGTGCAAGGCGATGAACCGCAGCTTCATCTCGGTCATTCTGGGCGGCTTCGGCGGCGCGGCGGGACCGGCGATGGAGGTCGAGGGCGAGCAGATCGCGATCGACGCCGAAGGCGTGGCAACGGCGCTGGACGAGGCCGACAGCATCATCATCATCCCCGGCTACGGCATGGCGGTGGCGCAGGCGCAGCAATCGGTATCCGAGCTGACCAAGCGGCTGCGCGCCAAGGGCAAGGAGGTGCGCTTTGCCATCCACCCGGTGGCGGGGCGTCTGCCCGGCCACATGAACGTGCTGCTGGCCGAGGCGCGGGTGCCCTATGACATCGTGCTGGAGATGGACGAGATCAACGACGATTTCCCGGACACGGATGTGGCGATCGTCATCGGTTCCAACGACATCGTGAACCCGGCGGCGCAGGAAGACCCCAACAGCCCCATTGCCGGCATGCCGGTGCTGGAATGCTGGAAGGCGAAACAGGTGTTCGTCAGCAAGCGCGGCCAGGGCACGGGCTATTCGGGCATCGAGAACCCGCTGTTCTACAAGGAAAACACGCGCATGTTCTATGGCGACGCCAAGGCCAGCATCGACAAGCTGCTGACGCTGATCCAGTAACCGGCAGCGCGCGAAAACCAAAGCCCCGGCCGTTGCGCCGGGGCTTTCTTGTTGCCCGGTGGCCGCGGCGGGCCTAGCGTTTGCCGTAACGCAAAGGGGGCAGCATGACCGACGGTGACAAGGGCAACTGGCGCGGCCTTCCGCGCAGTATCTGGGCGCTGGGCTTTGTGAGCATGCTGATGGATATCTCCTCCGAGATGATCCACGGGCTGCTGCCGGTGTTTCTGGTGACGGTCCTTGGGGCCAGCACCGTGACCGTCGGCCTGATCGAGGGGATCGGCGAGGCCACGGCCAATATCACCAAGCTGTTTTCCGGCGCGCTGAGCGACAGGATGGGCAAGCGCAAGCCGCTGACCATTCTGGGCTACGGGCTGGGCACCCTGTCAAAGCCGATCTTCGCGCTGGCGCCCACGGCGGGCTGGGTGCTGGGCGCGCGGTTTTCCGACCGGATCGGCAAGGGTATCCGCGGGGCGCCGCGCGATGCGCTGGTCGGCGATCTGGCCCCGCCCGACAAGCGCGGCGCGGCCTATGGCCTGCGCCAGTCGCTCGACAATATCGGCGCTTTTGTCGGGCCGCTGCTGGCGATGGCGCTGATGGCGCTGTTTTCCGATAACTTCCGGCTGGTGTTCTGGGTCGCGCTTGTGCCCGGCTGCATCGCGGTTTTCCTGCTCGTTACCTTCGTGCGCGAGCCAGAGCGCGCCCCGGCCGCCGCCCCGGTGCGCACCCCGATCGACCGCAAGATGCTGTCGCGGATGGGGCCGCTGTTCTGGGGTGTGGTGGCGTTGGGCGGGGTGATGACGCTGGCCCGGTTCACCGAGGCATTCATCATCCTGCGGGCCGAGGAGCAGGGGCTTGCCCTGGCCCTCGCGCCGATGATCCTGGTGATCATCAATCTGGTCTCCTCGGCCTCGGCCTATCCGGTCGGGGTGCTGTCCGACGGGATCGGCAAGCGCGGGCTGCTGATGCTGGGGTTCGCGGCGCTGGTGGTATCGGATGTGGTGCTGGCCATGGCGCAGGGCGTGGCGGCGGTTTTCATCGGCGCGGCGCTTTGGGGGCTGCATCTGGGCCTGACACAGGGGCTGTTGTCGGCGCTGGTGGCCGACAGCGCCCCGGTCGAGCTGCGCGCCACCGCCTTCGGCGTCTTCAACCTGACAAGCGGCGTGGCGCTGTTTCTGGCCAGCCTGCTGGCCGGCGTTCTGTGGGCCGGGCCCGGCCCGGCGGCGACCTTCTGGGCCAGCGCCGGGCTGGCGTTTCTGGGCCTTGCCGGGTTCATGCTGATCGCGCGTACACGGCGCGAGAAGGCTCCGCCCAAATCCGGCTGATCCCGCCGCAGTGTGCCATTGTATGCGTTCAACATATGGTTTTTGTTGAATGTTTATGTTTACACGGGCGCGTTTCCGGGTAGGGTCTGGGGACGTTTCAGAAGGCACCGGCATGAGCCCGATCGAAGACCACCCGCTGCGCTACATGATGGCCAACGAGCTGCACGCGCGCCCGTTCCCGGCGCTGGAAACGCCGTGCCACGCCGCCTATCTGGCGATAAAGCGCCCCCATGACGCCGCCAACCGCGACCGGGGCGCAGACCGCGCGCATCTGCTCGACCTGCTCGACCGGTTCGGCGCCCAGCATCCGCAGCCCGACGCCACCCATTTCTTCGGCGATATCGGGCGGCACAAGCTGAAATGGGAAAGCCATACGGAATTCGTGACCTACACGATCTTCACCGATGGCGTTGCCGACCGCCCGTTCGATCCGAGCGCGTTCGAGGTTTTCCCCGACGATTGGCTGGCCACCGCGCCGGGCCTGCGCATCACCTCTGCGCTGATCCGGATGGAGCAGTTGCGCGAGCCCGACGAAAGCATCGTGCGCCGTCTGGGCGACTGGTTCGTGCCCGAAAGCCTGGCCTGTTCGGGGGTGCTGGATGACAGCGCGGTCATGGCCTCGGATTTTCGCATCGACAGCGCCGGGCACATGCGCTTTGCCCTGTTCGTGCGCCCCGAGACGGGCGCGCGGCGCGTTGGCCGCATCGTGCAGCGCCTGACCGAGATCGAGACCTACAAGGCGATGTCGATGTTGGGCCTGCCCCGCGCGCGCGAACTTTCGGCGCAGATGGGCGCGATCGACCCGAAGCTGGTGACGCTGGTCGGCGATCTCAAAACCGGCGACCATACGCCCGAGGAAACGCTGCACGCGCTTCTGGCGATCTCTGCCGAGCTGGAGAACATGACCGCCCAGTCGCAGTTCCGCTTCGGTGCCACCGCCGCCTATGAGGCGATCGTGCATCAGCGGATCGAGGTGATGCGCGAATCGCGGTTCGAGGGGCGCCAGACCTTCCGCGAATTCATGATGCGCCGGTTCGACCCGGCGATGCGCACGGTCAAATCCACCGAACGGCGGCTGCATGAGATGACGGAACGCGCGATCCGGGCGGGCGAGTTGTTGCGCACCCAGGTGGATGTGGATCGTTCCGCCCAGAACCAGAAGCTGCTCGAAAGCATGGACCGGCGCGCTGATCTGCAGCTTCGCCTGCAAAAGACGGTCGAGGGGCTGTCCGTCGTCGCGATCAGCTATTATGCGGTCAGCCTGGCCTCGTACATGGCCTATCCCCTTGCCGAGCCGCTGGGGCTGAGCAAGGGGATGCTGACCGCGATGCTCACGCCGCTTGTCGTGCTGGGGGTGTGGCTGATGATCCGCCGGATCCGGCACGAGATGGAGTAAGCGCGCGGTCGGCGATCACGCCGCCCGCCGCGATGGCCAGCACCGCCAGAAGCGCGGCAAAGCTGAGCGTCGGGATGCCCGACAGGCCCGCGCCCACGGTGCAGCCGCCCGCCAGCACACCCCCCACGCCCATCAGCAGCGCGCCGGCCATGTAGCGCCCGGTTTGCGCCGGGCTCTCGAAGCTTTGCCAGCGGAAGCGCCCGCCCAGCAGGGATGCCACCAGCGCGCCGGCCAGCACCCCGCCGATCAGCCCCACGCCGAACCGCGCCGGGATCGACGTGGCCGCGATGCCCCAGAACAGCGTGTCGGCGGCGGTCGAGGTGAAGGAGAGCGATTCCAGCGCGATCGGGTCGAAATCGTCGTAAAGCACAAAGCCGGTGCCGACCCAGCCTATCGCCGCCAGCAGACCGAGCGGCACCGCCAGCGCCGCCTTGCGCGGCGAAACGCCCGAGCGTGCCGCATAGGCCAGCGCCGGAAGCGCCAGCAGCGCCGTCCATACCCACGCCCCGCCGGGCAGGGCGGACAGGCCGGCGCTTTGCAGCGGCACCGTGACTGACCCGAGCGCCACGCGCAGCGGCGCCAGTACGCCTTTCAACGTGGCATGCGCGGTGATGGCAAAGACCACCAGCACCAGCAGCGCGCGCAGGTTGCCGGTGCCCGTCAGAACGGTCAGGCGCGAGACGCAGCCGCGTGTCAGCACCATTCCGGCGCCGAACAACAGCCCGCCCGCGATGATCGCCAGCACCGGCAGATCGGCGGCGAAGAACCGGTGCTCTTCGAAAGAAATCAGCCCGGCGGCCACCGCCCCCTGGGTGCCGATCAGCGCGGCCACCACGGCGACCAGCCACAGGCCAAGCGCCGGGCGGCGCTCCGCCACCGGGCCCGAGACGGTGCGGCGAAAGCAAAAGCCGGTGATCTCGGCCAGCAGGCCGAAGGCGGCGCCCAGGATCAGGCCGAACCAGATGGCGGCCTGCGGCGCGGTCAGGGTTTCGAACCCGAGGTCTTCGAACATATCCGCATCCTTGCAAACGTGAATGGGTGTGATCTGACCGCAACCGCGCCCCGGATCAAGCCGCAGGGCCCTTCGGCAAGGGCGGCGCGGCGGAACAGATTTTCGGCGCCGGCGGGCAGGGCCGGAACAGCGTTCCGCGCAGGCGCCCGGCGTCAAACCCGCCGCCACGCCGCCGCGCCTGCCGGGGGCGGGTGTTTTTATTCGCAGATTGGGCGAAACGCCGGGGCAACCGCGCCTCTGGTGGCTTGACCTTGCCGGCGCGGGGCATCACCCTGACGCTCAGGGAAACGCAGGGAGCACCCGATGGGCCGCCCGTTGACGCCGCGACAACTGCTTGAAAAACTTGTGTCATTCCCGACGGTCAGCCGGGACGGCAATCTTGCGCTGGTCGACTGGGTCGAGGATTACCTGTCGGGCTTCGGCATCGCCAGCACCCGCGTGCCCGACGCGCAGGATGCGCGCAAGGCCAGCCTCTATGCCCATGTCGGCCCGGCGCGGGCCGGGGGCATCGTGCTGTCGGGCCATACCGACGTTGTGCCGGTCGACGGGCAGGACTGGGCGAGCGACCCATGGACGGTGACCGAGCGTAACGGAAAATACCACGGCCGCGGCACCTGCGACATGAAGGGGTTTGACGCGCTGGCGCTCTGGGCGCTGGTGCGCGCGCAGGCCGAAGGCGTGCACCGCCCGCTGCAGATCGCCCTGTCGCATGACGAAGAGCTGGGCTGTATCGGCGCGCCGCAAATGATCGATCATATGGTTGCCAACGCCGACCTGCCGCGCGCCTCCGCCGCGATCATCGGCGAGCCCTCGGGGATGAAGGTGGTCACCGGCCACAAGGGGGGCGCCGGGTTCGCCACGCATCTGCGCGGGCACGAGGTGCATTCCTCGCTCATG
Organism: Actibacterium sp. EMB200-NS6; assembly: GCF_001305615.1. Taxonomy (GTDB): domain Bacteria; phylum Pseudomonadota; class Alphaproteobacteria; order Rhodobacterales; family Rhodobacteraceae; genus Actibacterium_A; species Actibacterium_A naphthalenivorans. Next base: position 1,265,439 of record NZ_CP010869.1, read on the forward strand.
CACCGGGGCGTCAGCGCGATCATGGAAGGGGCCCGGCTGATCGACTGGGCCAATCGCCGCAACGCCGAAAACCGCGCCCGCCCGCCCGCGCCGGAGGATGCGGTGTACGAGCCGCCCTTCACCACGATCCATGTCGGCACCATCTCGGGCGGTACCGCGCACAATATCACCGCCGCCGATTGCCGCTTCGGCCTCGATTTCCGCTGCGTGCCGGGCGAGAGCCTGGCCGACTGGCACAGCGCCTTTCTGCAGGAGGTCCGCCGGGTGGAGGCGGACATGAAGGCGATCCACCCCGGCGCCGGTATCGAGGTGAAGCAGTATTTCCACGTACCCCCCCTGCGCCCCGAGCCGAAGGGAGAGGCCGAAGCCATCGCCCGCGGCCTGACGGGCGACAATGCCACCCATGTGGTCAGCTACGGCACAGAGGCGGGCCAGTTTCAGGAACGCGGCTATTCGGCGGTGGTCTGCGGCCCCGGCAGCATCGAACAGGCCCACCAGCCGGACGAATACATCACCATCGAACAGTTCGTCGCGGGCGAGCGTTTCATGTCGCGCCTGATCGACCAGCTCAAGGAATAGCCCCATGCCCGTCAAGAACCGCTTTGCCGAACTGCACGGTGATATCACCGCCTGGCGCCACGATTTCCACGCCCATCCCGAACTGGATTATGACACCCACCGCACCGCCGCCCGCATCGCGGAGCTGCTGCGCGGATTTGGATGCGATCAGGTGGTCGAGGGGATCGGCCGCACCGGCGTGGTCGGCGTGATCCGGGGCCGGGCCGATACCACGGGCCGGGTCGTGGGCCTGCGCGCCGATATGGATGCGCTGCCCATCCATGAGCAAACCGGGGTGGCCTATGCCTCGAAAACACCGGGGCGGATGCATGCCTGCGGCCATGACGGGCACAGCGCCATGCTGCTTGGGGCGGCAAGCTACCTGGCCGAAACCCGCAATTTCGATGGCACCGCCGTGGTCATCTTCCAGCCCGCAGAAGAGGGCGGCGGCGGCGGCCGCGCGATGGTGAAAGACGGGCTGATGGAACGGTTCGGCATCCAGGAGGTTTACGGCATGCACAACCTGCCGGGCTTTCCCACCGGCCAGTTCGCCATCCGGCCCGGCCCGATGATGGCCGCCGCCGATGAGTTCGAAATCACCGTGACCGGCAAGGGCGGCCATGCCGCGCGGCCGCATGACTGTATCGACACCGCGCTGGTGGCCAGCCACATCGTGATCGCGCTGCAATCCATCGTGTCGCGCAATGTCGATCCGCTGCAACAGGCGGTCGTGTCGGTCTGTACCATCCGCACCGACAGCACCGCGCATAACGTGATCCCGCAGGTGGTGAACCTGTGCGGAACCGTGCGCACACTGGACCCAAAGGTGCAGGATTTCGTCGAAGAGCGGCTCAAGCAGGTCGCCACCGGCACCGCCGCGACCTTCGGCGCGACCGCCGAGGTCGCCTTTTCCCGCGGCTACCCCGTCACCGTCAACGCGCGCGATCAGACGGCCTTCGCCGCCGAGGCCGCCCGCAAGGTGGCCGGCCTGGTCGAGGATGACATCGCCCCGGTCATGGGGGCCGAGGATTTCAGCTTCATGCTGAACGAACGCCCCGGCGCCTATATCTTCATGGGCATCGGTGATGGGCCGGCCTGGCACACGCCCGACTACAACTTCAACGATGACGCCATCCCGGCCGGCTGCTCCTGGTGGGCCGAAATCGTCGAAAGCCGGATGCCCGCGGCCTGACCGCGCCGCGCCGCCGCATTGACGCCGCCCCGGCGATCGGGCACCAGACCCGGGTCCGCAACCAGCCCGGCCCGCCGATGAAACCGTTCCTGATCCTGCAACTGCGCCCCGAAGCCGAAGCCTCGGACGACGAATATGCCGCGCTCCTGCGCAAGGGCGGGCTGACCGCCGCCCGGACCCGCCGCATCCTGCTGGACCGCGACCCGATCCCGAAGGACCTGCATCTCGAGGATTACTCCGGTGTCATCATCGGCGGCGGGCCCGGCTGCGTCTCCGACCCGCCGGAAAAGAAGTCGCCGGTGGAAAAGCGGATCGAAGAGGCGGTTCTGGGCCTGATGCCGGCGATCACCGCCGCCGATTTCCCGTTGATGGGCTGCTGCTACGGCATCGGCGTGCTTGGGCACCACCTGGGCGCCGCCGTCACCAAGGAGAGGTTCAGCGAACCGGTGGGCACCGCCGACTGCCGCCAGACGGCGGAGGGCGCCGCCGACCCGCTTCTGCAGGGGCTGCCCGACCGGTTCGATGCATTCGTCGGCCATAAAGAGGCGCTGCAAACCCTGCCTACGGGTTGCGCGCATCTTCTGTCCTCCCCGACCTGCCCCTATCAGATGATCCGTTTCGGCCGGAACGTCTATGCCACCCAATTCCACCCCGAGGCCGACAGCGAAGGTTTCGCGCTGCGTATACGCATCTATCGCAACAAGGGGTATTTCGCGCCCGAAGAGGCCGACAGCCTGATCGCGATGTGCCATGCCGCAGACGTGCAGATGCCCGAACGCATCCTGCGGAACTTCGTGAAGACATATCAGCGTTGATGGCTTCATCTTTCTGAAAATATCCCCGCCGGAGGCAAGAAAACCTTTGGCGTGCCCAAAAGATTCCATGCCTCCGGCGGGGATATTTTCCGGAAAGATGAAGGGAAGGACTGTCAGCCGCCGGTGTGGCTCATATGGCGTGAGACCTGGCCGTCAGCTTTCTGGCGGGAGTAGTCAAAATCGTGGCCTTCGGGTTTCATCCCGATGGCCGCGTGTATCGCCGCGATCAATGGCCCGTCCTCGTCCGGATGATCGCGCAGCGGATTGCGCAGGTCGGCCATGTCTTCCTGGCCGAGGCACATGTAGAGCGCGCCGGTGCAGGTCATCCGCACCCGGTTGCAGCTTTCGCAGAAATTATGGCTGAGCGGCGTGATGAAGCCGATCTTCTGGCCGGTCTCCTCCAGCCGGACATAGCGCGCCGGGCCGCCGGTGCGCTCTGCCAGGTCTGTCACCGTGTATTCCCCGGCCAGCCGCGCGCGCAGGTCGGTCAGGGGCCAGTACTGGCCCAGCCGGTCTTCATTGCCCAGATCGCCCATCGGCATGACCTCGATGAAGGTCAGGTCCATGCCGCGTTCCGCGCACCAGCTGGTCAGGTGGAACAGTTCATCCTCGTTGAAGCCCTTGAGCGCTACCGTGTTGATCTTGATTTTCAGCCCTGCCGCCAGCGCCGCGTCGATGCCGCGCAGTACCTGGGACAGGCGGCCCCAGCGGGTGATGCGGGCGAATTTCGCCTCGTCCAGCGTGTCGAGCGAGACATTCACCCGGCGGATGCCGACGGCGAAGAGATCATCGGCAAAACGCTCGAGTTGTGAGCCGTTGGTTGTCAGCGTCAACTCTTGCAGCGCGCCTGACTCCAGATGCCGGGTCATCGCGCGGAAGAAGGTCATGATGCCCTTGCGCACCAGCGGTTCGCCCCCCGTGATGCGCAGTTTTTCGACGCCGAGCCCAATGAAGGTGGAACACATGCGGTCGAGCTCTTCCAGCGTCAGAAGCTCTTTCTTGGGCAGGAAGGTCATGTTTTCGGACATGCAGTAGACGCAGCGGAAATCGCATCGGTCGGTGACCGAGACGCGCAGATAGGTGACGGCGCGGGCGAAAGGGTCGATCAACTGCGGGGTCATGCGGGGCAACTTACGTCTGCCGGGGGATCAGGGCAAGCGGCATTCCGCGCGGTGTGCCCTGCGCGTTTGCGGCGGGTCAGGGCAGATATTTCCCCGCTTCCTTGCGCGCGAAGGGTTTCATCCTGTCGGCATGGGCCTGCAGGAAGGCGCGCGCCCGGTCGGGGTCGTGTTTCGACAGGTCGCGCAGCCACCAGGCCACGGCCTTCTGGATGAACCATTCCGGGTCGTCCGCATAGGCGGCGGCCCAGGTCAGCACCCGGTCCCGGATTTCCAGATCCCGCGGCTTGGGGTGGTTTTGCCGGGTCCAGGGCAGGGTGATCACCAGCGCCGCGCGGCGGGTCCACATGTGATCGGAGCGGGACCACGGTTCGACCTCGTCCAGCCGCGACGGATCGGCGACAAGGCGTTTCTGGCCCGCCATGCAGGCGTGGTCGGCAATCGCCCAGCTGTCGAAATCCGGCACCCAGGATCTGATCAGATCCCAGACCGCGCCGTCGGGGCGGATGCGCGCCTGGGTCAGCAGTTTCGCCGCCGCCAGCCGGGCCTCGAAGATGTCGGTGCCCCACAGGGCGCGGGCCAGCGCCACGCGCTCGTCGACGCTCAGCGCGCGGCGCCAGGCTTTCGTCAGGTCGTTGATCGCCGGGTTGGTCACCCCCAGATAGGCGCGCGGCACCTTGTGGTAGCGGGCCGAGCCTTCGGCGCGGCCGGGCACGGCATGGGCCTTCAGCGCATCGAGCGCGTCGTCCAGCGTCATGCTTGCGGGTCCAGAATTCCGGTTGGTGCGCCGTCGATCGTGGTCTGGTTCTTTTCTTCCCAATGGGCATGGATGCCCTTCGGCCCTTTGCCCTCCGCCCATTTCGCCAGCGTGTCGCGCGGGCCCGCGTGATCGAAGAAGGGCACCGCATAGCCGCAGGAGGTTTGCACCATTCCGACCCGCATATCGTAGATCTGCCGCGCCCCGGGATGGGGCGGGAACAGCCCGATCAGCCCGGCCCAATCCGCATCACGCGGGTGCAGGGCGCGCGCCGTGCCATAGGCGCGCAGGATCAGCGGGCGGGTGGTGAAGGAACACCACATCAGCGTCATCCTGTCAGCCTGATGCAGGTGCCCGGCGGTTTCATTGCCGCTGCCTGTCAGGTTCAGCCAGATGATGCGGTCGGGGCCAAGCACCCGCAGGCTGTCCATCCCCTTGGGCGAGATATTGACCCGGCCCTCGGGCGCGGCGGAGCCGACGAAGAACATGTGCTGCGCCTCGATGAAGGCGCGGTGCGGGGGCTCGATTCCGTCGAACTGCCTTGCCACCGGCCTACTCCACCGTTACGGATTTCGCCAGGTTGCGCGGCTGATCCACGTCCGTGCCCTTGGCCACGGCGGTGTGATAGGCCAGAAGCTGCGCCGGCAGGGCATAGAGGATGGGCGCCAGCAGGTCGGGCGCTTCGGGCAGGACGATGCTTTTCCAGGCGCCGTCACCCGCCTTGGCCGCGCCTTTGGGATCGGTGATCAGCACCACCTTGCCGCCGCGGGCCATCACCTCCTGCATGTTCGACACGGTCTTGTCGAACAGCCGGTCATGCGGGGCCATGACGATCACCGGCACATGCTTGTCGACCAGCGCGATGGGGCCGTGTTTCAGCTCTCCCGACGCATAGCCTTCGGCGTGGATGTAGCTGATTTCCTTGAGTTTCAATGCGCCCTCGAGCGCCAGCGGGAACATCGCGCCGCGACCAAGGAACAGCACGTCGCGCGCCTCGGCCAGCTTGCGGGCAACCGCCTTGATGTCGGCGCCCATCCCCAGTGCGATGTTCATCAGGCCGGGCAGGTTGCGCAGCCCGGCCAGATGCGCGGCCAGCGTGTCGGCGTCCAGCCGGCCCCGGGCCGCCGCAGCCTTCAGGGCCAGCAGCGCCAGAACCGTCAGCTGGCAGGTGAAGGCCTTGGTCGAGGCCACGCCGATTTCCACCCCGGCCAGCGTTGGCAACGCAAGGTCGCTTTCCCGCGCGATGGAGCTTTCGGGCACGTTCACCACCGCCACGATCTGTTCGGCCTTGCCTGACACATAGCGCAGCGCCGCCAGCGTGTCGGCGGTTTCGCCGGACTGGCTGACGAACAGCGCGAGCGTGCCGGCCGGTACCGGCGGTTCGCGATAGCGGAACTCCGACGCCACATCGACATCGACGGGGATGCCGGCAAGCTGTTCGAACCAGTATTTCGCGGTCAGGCAGGCCAGATAGGCCGTGCCGCAGGCCACCATGGTGATCCGCTCGAACCGGGTGAAATCGAGGCCGCCGTCGGGCAGGTCCACGTCGCGCCCGTCGGCCGACAGGTAGTGGCGCAGGGCGTCGCCCAGGACCACGGGCTGTTCGGCGATCTCCTTGGCCATGAAATGCTTGTGCCCGGCCTTTTCGACCCGCGCCGCATCGAGCTGGATGGTCTTGACCGGGCGGTTGGCCAGGCGCCCTTCGGCGTCGATGATCACGGCGCCCTCGCGGGTCAGGATGGCGCGGTCGCCTTCGGCCAGATAGGTGATCCGGTCGGTCAGCGGGGCCAGCGCGATGGCGTCGGAGCCCACGAACATCTCGCCGTCGCCATGGCCGATCGCCAGCGGCGAGCCCTTGCGCGCGGCGATCATCAGATCGTCTTCGCCGTCGAACAGAAAGCACAGCGCAAAGGCGCCCTCGAGCCGCGCGAGGGTGCGTTCTGTCGCCTCGCGCGGGGACAGGCCCTGATCGAGGTAGAACCGCGTCAGAAGGGCGACGGTTTCGGTGTCGGTTTCGGATTCGAAGCTCAGGCCGGCGGCCTTCAGCTCTTCGCGCAGCTCGCGGAAGTTCTCGATGATGCCGTTATGCACCACGGCCACGGGGCCCGATTTATGCGGATGCGCGTTGCCGACCGACGGCGCGCCATGGGTGGCCCAGCGTGTATGCCCGATGCCAGACTTGCCCGGCAGCGGATCATGCACCAGAAGGTCCGACAGGTTGACCAGCTTGCCCACCGCCCGGCGCCGGTCGAGCACGCCGTCGTTCACGGTGGCGATTCCGGCGCTGTCGTAGCCGCGATATTCAAGCCGTTTCAGGGCCTCGACGATAATGGGCGCGACTTCGTGGTTGCCGAGAACCCCTACAATACCGCACATTTTTAATCCCTTTTCTGCTGTCTTGCCTTGGCAGCCTTCAACTTTTCGAACAATTTGCGCGAAAGTCCCGGTTTGACCTCCTGGCGCGCGCGGCCAATCGCCAGCGCGTCGTCGGGCACGTCGGATGTGATGACGGAACCTGACGCCGTCATCGCACCGGCGCCCACCCGCACCGGCGCCACCAGCATCGTGTCGGAGCCGATGAAGGCCCGCGCGCCGATTTCCGTATGGTGTTTGAACACGCCGTCGTAATTGCAGGTCACCGTGCCCGCGCCGATGTTGGCACCGGCCCCGACCGAGGCATCGCCGATATAGCTCAGGTGGTTCACCTTCGCGCCCTCGGCGATCACCGCATTCTTGATCTCCACGAAATTGCCGATGCGCACATCCTCGGCCAGTTCGGCGCCGGGGCGCAGCCGGGCATAGGGGCCGACCACCGCGCCGCGCGACACGTGGCAGCCTTCCAGATGCGAAAAGGCGCGGATCAGGGCGCCGGATTCCACCGTCACGCCGGGGCCGAACACCACATTGGGCTCGATCACCGCATCGCGGCCGATCACCGTGTCATGGGCGAAGAACACGGTTTCCGGCGCGGCCAGCGTCACCCCGTCGTCCAGCGCCCCGGCCCGGGCACGGGCCTGAAACGCGGCGCCGGCGGCGGCCAGATCGGCGCGGGTGTTCACGCCCAGCGTCTCGGATTCGTCGCAGGCCACCGCCCCGGCCGACAGCCCGCGCGCGCGGGCCAGCGCCACGATATCGGTCAGGTAATATTCGCCGGCCGCGTTATCGTCGCTCAGCGCGTCGATCAGGCTGAACATCACCTCCGCCCGCGCCGCCATCACGCCGCTGTTGCAAAAGGTGATGGCGCGTTCCGCCGCGGTGGCGTCCTTGAATTCCACGATCCGCTCCAGGCTGTCGCCGGCCATCACCAGGCGGCCGTAGCGGCCCGGATCGGCGGCCTCGAACCCCAGCACGACCACGTCATGCACATCGCGCGCGGCGGCCATCGCGGCGAGCGTTTCGGGGCGGATGAACGGCGTGTCGCCGAACAGGACGATGACATCGCCGTCAAACCCTTCCAGCGCCGCGCGCGCCTGCGCCACGGCGTGGCCGGTGCCAAGCTGTTCGTCCTGGCGCACGACGATCACGTCGGGATCATGGTCGCGGGCGGCGGCCTCGACCGCTTCGGCGCCGTGCCCGGCGACGATCACGGTGCGGTCGGGCTCCAGCGCCGCGCCTGATTTCATCGCATGCACCAGAAGCGGCGCATGGGCGATAGGGTGCAGGACCTTGGGAAGGTCCGACTTCATCCGTGTCCCCTGGCCTGCGGCCAGGATGATCAGCGCTGTCGCCATGAATTCCGCTCTTTCCTTCCGTTCACGCTCCTTTTATCGGGGATGGGCCCGATCGCAAGAGCGGGCATTATCAAAAGGCGTTTCGCAAGGTTTCAGACCTCGGCGATAAGGTGCCGAAAGGGGGCGACATGCGCACGGTCATCTTCGATCTGGACGGCACGCTTGCCGATACCAGCGGCGATCTGATCGCGGCGGCCAATGCGTGTTTCGGCGGGCTCGGCCTTGGCGCGCCACTGGATCCGTCGGCCGATCAGGCCACCGCGTTCCGGGGCGGGCGGGCGATGCTGCGGCTGGGGTTCGAGCGGGCGCGGCCCGGCTGGGCCGAGGCGGATATCGACGCGCAATTCCCCCTGTTGCTGGATGCCTACGCGCGGCAGATTGACGTTTTCACCGCGCTCTATCCCGGCGCGCTGGAGGCTGTCGAGCGGCTGTGCGATGCCGGTTTTGCGGTGGGAATCTGCACCAACAAGCCCGAGGGGCTGGCCGAAACGCTTCTGGCGCGGCTGGGGATCCGCGACAGGTTTGCCTCGCTGATCGGGGCCGATACGCTGCCGGTGCGCAAGCCGGACCCGGCGCCGCTGCGCGCGGCTGTGGAACGGGCGGGCGGCAGTTTGACGCGGGCGATGCTGGTCGGCGATACGGTGACCGACCGCGAAACCGCGCGCGCGGCCGGGGTGCCTTGCGCCCTTGTCACCTTCGGGCCCGAGGGCGGTGCGGTGGCGGCACTGAAGCCCGAGGCGCTGCTGGACGATTTCGATTCGCTGTTCGACGTTGCGGCGCGGCTGCTTCCGGGATGACCTCGGGAACGCCCCTGAGGAGAGTGGCGGGAATTGTTTTCGCCGCTTGGGGCAGCGGCCCCGGCTGGGCGGTTTTGTCGCTGATCAATAAACGGCGCGGCGGCCCCACGGGCGATTGACCTGGCCCTGTCCGCCCCGCAATGTGACCTGATGAAAGAGGTTTTCACAGGCAGCTTCACCCAGCAGGAGCCGATCCCGGAAGAGGGCATCGCGGCGGCGGTAAAGGCAATGCGCCATGGCCGGCTGCACCGTTACAACCTTGTCGAGGGTGAGGTGGGCGAGGTTGCCGAGCTGGAGCAGGAATTCGCTGCCTTCACCGGCGCGAAATACTGCCTGGCCGTGGCCTCGGGCGGTTATGCGCTGGGATGCGCGATGCGGGCGGTGGGCGTGGCGCCGGGCGACAAGGTGCTGACCAACGCCTTTACCCTGGCCCCGGTGCCCGGCGCGATTGTCGGACTTGGCGCCGTTCCGGTGTTCGTTGAGGTGACGCAGGATCTGACCATTGATCTGGACGATCTGGAACGGCAGATCGCGGCCACCGGCGCGCGTACCCTGCTGCTCAGCCACATGCGCGGCCATATCTGCGACATGGACCGGCTGATGGTGCTGTGCGACCGGGCCGGTGTGACCGTGATCGAGGATTGCGCGCATACGATGGGGGCGGCGTGGAACGGCGTGCCCTCGGGGCGGCACGGGCGGGTCGGCTGTTATTCGACCCAGACCTACAAGCACATGAATTCCGGCGAGGGCGGGCTGCTGATTTCCGACGATCCCGAGGTGATGGCGCGGGCCATTTTTCTGTCGGGGTCCTACATGCTCTATGATCGCCACCGCGCCGCGCCGCCTGCCGAGGTGTTCGAGCGCGTGAAATTCGACACCCCGAATATCTCGGGTCGCATGGACAATCTGCGCGCCGCGATCCTGCGCCCGCAGCTGCGCGCGCTGCGCGGGCAATGCGAGAAATGGAACCGGCTTTACCGGGCGGTCGAGGCGGGGCTGGAGAACACGCCCGGCCTGACCCTGTTCCGTCGCCCGGCGGCGGAGCGCTTCGTAGGGTCTTCGTTCCAGTTCCTGCTCAAGGGATGGGTCACGGCGAAGCTGCAGGAGGTGCTGCGCCGCTGCGCCGCGCGCGGGGTCGAGCTGAAATGGTTCGGCGCGCAGGAGCCCGTGGCCTTCACCTCGCGCTATGATCACTGGCGCTATGCCGCCACGCCGGCCCTGCCGCAGACCGACGCGGTGCTGGCCGGGCTGATCGACATGCGCCTGCCGCTGACCTTTTCCACCGCCGATTGCGAGTTGATCGCGCGGATCATCCGGGCCGAGGTTTCGGCCCTGTGGCAGGCCGAGGAGGGCAGCGGCGCCGCGACCGGATAAACCGGCGCCGTTCAGTCGCCGGGGCGGTAGAGCGGCACCGTCGAGATCGACATCTTGGCCGAGCCCTCGGTCAGTTCGCGGGCATGGGCCAGATAGATCAGCGTCTGGTTTTCGGCATCGAATATCCGTTTGACGCGCAGCGACTTCAGGATGATCGAGCGGCGCTCCTGAAACACGTCTTCGCCGCGGGCGCTGCGGTCGATGTCGCCGATGGTGATCGGCCCGGTCTGGCGGCAGGCGATAGACGCGTTCGACGGATCCTCGAACCAGTTGCCCTGGGCCAGACGGTCCAGCACCGACCGGTCGAAATAGGCGATGTGGCAGGTCACGCCCGCGACCTTGGGATCGGCGATCGCCTCGATCACGATGTCATTGCCGACCCAGTCGACCCCGACCTTGCCAACCTCTTCGGCCCCGGCGGGCAGCGCAAGCGCAAGGCCCGCGGCGCATGTTGCAAGCATTTGTCTGATCATGATCCGCTGTGCCTCTGTTGCGACGGTGTCACCACTGTAATGCGCAGGCCCGCCATTTGGTTCAACCCGATTTATACGCCGGGGCGGGTGCCACATCCCGCGTGGCCACATGCGGGAGGATCGGTTACGCTTTGCTTCCGCACGTCCAGCCCTTTGCGCCCGGAGATCCGATGCCCCGCTTTCCCGCTTCGCATGCGTCACCCTGTTCGCAATCCGCGTGGTCGTGGGGCGGCGGGAGAGGTCGGGGGCATTGCCGGTCCGTCCTTGCGGTGGCGGCGTCTGCCTGGCCCGTCCTGTGCGCGGCGCAGCAGGATGACGCCACGACGCAGGCGCTGATCGACCGTTACGGCGGGCCGGTTCTTTCCTGCTACGAGGCCGCGCAGACGGCGCCGGCCAAAGAGGCATGTGCCGGTCGGCTGGCCTCTGCCTGCTCCGCGCAGGAGGAGGGTGGGCAGACCACCTTCGGGATCATGACCTGCCAACTGGCGGAGGCCGCGTTCTGGGACGCGCGCATGGCGCATGAATATGCCGGGACGCTGGCGTGGCTGGGCACCGTAGATCAGGCCGAGGCAGAGTACTTCCCGGAGTTCGCGCACAGTGCGGACGCGCTTCCTGCGATGCAGGAGGCGTGGCGGGCCTATCGCGACGCGAACTGCGCGTTGCAGTATGCGCTCTGGGGGTCGGGCTCCATGCGCATGATCGCGGGCGCCGACTGCCACAGGGCGATGACCGCCGCGCAGGCCATCGCGCTCTGGTCCCTGCGGGAAGAGATGTAGCGGCCCGCCCGCATCCCGCAAACGCGGGCGCTTTTCGGCGCAATGCGACTCGGCCGGGCGGCTTTGCGGCGCCAGGGAGTGTACCGCGCGGTTCACATTTTTCAAAATGTCCCGAAACCAAGGGGCTTTGCGCCGCCGCGCTTGGTTGACCCGGTATCATGCGAGGGGTAAACCTCGATCAGATAACAGTCGCGCGTCCCGTGGGGCGCGAGAAGGAGATGCGCCGTGGACGAGCTGCTGAGAGAGTATCTGCCCATCATCATTTTCCTCGGATTGGCAACCGCCCTTGGCGCGATCCTGATCCTTTCGGCGGTGGTTCTGGCCGTGCGCAACCCGGACCCGGAAAAAGTGTCGGCCTATGAATGCGGCTTCAACGCCTTCGACGACGCGCGCATGAAGTTCGACGTGCGGTTCTATCTCGTCTCGATCCTGTTCATCATCTTCGATCTTGAAATCGCGTTCCTTTTCCCCTGGGCCGTCGCTTTCGGCGATCTTGGGGATGTGGGCTTCTGGTCGATGATGGTGTTTCTGGCCGTGCTGACCATCGGCTTTGCCTATGAGTGGAAAAAAGGAGCCCTGGAATGGGAGTGAGCACCGCCGCCAACACCGCCGGGCCTGACCGCGAACATGCCACGCAGGCGCTGAACAAGGAGTTGCAGGACAAGGGTTTCCTGCTGACCTCGACAGAGGATGTCATCAACTGGGCGCGCACCGGCAGCCTGCACTGGATGACCTTCGGTCTGGCCTGCTGCGCCGTCGAGATGATGCACAGCTCGATGCCGCGCTATGACCTGGAACGCTACGGCACCGCGCCGCGCGCCAGCCCGCGCCAGTCGGATCTGATGATCGTGGCCGGCACGCTGACCAACAAGATGGCGCCGGCGCTGCGCAAGGTTTATGACCAGATGCCCGAGCCGCGTTATGTGATCTCGATGGGGTCTTGCGCCAATGGCGGCGGCTACTACCATTATTCCTATTCCGTCGTGCGCGGCTGCGACCGGATCGTGCCGGTGGATATCTATGTGCCCGGCTGCCCGCCCACGGCAGAGGCGCTGCTCTACGGCATCCTGCAGCTGTCACGCAAAATCCGCCGCACCGGCACGATCGCGAGGTAAGTCATGAGCGAGGCCCTCAACGAGCTTGGCACGCATATCAGCCTGAAGCGCCCCGATTGCGTGATCTCCTATTCGATCGCGCTGGACGAGCTGACGCTGGAGGTCGTTCCGTCGTCTCTGGTCGGTCTGGCGGAGTTTCTGAAAAGCGACGCCACCTGCCGGTTCTCGACGCTGGTGGACATCACCGCCATCGACCACCCGGAGCGTGAGGCGCGGTTCGATGTCGTCTATCACTTCCTGTCGATGTACCAGAACCACCGCATCCGCCTGAAATGCGCCGTGCGCGAAGACGAGATGGTTCCCTCGATCACCGAGATACACCCTTCGGCCGGCTGGTTCGAGCGCGAGGTGTTCGACATGTTCGGCATCCTGTTTTCGGGCCATCCCGACCTGCGCCGCCTGCTGACCGACTACGGCTTTCGCGGCCATCCGCTGCGCAAGGATTTCCCGACCACCGGCTATACCGAAGTGCGCTATGACGAGGCGCAGAAACGCGTGGTCTACGAACCCGTCAGCCTGGTGCAGGAATACCGGCAGTTCGATTTCATGAGTCCCTGGGAAGGGGCCGAATACATCCTTCCCGGCGACGAGAAAACCGATGGGGCAAAGGGGTAGGGCGGCGATGGCGGACGCAACGCTTCTGTTCGGGATAGGCGCTGCCAAGGCGGGCACGAGCTGGCTTTACCGCTATCTCTGCGCGCATCCCGATTGCCACCTGCGCACGATCAAGGAACTGCATTTCTTCGATGCGATCGACGACGGCCGCGCGGCAGAGCAGCTGCGCATGCTTGCCGAGCGCCGGCGCAAGCTGGCGCGGCGGCAGGCCGATGCCGCCGATGATGCGAACCGCGCGCGGCGCATCGCCGAGATAGAGGAATATGAGGGCGTGCTGGCATCCGCCGATCAGGGGCAATACCTGTCGTTTCTGAACCGTGGCCGGGGCGGGGAACGCCTTATTGCTGACATAACGCCGGCCTATGCTCTGCTGTCGGAGGGGCGTCTTGCAAGGATGGCCGGAATGTCGGCTGACGTGCGGTTCATATACCTCCTGCGGGACCCTGTCGCGCGGCTGTGGAGCCATGTGCGCATGATTGCGGGCCGCCGCGCGGCGAAGGGGCAGGAGCTTGCGCAGCGCGCCGGGGCGATCCTCGAGCGTGCCCTTTCGGGTGGCGAGGACCATATTCTTCAACGCGGCGATTATCGCGGTGCCCTGCGCCGGATGACTTCGGCGCTGGACCCGTCGCGCCTGTTTCTGGCCTTCTATGAAGAGTTGTTCACCGGCGCGACCATCGCCCGGCTGTGCGCATTTCTGGGCATCGCACCGGTTCCGGCCGATTTCGGGGCCAGGGCGCATGAGGGCGTGCCACTGAAGATGACCGACGCACAGCGCAACCGCGCCGCGGGTTTCCTGCGGCCGCAATATGAATTTGTCGAGGCCAGCCTCGGCCGGCTTCCCGGCGCCTGGGAAACGAACAGGGTGGGGGTGTAACACCATGGACGGAAATTTCGACGACGTACTGAGCGGCGAGCAGAAGATCCGCAATTTCAACATCAACTTCGGCCCGCAGCACCCGGCGGCGCATGGCGTGCTGCGCATGGTGCTGGAGCTGGACGGCGAGATCGTGGAACGCGCCGATCCGCATATCGGCCTGCTGCATCGCGGCACCGAAAAGCTGATGGAAAGCCGCACCTATCTGCAGAACCTGCCCTATCTGGACCGGCTGGATTACGTCGCGCCGATGAACCAGGAACATGCCTGGTGCATGGCGATCGAACGGCTGACCGGCACGCTGGTGCCGCGCCGCGCCAGCCTGATCCGGGTGCTGTTTTCCGAGATCGGGCGCGTGCTGAACCACCTGCTGAACGTCACCACCCAGGCGATGGACGTGGGCGCGCTGACCCCGCCGCTCTGGGGGTTCGAAGAGCGCGAGAAGCTGATGATCTTCTATGAGCGCGCCTGCGGTGCGCGGCTGCACGCCGCCTATTTCCGCCCCGGGGGGGTGCATCAGGATCTGCCGCCCAAGCTGATCGAGGATATCGACGAATGGGCCGAGGCCTTTCCGGCGGTACTGGATGACATCGACAGTCTGCTGACCGAGAACCGCATCTTCAAGCAGCGCAATGCCGATATCGGTATCGTCACCGAGGAAGACATTCAGAACTGGGGCTTTTCCGGCGTGATGGCGCGCGGATCGGGCCTGGCCTGGGATCTGCGCCGGGCGCAGCCCTATGAATGCTATGACGAGTTCGATTTCAAGATTCCCGTCGGCAAGAACGGCGATTGCTATGACCGCTATCTTGTCCGCATGGCCGAGATGCGCGAAGCGACGAAGATCATCCGGCAGGCCTGCGAAAAGCTGCGCAACGAGCCGGGCGACGTGCTGGCGCGTGGCAAGGTGACGCCGCCGCCGCGGGGCGAGATGAAGACCTCGATGGAAGCGCTGATCCACCATTTCAAGCTTTACACCGAAGGTTTCCACGTGCCCGCAGGCGAGGTTTACGCCGCGGTCGAGGCGCCGAAGGGCGAATTCGGCGTCTATCTGGTGGCCGATGGCAGCAACAAGCCCTACCGCGCCAAGCTGCGCGCGCCGGGTTTTCTGCATCTGCAGGCGATGGACTATGTCGCGAAAGGGCACCAGCTCGCCGATGTCGCGGCGATCATCGGAACCATGGATATCGTGTTCGGCGAGGTTGACCGGTGATGTGGCCGCTGCTTCGCCAAAGCTTTCTGGGTGGGGACCCAACCGGCCGTGGCGCATTTCGCCAGGGTCATACCCAAGTGCCGGGTTTGCCCGGAAAAACGGAGTTCTATCCATGAATACCACCCTGAAGATCGCGGCATTCTGCGCCGCATTGTGCCCGGTACCGGTTTTCGCCGATGGCGATACGGAACTGACGGAAGACCAGTTGAACGCCTTCCGCGCGGCCATCGTCGCCGTCGGCTGCACGATCAATGACGAAACCACCGCCAGCGCGGTTGAGGATGCCACCGGCTTCGATCCCGAAACCCTGCAGGCCGTGGTTGAACAGCTTCGCGTCTATGACGAAATCGTTGATGCCTCTGACGAGGGTGGCATCACCTATATATCGGGAGAGTGTGCCAGCTAATGCTCCGCCGCCTCAATCACGCCCAGCCTGAGTCCTTCGCCTTCACGCCAGACAACCTGGCCTGGGCGAGGGCGCAGGTCACGAAATACCCCGAAGGCCGTCAGGCCAGCGCAATCATCCCGCTGTTGTGGCGCGCGCAGGAGCAGGAAGGCTGGCTTTCCCGCCCGGCGATCGAATATGTGGCCGACATGCTGGGCATGGCGCATATCCGCGCGCTGGAGGTGGCGACCTTCTATTTCATGTTCCAGCTGCAGCCGGTGGGCGCGGTTGCGAATATCCAGATCTGCGGCACCACCTCCTGCATGATCTGCGGCGCCGAAGATCTGATCGGCGTTTGCCGCGAGAAGATCGCCGACAAGCCGCACCAGCTTTCGGCCGATGGCAAGTTCAGCTGGGAAGAGGTGGAATGCCTGGGCTCTTGCGCGAATGCGCCCATGGCCCAGATCGGCAAGGATTATTACGAAGACCTGACCGCCGAGAAACTGGCCGCGATCATCGACAGCCTGGCGAAGGGCGAGGTTCCGCTGCCCGGCCCGCAGAACGGCCGCTATGCCTCCGAGCCTCTGGCCGGGCTGACCAGCCTGAAGGAATTCGACAGCGGCCACACGCAATATAACGCCTCGGTTCAGCGGGCGGTGGATCTTGGCGATACCGTCAAGCGGATCGACGGGACGGAAGTGCCGCTGCTGACGCCTTGGGGGCAAGCAGAGCGGCGTCACCGAAGAAACCGATACCGATGCGCCTGTGCTGTCGGGCGATGCGCCGATCGACGAAACCGGGATCGACCGACGGGAAGCCCCGGTCGAGAGCAAGGCCGAGCCGCAGGCGGTCGCGCCCGCGGTGGCGCCAGCCGCGGCTGCAGCGGGTGCGGGCACCAGGCCGCCGCGCTGGAGGCGCCCAGAGAGGGCGGGGCGGATGATCTGAAGTTGATCAAGGGCGTTGGCCCGAAGCTGGAGCAGCTTTTGCACGAGCTTGGTTTTTATCACTTCGAGCAGGTCGCCGCCTGGACGGCGGATGAGGTTGCTTGGGTGGATCAGAACCTCCAGGGGTTCAAGGGCCGCGTCAGCCGTGATGACTGGGTGGAACAGGCCAAGGTTCTGGCATCCGGCGGCAACGCGGAATTCCCGGATCGCGTCAAGAAGGGTGACAACGAATAGGAACGCCCGGAACTGAATTCACGGGGAGAGGAACTATGGCGGAAACATCGAAGGACATGGGCTGTGCGCTGAAGCTGTGGATCGCTGCGGCGGTTGTCGGCTTCGTGGTCATGGTCTTTCTCCTGCTTGGCGACCTGTCGTGGCTGGCCGCGATGTTCGTCGGGCTTGTGGCCGCGATCCTTGTGGGAATGTTCCTGACCTGGCTGATCTGCCGCCCCGCCGAACGGGTGCGCACCGCCCCGGCGACCGAGCCGGTGGATCCGGTCGCGCTTGTGTCGGGCACGGCAGTGCCGGAACCGGCGCCGCAGCCGAAGGCGCGCGCAGTGGAACCGGCCCCCATAGCGACCGCGGAGCCGGCGCCCGTGCCGGTTGCCGCCATGGAACCTGCGGCTGAAACGCCCGGCGCCGCCGGAGAGGGCATCCGGCCCGCGGCTCTGACGGCGCCGCGCGGCGGCGGCGCGGATGACCTGAAGATGATCAAGGGCGTCGGCCCGAAGCTGGAGCAGCTTCTGCACGAGCTTGGCTTTTATCACTTCGATCAGGTCGCCGGGTGGAGCAAGGACGAGGTCGCATGGGTCGACCAGAACCTGAAAGGGTTCAAGGGCCGCGTCACCCGCGACGATTGGGTGGCGCAGGCAAAGCGTCTGGCCGAAGGCGGCGAGACGGCGTTTTCAAAGTAGGTCGGCAAGGGCGGCGTATACTGAGGTGAGCATGCCACGGGGGCAGGACACGGACAAAGACACAGCACGCCAGGGCCGCATCGCGGCGCTGGTGATTGCGGGTGCCATGCTTCTGTGGATGGGCGCCCAATGGCTTGGCGCCGCGCTGGGGCTTCCGGCCCGCTATGCGTTTCTGTTCGACTTTGCCGCGCTGGCGGCGCTGTTCTGGGCGCTGGTGGTGACATATCAGATCTGGCGCAAGCGCCGGGATAATTGAGGGTAAGCAATGCTGAAGGACGAAGACCGTATCTTCACCAATCTCTATGGCATGGACGAGCGCACGCTTGCCGGCGCCCGCCGTCGCGGTCACTGGGATGGCACATCGGGCATCATCGAGAAGGGCCGCGACTGGATCATCGACGAGATGAAGGCATCGGGCCTGCGCGGCCGGGGCGGGGCGGGGTTTCCCACCGGTCTGAAATGGTCTTTCATGCCGAAGGAAAGCGACGGCCGCCAGCATTACCTGGTGATCAACGCCGACGAATCCGAACCCGCGACCTGCAAGGACCGCGAGATCATGCGCCACGATCCGCACACGCTGATCGAGGGCGCGCTGATCGCCAGCTTCGCGATGGGCGCCCATGCCAGCTATATCTACATCCGCGGCGAATATATCCGCGAGCGCGAGGCGCTGCAGGCCGCGATCGACGAGGCCTATGATGCCGGGCTCCTGGGCAGGAATGCCGCCGGTTCCGGCTGGGATTTCGACCTGTATCTGGCGCATGGCGCCGGCGCCTATATCTGCGGCGAGGAAACCGCGCTTCTGGAAAGCCTCGAGGGCCGCAAGGGCATGCCGCGCATGAAGCCGCCCTTCCCGGCGGGGGCGGGCCTGTATGGCTGCCCGACCACGGTGAACAACGTCGAATCCATCGCCGTCGTGCCGACAATCCTGCGCCGGGGCGGCGCGTGGTTTTCCAGCTTCGGGCGGCCCAACAACGTGGGCACCAAGCTCTTTGCGATGACGGGCCATGTGAACACGCCCTGCGTGGTCGAGGAAGCCATGTCGATGTCGATGCGCGAGATGATCGAAAAGCACGGCGGCGGCATCCGCGGCGGCTGGGATAACCTCAAGGCGATCATCCCCGGCGGCGCGTCCTGCCCGATTCTGCCCAAGGACATGTGCGAAGACGCGATCATGGATTTCGACTGGATGCGCGAGAACAAGTCCTCGCTCGGCACCGGCTGCATGATCGTGATGGATCAGAGCACCGATGTGATTAAGGCGGTCTGGCGCCTGTCGAAATTCTTCAAGCATGAATCCTGCGGGCAATGCACGCCCTGCCGCGAAGGCACCGGCTGGATGATGCGGGTGATGGAACGGCTGGTCACGGGCGAGGCCGAGGTCGAGGAGATCGACATGCTGCTGGACGTGACAAAGCAGGTCGAGGGCCACACGATCTGCGCGCTCGGCGATGCGGCGGCCTGGCCCATTCAGGGCCTGATCCGGCATTTCCGTGACGAGATCGAAGACCGGATTAAGTACAAGCGCACCGGGCGCGTCAGCGCCGTGGCAGCGGAGTAGAACTCATGAGATCACACTATTACGAAGTAACAGGTTTCCCGGCGCTGGTGATGATGACCATCCCGGCGCTGATCCTGATCATCCCGTTCTTCCAGTTGTGGAAGCGCACCGGCCACAGCGGCTGGATCTCGCTTCTGATGCTGATCCCGGTCGTCAACCTGATCATTGTGTACGTGCTGGCGTTCAAGGCATGGCCGGTGGATACGGCGAAAGGACCAGACGTCTGATGATGAAACAGAGCCAGCATGGACAAGGCGCGGGGCGGCGGCTGGCGGGCGGTGGTCTGGCGGCGGCGCTGGCGCTGTGCCTGACGGCGGCGACAGGCGCGGCCGGGGCCAACAGCCTGCGCGACCACAAGGAAATCAACAACGGCCTGACGGTCATCGCCGTCGGCGATCTGATCCGCACCAACTGCAGCACGATCTCGGCCCGGATGGTCAGCGCGTATTTCTTTGCCCGCGGCCTGGAGGCCAAGGCCAAGGCGGCCGGTTTTTCGGATGACGAGATCGAAGCCTTTGTCGAGGACAAGGCCGAAAAGGCGCGCGTCATGAGTGCCGCGCGCCGCTATCTGGTGGCCAGGGGGTGGACCTTGATGTGCCCGACTCCTATTGCCAGGCAGGGTATTACGAAATCGAACGGAACAGCCAGATCGGCGTTCTTTTGAAAGCGAAGTGAGAGATCATGGCGGACCTGCGCAAGATTATCATTGATGGCACCGAGATCGAGGTCGATCCCGCCATGACCCTGATTCAGGCCTGCGAGCAGGCGGGCATCGAAGTGCCGCGCTTTTGCTATCACGAACGGCTTTCGATCGCGGGCAACTGCCGGATGTGCCTCGTCGAGGTCGTGGGCGGCCCGCCCAAGCCCGCCGCGAGCTGCGCGATGCAGGTCAAGGATCTGCGCCCCGGCCCCGAAGGCGCGCCGCCGGTGATCAAGACCAATTCGCCCATGGTCAAGAAGGCCCGCGAAGGGGTGATGGAATTCCTGCTGATCAACCACCCGCTCGATTGCCCGATCTGCGATCAGGGCGGCGAATGCGACCTGCAGGATCAGGCGATGGCGTATGGCGTTGATTTCAGCCGCTACCGCGAGCCCAAGCGCGCGACCGAGGATCTCGATCTCGGCCCGCTGGTCGAAACCCACATGACGCGCTGCATTTCCTGCACGCGCTGCGTTCGCTTCACCACCGAGGTGGCCGGGATTGCCCAGATGGGCCAGACAGGACGCGGCGAGGATGCCGAGATCACCAGCTATCTGGGCGAGACGCTCGACAGCAACCTGCAGGGCAACATCATCGACCTGTGCCCGGTCGGTGCCCTGGTTTCAAAGCCTTACGCCTTTACCGCCCGTCCGTGGGAGCTGACCAAGACGGAAAGCATCGACGTGATGGATGCGCTCGGCTCGAACATCCGGGTGGATACCAGGGGCCGCGAAGTGATGCGGTTCTTGCCGCGCAACCACGACGGCGTGAACGAGGAATGGATTTCCGACAAGACGCGGTTCGTCTGGGACGGGCTGCGCCGCCAGCGGCTGGATCGCCCGTATATCCGTGAAAACGGCAAGCTGCGCCCCGCAAGCTGGGGCGAGGCGCTTTCGCAGGCCGCTGCGGCGATGAAGGGGGGCAAGCTTACCGGGCTTATCGGCGATCTGGCCCCGGTCGAGGCCGCCTTCGCGCTCAAGCAGCTTGTCGAGGGGCTGGGCGGCACGGTCGAATGCCGCACCGACGGCGCGAAGCTGCCCGCCGGAAACCGCTCTGCCTATGTCGGGACCGCCGCGATCGAGGAGATCGACACGGCACGGCAGATCTACCTGATCGGCTCCGATCCGCGGCAAGAGGCGCCGGTGCTGAACGCGCGCATCCGCAAGGCCTGGCTGGCCGGGGCCGAGGTGCATCTGATCGGGCAGGCGGAAGACCTGACCTATGACGTGGTAAACCACGGGCCGGGCCGGGGCGTGCTGAACCGGCTGGTCGGCAGCGCCGAAAAGCAGCCGGGCGCGCTTGTCATCCTGGGGCAGGGCGCGATTCAGGAAGGCGATGGCGAGGCCGTTCTGGGCCAGGCGATGACGCTGGCCGGCAAGCTGGGCGCCGGGTTCCTGGTGCTGCACACCGCCGCCGGGCGCGTAGGCGCGATGGATGCGGGCTGTGTGACCGAAGGCGGCATCGACGCTGCGCTGGACGGGGCGGAGGTGGTCTATAACCTCGGCGCTGACGAGATCGAGATCGCCGAGGGGCCCATGGTGATCTATCAGGGCAGCCATGGTGACCGGGGCGCGCATCGCGCCGACATCATCCTGCCGGGCGCGGCCTATACCGAAGAGCAGGGCCTGTTCGTGAACACCGAAGGCCGGCCCCAGCTGGCGCTGCGCGCCGGTTTTCCGCCGGGCGAGGCCAAGGAAAACTGGGCGATCCTGCGGGCGCTGTCGGGCGAACTGGGGCAGGCGCTGCCCTATGACAGCCTTGCGCAGCTGCGGCAGGCGCTGGTGGCCGAGGTGCCGCATCTGGCGATGATCGATCAGGTGCCGGCGAATGACTGGGCGCCGCTGCCCGCCGTCCGGCTCGACAAGGGCTGGTTCCGCGCGGCGATCACGGATTTCTATCTGACCAACCCGATCGCGCGCGCCTCGGCCCTGATGGCCGAGTTGAGCGCGAATGAACGGGCGCGCCGCGACGCGCCGGTGGCGGCGGAGTAGGGCGCGCATGGCATACCGCCATCTTTCCCTGCCGCTCAGCCTTGCCCTTGCGGGCGGGGCGGCGGCCTGTGCGCCGGCGGCCGAAGACGGGGCCGCCCAGGCGCCGTTCGCGCCGGCTTATCACGGGGTGGAAACGCGGCTTCTGGACGGCGATCTGGTGAATGTCGTGGTCCGTATGGAAGGCGCGCGCGGGCAGGAAGACGTGACGCGCTATGCGAAATGCGCGGCGGCGCAATACACGCTGATCCGGGGCTACGGTTTTGCGCGTCATGTGCGCACGAATGTGGCAGAAGAGGGTGGCGTTTGGCAGGCGGATGCTGTTTACACAATCTCGCCTGCGCTGCCTCGCGGCGTGCAGACCATCGACGCCGAAGTAGCGGTGGCGAACTGCGCCGATGAAGGAATACCGACGGTGTGAAAGGCTGAATAATGGTCGAATTCTTCACGACAACCAACCTGGGGATCGCATTGCTTGTATTGGGGCAATGCCTGTTGCTTGTTGTTCCGCTGCTGGTTGCGCTGGCCTTCCTGATGTATGCCGACCGCAAGGTCTGGGCCGCGGTGCAGATGCGCAAGGGCCCCAACGTCGTGGGGGCGTTCGGCCTGTTGCAGTCCTTCGCCGATTTCATCAAGTACATCGTCAAGGAAGTGGTCATTCCCGCAGGATCCGACAAGGTCGTGTTCCTGCTGGCGCCGATGATCAGCTTCGTTCTGGCGATGATCGCCTGGGCGGTGGTGCCGTTCAATGACGGCTGGGTGATTTCCGACCTGAACGTGGCCATCCTCTATATCCTCGCGATCTCGTCGCTCGAGGTATATGGCGTGATCATGGGCGGCTGGGCGTCGAACTCCAAATACGCGTTTCTGGGTTCGCTCCGCTCCGCCGCGCAGATGATTTCCTATGAGGTGTCGATCGGCCTGATCATCATAGGCGTGATCCTGTCCACCGGCTCGCTGAACCTGAGCGATATCGTGCAGGCGCAGGAGGGCCGCTATGGGCTGTTCAGCTGGTACTGGCTGCCGCATCTGCCGATGGTGGTGCTGTTCTTCGTCTCGGCCCTGGCCGAAACCAACCGCCCGCCCTTCGATCTGCCCGAGGCCGAGTCGGAGCTGGTGGCAGGTTATCAGGTGGAATATTCCGCGACGCCCTTCCTGCTGTTCATGATCGGCGAACTGACGGCGGTGGTTCTGATGTGCGCGCTGACCACGCTGCTGTTCTTCGGCGGCTGGCTGTCGCCGGTGCCGGGCCTGCCCGACGGTTTTCTGTGGATGGTCGGGAAGATGACGCTCGTTTTCTTCATGTTCGCCATGGTGAAGGCGATCGTACCGCGCTATCGCTATGACCAGCTGATGCGGCTGGGCTGGAAGGTGTTCCTGCCGATGTCGCTGATCTGGGTCGTGCTGGTGGCATTCGCCGCGCATTTCGAACTTTTCGGCGGCGCATACGCCCGCTGGGCTATCGGAGGCTGACATGGCAATCGACTATACCCGCGCGACCCGCTACTTTTTGCTGGCCGATTTCATCAACGGCTTCCGGCTGGGCTTCAAGTATTTCTTCGCCCCCAAGGCCACGATCAACTACCCGCATGAAAAGGGCCCGCTCTCGCCCCGGTTCCGCGGCGAGCATGCGCTGCGCCGCTATCCGAATGGCGAAGAGCGCTGCATCGCCTGCAAGCTGTGCGAGGCGATCTGCCCCGCACAGGCCATCACCATCGACGCCGAACCGCGCGAGGACGGCAGCCGCCGCACCACACGCTATGACATCGACATGACCAAATGCATCTATTGCGGCTTCTGTCAGGAAGCCTGTCCGGTGGATGCCATCGTCGAGGGCCCGAATTTCGAGTTCTCTACCGAGACGCGCGAAGAGCTGTTCTATGACAAGGCGAAACTGCTCGAAAACGGAGAGCAGTGGGAGGCCGAGATCGCGCGCAACCTCGAACTGGATGCACCGTACCGATGAGCGATTTCACAAAGATGTTTGAGCGGATGCTGGAGCAGAGCCACGCGATGGCCAAGGCTTTCAATCCGGCGCTGGAAAGCTTTCAGGTGCACGGGTTCGACAAGCTGATGCCGACCATGCCGCGCAACTTCATGGACATGATGTGGGGCAACGCCTTCAACAAGGACGGGCTGGATGCCAAGACCCGTCTTTTGGTGGTGCTGGCCGGGCTGACCGTGCTGGGTGCCCAGGCCGAACCGCAGTTCAAGCTGACCGTGCGCCACGCGCTGGAGGCCGGCGCTAGCCAGCAGGAGATCGCCGAGGTGATCTATCAGATGGCGATGCTGGGCGGTATTCCCGCCATGACCCACGCCCTGCGCCTGGCGCAGGAGGTGTTCAAGGATCTCGAGGAGGACAGCGCATGAGCGTGGCCGATTTCGCCTTCTACTGCTTTGCCATCGTGGTGGTCGCGGCGGGGATGTTCGTGGTGGTTTCGAAAAACCCGGTGCATTCGGTCCTGTGGCTGATCCTGGCGTTCCTGTCCTCGGCCGGGCTGTTCGTGCTGCTGGGCGCCGAGTTCGTGGCGATGCTGATGATCATCGTCTATGTCGGCGCGGTGGCGGTGCTGTTCCTGTTCGTGGTGATGATGCTGGATGTCGATTTCGCCGAGCTGAAGGCGGAAATGGCGCGCTATGTGCCGCTGGCCGGGCTGATCGGCGTCGTGCTGCTGATGGAGCTGGGCATGGTGTTCGGCGTCTGGGATTTCGCCGATCAGGCGCAGGCGCTGCGCGGCGCGGTAACGCCGGACGCGGATCAGGTGCACAACACCGCCGCGCTGGGGCAGCTTATCTATGACGACTATATCTATATGTTCCAGGCGGCGGGTCTGATCCTGCTGGTGGCGATGATCGGGGCCATCGTGCTGACGCTGCGCCACCGCACGGATATCAAGCGCCAGGACATTCTGGCGCAGATCTATCGCGACCCGGCCAAGGCGATGGAGCTGAAGGACGTGAAGCCGGGGCAGGGGCTTTGATCCCCGCCTGGGCGGGATGACGGGCGCGGCGGTTTAGGCTGTGGCCTTCGCCACCTTCGCGAAAGCGGGGGCGGGGGCCAGGGAAAGACGGAAATCGGGCGAAACGCCCGGAGGGACGACATGATTGGACTGGAACACTACCTGGCGGTTGCCGCAGCGCTTTTTGTCATCGGGATTTTCGGCATCTTCCTCAATCGGAAGAACGTCATCGTCATCCTGATGTCGATCGAACTGATGTTGCTGGCGGTCAACATCAACTTCGTCGCCTTCTCTTCCTATCTGGGGGATCTGGCCGGGCAGGTCTTCACGCTGTTCGTGCTGACGGTGGCCGCCGCCGAGGCCGCCATCGGCCTGGCCATTCTGGTCTGCTTCTTCCGGACCCGCGGCACGATCGCGGTCGAAGACGTCAACGTGATGAAGGGGTAAGCGACCATGACAAGCATCATCCTCTTCGCGCCGCTGATCGGCGCGATCATCGCGGGCTTCGGCTGGCGCCTGATCGGCGAGGCCGCGGCGCAATGGATCACCACCGGCCTGCTGTTCCTGGCCTGCCTGCTCAGCTGGATCGTTTTCCTGTCGTTCGACGGCGAGATGGTGCAGATCCCGATCATGCGCTGGGTGGAAAGCGGTTCGCTGGCAACCGAATGGGCGATCCGGCTGGACCGGCTGACGGCGATCATGCTGATCGTGGTCACCACGGTATCGTCGCTCGTGCATCTCTACAGCTTCGGCTACATGGCGCATGACCCGCAATGGGGCGAGGACGAACCCTACAAGGCCCGCTTTTTCGCCTATCTGTCGTTCTTCACCTTCGCCATGCTGGCGCTGGTCACCGCCGACAACCTGCTGCAGATGTTCTTCGGCTGGGAAGGGGTCGGCGTTGCCTCTTACCTGCTGATCGGCTTCTACTGGAAGAAACCTTCGGCCAACAACGCGGCGATGAAGGCGTTCATCGTCAACCGGGTCGGCGATTTCGGTTTCCTGCTGGGCATGTTCGCGCTGTTCTTCGTGACCGACAGCCTGCTGTTCGATGATGTCTTCGCCGCCGGCCCGATGCTGGCCGAAACGCAGCTGAGCTTTCTGTGGCGCGACTGGAACGCGGCCAACCTGATCGGGGTTCTGCTGTTCATCGGCGCGATGGGCAAATCGGCGCAGCTGTTCCTGCACACCTGGCTGCCCGACGCGATGGAAGGCCCGACACCGGTGTCGGCGCTGATTCACGCCGCGACGATGGTCACCGCCGGGGTGTTCCTGGTCTGCCGCATGTCGCCGCTCTATGAATACGCGCCGGGCGCCACCGGGTTCATCGTGTTCCTGGGCGCCAGCACCGCGTTCTTCGCGGCCACCGTCGGGCTGGTACAGAATGACATCAAGCGGGTGATTGCATATTCGACCTGCTCGCAGCTCGGCTACATGTTCGTGGCGGCGGGGGTCGGCGTCTATTCGGCGGCGATGTTCCACCTGCTGACCCACGCGTTCTTCAAGGCGATGCTGTTCCTTGGCGCGGGATCGGTGATCCACGCGATGCATCACGAACAGGACATGCGGAATTATGGCGGCCTGCGCAAAAAGATCCCGCTGACTTACTGGGCGATGATGATCGGCACGCTGGCCATCACCGGTGTCGGCATCCCGCTGACCAGCATCGGCTTTGCCGGTTTCCTGTCGAAAGACGCGATCATCGAAAGCGCCTATGCGGGCGGCACCGGCTATGCCTTCTGGATGCTGGTCATCGCGGCCTGTTTCACCAGCTTCTACAGCTGGCGGCTGATGTTCATGACCTTCTTCGGCACCGCGCGGGGCGACAAGCACACCCATGATCACGCGCATGAAAGCCCGCGGGTCATGCTGATCCCGCTCGGGGTTCTGGCCATCGGCGCCATCTTCTCCGGCATGGTGTTTTACGGCCCGTTCTTCGGCGATCATGACAAGCTGAACCGCTTCTTCGGCATCCCCGCGCATGAGGTTGCGGCAGAGGCCGGGCATGGCACGGAGGAGACGGCGGGCGACGCCGCGCATGGCGAGGTCGCCACGGATAACGCCGCCACCATGGCCGACACAGGACCTGCAGAGACGGCGGCGGCGCATTCCGCCGGCACCGCGCCCGTTGGCGCTATCTTCATGGGCCCGGACAATCACGTGATCGACGACGCGCACCACGCGCCCGCATGGGTCAAGGTCTCGCCCTTCATCGCGATGCTGATCGGGCTGGCCGTCGCCTATCTGTTCTATATCGTGAACCCGGCGCTGCCGAAGAAACTGGCCGAAAGCCAGCGGCCGCTCTACCTGTTCCTGCTGAACAAATGGTATTTCGACGAGGTCTACGATTTTCTCTTCGTGCGGCCGGCCAGATGGCTGGGCGGTTTCCTGTGGCGGCGCGGCGACGGCAACGTGATCGACGGGTCGATCAACGGGGTCGCGATGGGGGTCATTCCCTTCTTCACGCGCCTCGCGGGGCGGGCCCAGTCGGGCTATCTGTTCCACTATGCCTTTGCCATGGTGATCGGGGTTGTTGTCCTGATCACGTGGATGGCGATCAGCGGGGGGGCTGAGTGATGGAAAACCTTCTGTCGATGATCACCTTCATTCCGCTGATCGCGGCGGTGGTGCTGGCGTTTTTCCTGCGCGGAGAAGATGAGGCGGCGCAGCGCAATGCCAAATGGGTCGCGCTGATCGCCACCACCTTCACCTTCCTGGTGTCGCTGTTTCTGCTGTTCGGGTTCGACCCGGCCGACACCGGCTTTCAGTTCGTCGAGGAACGTGACTGGCTGATGGGGCTGAAGTACAAGATGGGCGTCGATGGCATTTCGGTGCTGTTCGTGATGCTGACCACCTTCCTGATGCCGCTGACCATCGCGGCCTGCTGGGATGTGAAGGTGCGGGTCAAGGAATACATGATCGCCTTTCTGGTGCTGGAAACCCTGATGCTGGGCGTGTTCTGCGCGCTTGATCTGGTGTTGTTCTACCTGTTCTTCGAAGGCGGGCTGATCCCGATGTTCCTGATCATCGGCATCTGGGGCGGCAAGAATCGCATCTATGCGGCGTTCAAGTTCTTCCTCTACACCTTCCTCGGGTCCGTCCTGATGCTGGTCGCCATGATCGCCATGTATATGGAGGCGGGAACGACAGACATTCCGACGCTGCTGACCCATCAGTTCAGCACCGGTGCGATCAGCCTGCTGGGCTGGCAGATCGTCGGCGGGATGCAGACGTTGCTGTGGCTGGCCTTCTTCGCCAGCTTCGCGGTGAAGATGCCGATGTGGCCGGTGCATACCTGGCTGCCCGACGCGCACGTGCAGGCGCCCACCGCGGGTTCGGTCGTGCTGGCCGCGATCCTGCTGAAGATGGGGGGCTACGGCTTTCTGCGGTTCAGCCTGCCGATGTTCCCGGTGGCAAGCGATCTGCTGGCGCCGCTGGTGCTGTGGCTGTCGGCCATCGCCATCGTCTATACCAGCCTCGTGGCGCTGGTGCAGTCGGACATGAAAAAGCTGATCGCCTATTCCTCGGTCGCGCATATGGGCTTTGTCACCATGGGGATTTTCGCAGCCAACCAGCAGGGGCTGGATGGCGCGATCTTCCAGATGATCAGCCACGGGTTCGTGTCTGGCGCGCTGTTCCTGTGCGTCGGCGTGATCTATGACCGGATGCACACGCGCGAGATCGACGCTTACGGCGGCCTCGTGAACCGGATGCCGGCCTATGCGCTGGTGTTCATGCTGTTCACCATGGCCAATGTCGGCCTGCCGGGCACCAGCGGGTTCGTGGGCGAGTTTCTGACCCTGACGGGTGTCTTCCAGGTCAACACCTGGGTGGCGGTGGTGGCGACATCGGGTGTGATCCTGTCGGCCTGCTATGCGCTGTGGCTCTATCGCCGGGTGGTGTTCGGCGACCTGATCAAGGAGAGCCTGCGCACGATCACCGACATGACCGGGCGCGAGCGGGCGATCTTTGCCCCGCTGATCGTCATGACCCTGCTGCTGGGCGTCTATCCCAGCCTGATCACCGATATCATCGGCCCCTCGGTCGAGGCCCTCGTTTCAACCCACCAGACGGCGCTGCATGACAGCGACATCGCCGTCCGGCTTGCACAGCACTGAAGGGGAGCGCGATGACCTCTGCCGATTTCTCCGTTATCCTGCCCGAGATCCTGCTGGCGGTCTTCGCCATGGGGGCGCTGCTCTTCGGGGTCTATACCGGCAAGGACAAGACCGCGCCGCTGCTTGTCTGGATCACCGCGGCGGTGTTCCTGGCGCTGGCGGTCTGGGTCGGTTTCTCCGGCGGCGGCACCGATACCGCGTTCAACGGCGCCTTCATCGACGACGGCTTCGCGCGGTTCGCCAAGGTGGTGATCCTGGTGTCGGGCGCGGCGGTGCTGTTGATGGCACAGGATTACATGGCGCGTCTGGGGCTGCTGCGGTTCGAGTTTCCCGTTCTGGTGGCGCTGGCGATCGTCGGCATGATGATGATGGTCTCGTCCGGCGATCTGATGTCGCTCTATATGGGGCTGGAGCTGCAGTCGCTCTCGCTCTATGTCGTCGCGTCGCTGCGGCGCGACAGCGCGAAATCGACAGAGGCCGGGCTGAAGTATTTCGTCCTCGGCGCGCTCAGCTCGGGCATGCTGCTTTACGGGGCGTCGCTGACCTATGGCTATAGCGGCACCACGCTGTTCTCGGGCATCATCACCACCGCGTCGGAAGACGGGATCTCGCTCGGCCTGCTGTTCGGGCTGGTCTTCATGATCTGCGGTCTGGCGTTCAAGGTGTCGGCGGTGCCGTTCCACATGTGGACGCCGGATGTCTACGAAGGCTCGCCCACGCCCGTCACCGCCTTCTTTTCCACCGCGCCCAAGATGGCGGCGATGGGCCTGTTCGCCCGCGTGATGTTCGACGCGTTCGGCCATGTCACCCATGACTGGGGGCAGGTGATCGCGCTGCTGTCGTTGCTGTCGATGTTCCTCGGGGCTGTCGCTGCGATCAGCCAGCGCAACATCAAGCGGCTGATGGCCTATTCGTCGATCGCGCATATGGGCTATGCGCTGATGGG
Source organism: Actibacterium sp. EMB200-NS6 (assembly GCF_001305615.1). Lineage (GTDB taxonomy): Bacteria > Pseudomonadota > Alphaproteobacteria > Rhodobacterales > Rhodobacteraceae > Actibacterium_A > Actibacterium_A naphthalenivorans. The sequence goes on from NZ_CP010869.1 coordinate 1,295,363, forward strand.
GCTGGCCGCCGGAACCGCGGGCGGTGTTCAGGCTATGCTGATCTACATGGCGATCTACGTCACCATGAATGTCGGCACCTTCGCCTTTATCCTTGCGATGGAAAAGGACGGGCAGCCGGTGACAGATATCGGCGCGCTCAACATGTATTCGAAGCGCGAGCCGCTGCGGGCGCTGGCGATGATGGTGCTTCTGTTCAGCCTGGCGGGTGTGCCGCCGCTGGTCGGCTTTTTCGGCAAGTTCTACGTGCTGATGGCAGCGGTCGACGCGGGCTATGCCTGGCTGGCCATCGCGGGCGTGATCGCCTCGGTGATCGGGGCGTTCTACTATCTGCGGATCGTCTATTACATGTATTTCGGCCAGGAGCAGGAAGCGGGGCTCGACGGCACCATGAACCCGGTGCTCTGGGCCTTTCTGATGGCTTCGGCGGCGATCATGGTGGTGGGGGTTGTGAACCTGTTCGGGGTCGAAGGGCTGGCGCTGAGCGCGGCCGAAACCCTTGTCAACTGACATCGACTCGACGGGCTGGCCTGACGGGTACGACCGGATCATCCTTGATGAGGTCGACAGCACGATGGCCGAGGCGGCGCGCCGCGCGCCGTCGCTTGCCGGGCCGACCTGGATCCTGGCCCGGCGCCAGACCGCCGCGCGCGGGCGGCGGGGAAGGGCCTGGGCGAACCCCGAGGGCAATTTCGCCGCCACCCTGGTGATGCAGCCGAACGGCCCTGCGGATCAGGCGGCGCTGCGCTCCTTCGTTGCCTCGCTGGCACTTTACGACACGCTGCGCAAGGTTGTGGATGCGCGCCAGCTTGCGCTGAAATGGCCCAATGACGTGCTGCTGGCCGGCGGCAAGGTGGCCGGAATACTGCTCGAGGCGCAGGGCGCCGGCGGGGCGGCTGACAGGCTGAGCATCGGCATCGGCATCAATCTGATCTCCGCCCCGGCGCCGGTCGAGGTCGAGCCGGGGGCGGTGCCACCGGTGGCGCTGGCCGATTACAGCCAGGCGAAGCTGCCGGCGCAAGGCGTGCTTTTCGAACTGGCCTGCGCCTTTGCCGAATGGGAAACCCGCTTTGGCCAGTTCGGCTTCGATCCGGTCCGGCGCATGTGGCTGAGCAAGGCCGCGCGGCTGGGCGAGGTGATCACCGCGCGCACCGGCCGCGAAGACGTGACCGGCACGTTCGAGACGGTGGACGAGGCCGGCAATCTCATCCTAAAGACGGCGCAGGGCCGCCGGGCCATCGCGGCGGCGGACATCTATTTCTAGGGAGGGGTTCATGCTCCTTTGCATCGACTGCGGCAATACCAACACGGTTTTCTCGATCTGGGACGGCACGCGCTTCTTGTGCACGCTGCGCACCTCGACCGAGCATCAGCGCACGGCGGATCAGTATTTCACCTGGTACACCACGCTGGTGCGCCACCACGGTATCGATGCCGACATCACCGATGTGATCATTTCCTCCACGGTGCCGCGCGTGGTGTTCAACCTGCGCGTCTTCACCGACCGCTATTTCAATACGCGGCCATTGGTCGTGGGGCGGCCCGACTGCCTGTTGCCGGTCGCGCCGCGGGTCGATCCGGGCACCGCGGTCGGGCCCGACCGGCTGGCCAATGCGGCCGGCGCGTTCGACCGGCATGGCGGCGATGTCGTGGTGGTCGATTTCGGCACCGCCACCAATTTCGATGTGGTTGCCGGGGATGGCGCCTATGTGGGCGGGGTGATCGCGCCGGGGGTGAACCTGAGCCTCGAGGCGCTGCACCAGGGCGCTGCGGCGCTTCCGCATGTGGACATCACCAAGCCGGACAGGGTAATAGGCACCAACACCGTGGCCTGTATCCAATCCGGCATTTTCTGGGGCTATATCGGCCTGATCCAGGGAATATCCGAACGTATCCGTGCAGAATACGGAAAACCGATGAAGGTTGTGGGCACCGGCGGGCTGGCCCCTTTGTTCGCCACCGGCGACGGCCTGTTTGACACGATTGAAGATGATTTGACGATGCACGGCCTGACCGTGATTCACGCCTATAACAAGGAAAACGGCGCTTTATGAGCAGTAAGAACCGACTGATTTACCTGCCCCTCGGTGGAGCGGGAGAGATCGGGATGAATGCCTATGTCTACGGCTACGGGCCGGCAGACAACGAACGGCTGATCCTGGTCGATGTGGGGGTGACTTTCCCCGAGATGGAAAATACCCCCGGCGTCGATCTGATCTTCGCCGATATCGCCTGGCTGGAGGCCCGTGCCGACCGGCTTGAGGCGATTTTCATCACCCATGCCCATGAAGATCACGTGGGGGCCCTGGGCCTGTTGTGGCCGCGCCTGAAGGCGCCGGTCTATACCCGCGCCTTCACCGGCAATATCGCCGCGCGCAAGCTCGAGGAAAAAGGGCAGGATCCGTCGATCATCCGGGTCGTCGCGGCATATCCCGAAAAGATCAAGGCGGGGCCGTTCACGGTGTCGTTCCTGCCGGTCTCGCACTCGATCCCCGAAAGCTCTGGCATGGTGATCGATACGCCGGCCGGGCGGCTGGTGCATACCGGCGACTTCAAGCTTGATGAAACCCCCGGCGTCGGTGACCCGTTCGATCCGGCCTTGTGGGCCGAGGTCGCGGGCAAGGGCGTCAAGGCGCTGATCTGCGATTCAACCAATGTGTTCTCGCCCAATGCGGGGCGGTCGGAATCGTCTGTCGGCCCGGCGATCCGCCAGCTTGTGCAAAAAGCCGAGGGCATGGTGGTTGCAACCACCTTCGCCTCCAACATCGCGCGGGTAAAGACGCTGGCCGAGGCCGGGCGCGATGCCGGGCGTTCGGTGGTGCTGCTGGGGCGGGCGATGCGACGCATGGTCGAGGCCGGGGTGGAAAGCGGCGTGCTGACCGATTTCCCGACGACGGTGCCGCCAGAGGATGCCGTCAGTATTCCGCGCGATCACCTGATGCTGATCGTCACCGGCAGCCAGGGCGAACGGCGCGCGGCTTCGGCGCAGCTTTCGCGCGGCAAATACCTGGGCCTGTCGATGAAAGAAGGGGACATGTTCCTGTTCTCGTCAAAGACCATTCCGGGGAACGAAAAGGGCGTGATCCATATCGTCAACGCGTTTTCGGAAATGGGCGTGGATGTGGTGGATGACGCGGCCGATCTCTATCACGTGTCCGGGCACGCCAACCGCCCAGATCTGGAGACGGTGCACAAGATCATGAAGCCGCAGATGGTGGTGCCGATGCACGGCGAACACCGGCACCTGCGTGAGCATGTCAAGCTGGCCGCCGAAAACGGATTTGCCGCCGCCATCGCGACCAACGGCACCATGCTTGACCTCAGCGGCAAGGCGCCGCGCGTCGTCGGGCAGATCGAGGCCGGGCGCACCTATCTCGATGGCAGCGTTCAGATCGGCGCGCTGGATGGCATCGTGCGCGACCGTATCCGGCTGGCGCTGAACGGGCTGGTGATGGTCACGCTGATCATCGACGAAGACGACGAGCCGCTGGGCGAACCCTGGGTCGAGCTGAAGGGCCTGCCGGAAACCGGCAGTTCGAACGCCGCGCTGGCCGAGGTGCTGGAGGGCGATCTGGCCCAGTTGATCGCACGGGCCGACGACAAGACGCTGGCCGATGACGACAAGCTGGAAGACCTGCTGCGCCGCCGCACCCGCCAGGTGGCGCTGCAGGAGATCGGGCGCAAGCCCGAGGTCGTGGTGGTGATCAGCCGTCTGGTGGCCTGAACCGGCAAGGTTTTCCGCGAAAATTCGCTATGATTTTCGCGGAAAATTCCGAACTGCCCTGTGCCCCGGCTTAGTCTGCCGGGGCCTTGAACGAACGGGTCAGGAAGGCGGGCATGTGATCGCCCATGCCGACCACCGGTTCGTCACGGCGGCTGCCGGAACGGCTCGACGAGGATTTCGACGATTTCGATCCGTTGCCGCGTGTGGAGGAAGATGATTTCGACGGGGGCGTCGACGCCTGGGCGGGGGCTGCGGTCTCTGTGGATTTCGCGCTGGACGTGCGGGACGACCGTTTGCGGCTGCTCGTCGGGGTCGGTTTTTCAGCCTTTTCGCCCGGTTCGCTTTGCTCTTCGGGGGCAGGGGCGCCCTTGATCGGGCTTTCCACGCGCGGGATCGGCTTGCCTACCAGCGTTTCGATATTGGCGAAATTCTTTTCGTCATGCGGCACGCAGATCATCAGCGTCTTGCCCTTGCGCCCGGCGCGGCCGGTGCGACCGATGCGGTGCACGTAATCCTCGGCATGGCTGGGCACGTCGTAGTTGAAGACATGGCTGACGGCGGGCACGTCCAGCCCGCGCGCGGCCACATCAGAGGCGACGAGAAAGCGCAGCTTGCCCTCGCGGAACGAATCCAGTGTCTTGGTGCGCTGCGACTGATCCAGATCGCCATGGATGGGGGCCGCGTCATAACCATATTTGGTCAGCGATTTGGCCACCACATCGACCTCGGTCTTGCGGTTGCAGAAGATGATGGCGTTGGTGCAGGCGTCGCCCTCCTGCTCGATCAGCGCGCGCAGCAGCTCGCGCTTTTCGCTGGCCTGCCGGTCCTTGCGGCTGGCGCGGAACATCACCACGCCCTGTTCGATATTCTCGCCGGTGGTCGCGGCGCGGGCGACCTCGATCTTCACCGGGTTGGACAGAAAGGTGTTGGTGATCCGCTCGATCTCGGGCGCCATGGTGGCCGAGAAGAACAGGGTCTGCCGGGTGAAGGGCGTCATCTGGAAGATACGCTCGATATCGGGGATGAAACCCATGTCGAGCATCCGGTCGGCCTCATCCACCACCATGATCTGCACGCCGGTGAGCAGCAGCTTGCCGCGCTCGAAATGATCAAGCAGGCGGCCGGGGGTGGCGATCAGCACATCGACGCCCTTGTCGATCAGCTGGTCCTGTTCCTTGAACGACACGCCGCCGATCAGCAGCGCCTTGGTCAGCTTGGTGTTCTTGGCGTAGATGTCGAAGTTTTCGGCGACCTGCGCGGCCAGTTCCCGTGTGGGGGCCAGCACCAGGCTGCGGGGCATGCGGGCACGGGCGCGGCCCTTGGCCAGCATCGTGATCATCGGCAGGGTGAAGCTGGCGGTCTTGCCGGTGCCGGTCTGGGCAATGCCCAGAACATCGCGGCCGGCAAGGGCGGGGGGGATGGCCCCGGCCTGGATCGGGGTCGGGGTTTCATAGCTGGCGTCGGATACGGCTGAAAGCACTTTGGGGTCCAGCCCCAAGTCTGCGAATTCGGTCATGTAGGCCCTTTGGGTTTGCGGCGTTCAAATCGGCCGCAACTCCACGCGGCCTGACCGGCCGTATTGCCGATCCTTCAACTTGGCCGGATGCATAGGCCAAAGGGCGCGCCGCGTCAAGGAAACAGGCCGTGTGCGCTCATCGGAAGGCGGCGGCGATGTCGGCCACCACCTGGCGGGCGATGGCGTCACGGCCGAGGCTGTTGAAATGGCAGCCATCCTTGCGAAAGTCATTGTCCAGCTGATCTGTGTCCATCCCGCGCATGATCCTGTCATTCGCATCCGCGACCGCGCGTTGCACGGCCACCACCTCCGGCACGCCGTTGGCACGGTTTGCGCCGATGCATTTCGACGCGCCAAAGAGATAAAGCCTGCTCTGCGGCATCAGCGTCAGAAGGCGCCCCGTCAGCGCCCGGAACAGTGCGTCGAGCGCGGCCATGTCGGTCATGGCGCCCGCGTCGGTTTCGCCCTGATGCCAGAGCACCAGATCCGGCTCGAATCCCGCAGCCTGCGCCGATCCGATCCGGCGCTCCAGCGCGCCGAGATAGCCCGAGCGTTCGTCCAGCCAGTCGCTGACCTGGGTGCCGCCGATCGCGCCGTTGATGAACAGCACGGGCCGGCCCAGTTCGGCCGCCACCCCCTTGCCGATCACGGGCCAGAGGCTGCCGCCCGTGGCCGAGGCCCCGAGCACGGGATCGCGCGTAGTGAAACACTGGCCCGCGAACCAGGTGAAAACGCCATCGCCCGGCGCGGTTTCGGTCTGGCGGCTGTTGGTGTTGGCGGCGTTCGATTGGCCGCCCGTCACCACCACGAAGGTGGCCTCGGGGTCGGGGCAGGGCACGGGCGTGCGGCCCAGCGGATCAGCCTCGTCCGGCGGCGGCGCCCAGAGTTTCGGCAGGCCGAGCATCTGCCGGATATTGCTCTTGGTGCTGGCGAAAAGCTGTGCCGGCCGGTTGGAAGTGCTGCTCCAGATGGCTCCGGCGGTGAAGGCACAGAACAACAGAGCGACGAGCAAAAGCAGGCGCAGGAATGTGAGCACGATCCAATTCCGGCATGGCAAGGAATATGCGCTGAACTATAGAAGCGGCGCGCAATCTGTCCAGCGTTAACCTTTTGCCGGGCCGGATCAGACCTGCATTTCTTTCGTGGCGCTCAGGGTTACCTCTGGATAGTCGCGTGCGATCCGGTCGATATCCCACTGCAGACGGGTCATGTAGACGATATCACCGTCGTTGTCGTGGCTGATATGGCCCTTGTTGGCGTTCACGAACTTGTCCACCGCCGCCTTCGGCCCGGTCACCCAGCGCGCGCTGGTGAACTGCGAGGATTCGAACCGCACCGGCAGCCCGTATTCCAGCTCGATCCGGCTGGCCAGCACCTCGAACTGAAGCTGGCCGACAACGCCCACCACGAAGCCCGACCCGATCGCCGGTTTGAACACTTTCGCAGCACCTTCCTCGGCGAATTGCATCAGCGCCTTTTCCAGATGCTTGGCCTTCATCGGGTCGCCTGCGCGGCAGTTTTGCAAAAGTTCGGGTGCGAAGCTTGGAATGCCGCTGACGCGCAGGGATTCCCCCTCGGTCAGCGTGTCGCCGATGCGCAATTGCCCGTGGTTGGGGATGCCGATGATATCGCCGGCCCAGGCCTCTTCGGCCAGCTCGCGGTCGGAGGCGAGGAACAGCACCGGGTTCGACACGGCCATCGGCTTTTTGGTGCGCACATGGGTCAGCTTCATGCCGCGCTGGAAATGGCCCGAGGCCAGGCGCAGGAACGCCACGCGGTCGCGGTGCTTTGGGTCCATGTTGGCCTGTACCTTGAACACGAAACCGGTGACCTTGGTCTCCTCGGGGGCGATCTGGCGCGGCTCTGCGGCCTGCACCTGCGGCTCGGGGCCATAGATACCGATGCCGTCCATCAGCTCCTTGACGCCGAAAGAGTTGATCGCCGATCCGAACCAGATCGGCGTCAGCGTACCCTCCAGCAGCGCCTGGCTGTCCATCGGCGGCAACAGCGCGCGCGCCATCTCGACCTCTTCGCGCAGCTTGTCCAGCAGGTCGGCGGGGATGTGCCGCTCCAGCAGCGGGTCGTCCAGCCCTTCGATCTTGATGCTCTCGGCCACCTTGTTGCGATCGGCGCGGTCCATCAGTTCCAGCCGGTCGCGCAGCAGGTCATAACAGCCCAGAAAATCGCGCCCGGTGCCGATCGGCCAGCTTGCCGGGGTCACGTCGATCGCCAGGTTTTCCTGAATTTCGTCGATGATCTCGAACGTGTCGCGGCTTTCGCGGTCCATCTTGTTGCAGAAGGTCAGGATCGGCAGATCGCGCAGCCGGCAAACCTCGAACAGCTTCTGCGTCTGGCTTTCCACGCCCTTGGCGCCGTCGATCACCATCACCGCCGCGTCCACCGCCGTGAGCGTGCGATACGTGTCTTCGGAAAAGTCGCTGTGGCCGGGCGTGTCCACCAGGTTGAAGCGGAAGTCGCCATAATCGAACGACATCGCCGAGGCCGAGACCGAGATCCCCCGGTCCTTTTCCATCTGCATGAAATCCGATCGCGTACGCCGTGCCTCGCCCTTGGCGCGTACCTGCCCGGCCATCTGGATCGCGCCACCATAGAGCAGGAACTTTTCGGTCAGCGTCGTCTTGCCCGCATCGGGATGCGAGATGATGGCAAAGGTGCGCCGCCGGGCGATTTCGGCGGGCAGGTCGGGGCGGTTTTTGGGTGCGTCCAGCATGGGGCCGGATATAGGCAAGCGGCGGCGGGCCAGCAATAGCGGAGCGGCGCGCCGTGCGAACTATCTGCAGCGCGGGCACCCCGTGCCGGGGTGCCCGCAGGTTCGGTTCAAGGGGCCTCAGATGAAATCGATGGTGTCGGCCAGCAGCTCCAGATCAAGCACCCCGTCAAGAGCGATGGTCCCCTTGCGGCCGAAGTCCAGAACCGTGTCGGGGCCGACGATCGAGGCGAACTGATCAACCACCTCATCGGCGGTCAGCGTGCCTTTCCACAGCCGGGTGTCGAGCTGCAGGATATCCTCATCCACCGAGAAATCGGTGATGAAATCGGTGCCTTCCTTTTTCATGAAGACGAAAGTATCGGCGCCCTTGCCGCCGGTCAGCGTGTCGACCCCCTTGCCACCGGCCAGCGTGTCGTTGCCGCCGTTGCCCTTCAGGGTATCTTTCTGGCCGCCGCCCTTGAGCACATCATTCCCGGAGCCGCCGATCAGTTTGTCGTTGCCGGTGCGCCCCAGCAGGATGTCGTTGCCGCCCAGCCCGCTGAGGCTGTCGTCACCGTCGAGCCCGTCCAGCGTGTTGGCGCCCTTGCTGCCGACCAGAATGTCGTCAACCTCCGACCCGATAACGCCTTCGATCTCGATCGCGGTGTCGCCCTCGGCATCGCCCTGGCGGAACACAGATTTCCCCAGTTTGACGATGACGCCAACGGTCGACAGGCTGTAATCCGCGAAATCCGTTCCCGCGCCGCCGTTCAGGATATCGGCGCCCACTCCGCCGTTCAGCGTGTCGCTGCCCGCACCGCCCCTGAGATCGTCATCACCGGCATCGCCGAACAGCTTGTCGGCGCCGCCCTTGCCGGAAATGATTTCGCGGCCGATGTCGCCAACCAGCGTGTCTTTCTTGTTCGACCCGAAGATCTTGGTGATGGGCAGATCGTCGTTCATGATCAGCGCGTTGCCGATCGTGTCATCCGTGCCGCCGGCAACCAGAGCAGCGGTGGCAACGGTGGGCGAGATCTTCAGCGAGAAGCTTTCATTGGCTTCGAATTTATCATCGCCGAAGACCGGAACACGCACATAGGCCACCGTCTGGCCGGGAAGAAACTCGACCGTGCCCGACGCCTTCTTATAGTCCTTGCGGGCGACGGCGCTGCCGTTCAGCGTCAGATAGTCGAACTGCATCACGGTATCGGCGGGCTCGGAGAGGCGAATCTCGAAGATGGCTTCGGTGTCACCGCCGGTGCCTTCCACGATTTCCGGGTCGCCGACGAAAACCGCGCGGCCGCCCTCTTCGATGATGCCGGTCACCTTGATCTTGGAAACGCCGCCCGCAAGCACCGCATTCACCGGGTCGGTCACTTCGATGATATAGTTTTCATCGACCTCGCCGGCGGTGTTGTCATGGTGGCTGACGTAGGCATACACCGTCGTCTGGCCGGCGGGAATTGTGTAGGTCTTCAACGTCTCGAAGGTCGAGTAATAGTTGAAATCGGCATCGGTGGCCAGATCCGCGGTCTGGCCGACCAGCCGCAGCGTCACCTGCACGTCGACCAGGGATGGCTCTGAAAGCCGGATCGCGTAATAGCCGTCTTCGCCTTCGGACCCCGCGCCGGGCTCCATCGAAAGCACGGGCAGGTTGGTGTCGGTGTCATCGTCGCGGATAGTGGCGATGCCGGTGGAATCCGCCACACCATTGTCGATCTTGCCGTCGGAGTTCTTGCCCGGCGTCACGACCAGAGAGAAATCCTCGAACTGTTCGATCCGGGTGTCGCCTTTCACGGGCACGCGCACCGTGGCGTAGGTCTGGCCGCTGACGAATTTGAGCGTGCCCGATTTCGCGGTGTAGTCGCTGCCGGCCAGGGCGGTTCCGTCTACCGTTGTGTAGTCGAGCCAGAGGTCGGTCGCCGCGGGGCGCGAGAGCTGAACCTCGAACACCGCATGGCTGCTGCCGCCGTCGCCCTCTTCGATCGTCGGGTCGCTGACGAACAGGCTGACGCCGGATTCCTCGATGATGCCGGTGGTGCGGATGACATCGGACCCGCCCGCCAGCGTGGCGTTCACCGGGTCGGTGACTTCGACAACGTAGTTTTCGTCAAGCTCGCCCGCGATACTGTCATGGTGGCTTACGTATACGTCCACCGAGGTTTGGCCTGCCGGAATGGTATAGTTCTTTACCGTCTCGAAGGTCGAGTAATAGTTGAAATCGGCGTCACTCGCCAGATCCGCCGTTTGCCCGATCAGGCGCAGCGTTACGGTTACATCGACGTTCGTGGCGGCGGAAAGCTGAAGCTCGAAATGGCCGTCATTCGCTTCGGTGCCCGAGCTGGGGTTAAGAGATACTTCTACCATGAATTTCTCCGGGGTTCTGGTTTCAATCAAATGGCTGGCGCTTTTAGAGCGCGTGCTAAGCAGGGAGGAACATTAAAATATTCCCGCGTCGCGGGGAGTTCACATAATGGGCGCGATTCTGTCAACATTTCGCCCCAATTAACTTTTCGCCCAATGGTTGCACGGGTAGACGAAAATCGATTTTGTATATGCATTGCATATCTAATTGATTTGCAATACGGTTTCAGAATGCCCCAAAACAGCAAAAATCGAGAGCCGCCAGCTCCTGAACGGCACTGTCATCGGAGGCGCAACAGTCTTGTGGCAATTCGTGAAAAGCCGGATTTCCCCGGTCTGGGGCGGGTGAGGCATCGGACGATCGCAACGAACAAGAGAGAGGCGCAGTGAAAACCGTACTAATCGCGAATCGGAAAGGCGGATGCGGCAAGACGACCGTGGCCATCAACCTGGCGGCCGCGCTGGCCGATGGGGGCTGGAAGGTGGCGCTGGCCGATGCGGATCCGCAGAAATCCTCGCTGCGCTGGCTGAAGCGGCGGCCGAAGGGGGTGGCGAAGATCACCGGGCTGGATTGGTCATCGCCGAAATCGCTGGGGGACGTGCCGAAGGGGGTGCAGTTCGTGGTGATCGACGCGCCCGGTTCGATCTACGACGAAGAGGCGCAAGAGCTGGTGGCTGAAGCCAAGGCGGTGATCACGCCGGTGATGCCATCGTTCTTTGATGAGGACGCGACCAAGCGGTTCCTGGCCGAGATGCAGGAGATCAAGCGCATCCGCAAGGGCAAGGTCGGGCTGGAATTGCTGGCCAACCGGGTGCGGCCGCGGGCGCGCGCGAACGCCCGGCTGGAGATGTTCTTTGAAAAGATCGGCCAGCCGCCCGTCGCGATGATATCCGAACGCGTGGCCTATGGCGATCTGGCGGAGCAGGGGCTGACGATCTTCGACCGTCCGCAGAAGGTGTATGATCCGATGCGGGCGCAATGGGCGCCGCTGATCCGGTCGCTGGTCTAGGCTCTTCCGACCGAAGGGTTTACCGGCCCGCGCGCGGCTTGCGGCGCGCTGTGACAAGAACAGGCGCGCCGGGGGCGTCCCTGCCATATTCGGCGCGCTGCGTGAGATCGGGGAACCTTTGCGAAACTTCCTGTGCCAGATCCTCTGGCAGGCGGCCCAGCGTGCGCTCGTTCAGCAGCAGGCTTTCGGTGGGGGTGCATTCGGCATAGATGATTTCATGCCGGTCGAAGATCAGGTGGAAATAGTCCACAAACCCGCCCTCGCGGATGAAGACCGCGCCGTCATCGACCAGATCGCGCGCCTTGACCATCACTTCGGCCGAACTGATCAGAAGCTGCGTGCCGCGCTGATAGATGAACAGCCGCTGGTCCTGGCTGACGATCAGATCGCTTTCATTCGAAAGCGTGCCCTTGGTCACGACCACCGGCGCGTAGGGGCCGATCGCGCGCACCGTGCGCCGGCCGATCCAGCGCAGTTGCTGGGCGCCATGGTCGCGGGTCAGAACCTTTTCGCCGATCCGCAGTTCCTCGACCGGGCATTGCCGCCCGTCCGACAGGGTGATCAGCGTGCCGCGGGTGAAGGCGACCGGGGTGATGTCCGTCAGCCGCACCTCGCCCGGGTCGGGCCTGGCGGTGACCAGGGCATAGGGCTCTCCCGGGGCGAGCGGCGCCATCGGCAGGAAATAAAGCGCGGCCTCGGGCCCGGCGTCCGGCATGTGGGTGATCAGCAACAGCTCCACCTTGTCGCCATCGGGCGCCATGAAGGTCAGCCGCCCGGTCAGCGACAGCGGGTCGCCCGGCGTGCCGATCTCCGACCCGCTCGCCACGCTGGGGGTCATGGCGCTGGCCTGCAGGAACCGGCCGGTGCCCGCCTGCGCGGCCTGAGCGTCGCGGATGGTCAGGGCCAGCGGCGCGGCCTCGGCCGCCAGCCTGTAGGTATCGCCCAGGCAAAGCTCGTCCAGCGGCATCAGGGGATCGCCGCTGTTGGCCCCGGCGACCGCCTGCAGATCGGAGGCGGAAAACACGTGCACCGAATAGCTTGGGGTGAACTCTGGCCGGGAGGTGTCATTCATCGCGGCGGTGTGCTCCATACATCGAGCTGTTCCATGATGCCGGGCCAGCCCCTGTGCCGCGCATAGTTTCAACTGGTTGAATATCCTTTGAAACTAACCGCGCCGCGCTGGCCCGTCAATCGAGGGGCTGCCGGTTGCCGCTGGGGCGTTGGCCGGGCGCAACAGATCACATGCGCGGGCAGCCGGCCATCGTGGGCTTTTCCCCGGCCGGGCGGAGTGATACCGACAACCCTGTGCCGGAACAAGGGAGCAGACGGATGGAACTGGGAATTGCCGGAAAGCGCGCATTGATCTGCGCGTCGTCAAAGGGGCTGGGGCTGGGCTGTGCCCGCGCGCTGGCCGAAGCCGGGGCGAACATCGTGATGAATGCCCGCGGCGAAGAGGCGCTGGCCCTGGCGGCCGAGGGTATCCGCAGCACCTGCGAGGTCGAGGTCACGGCCGTGGCCGCCGACATCACCACCGAAGAGGGGCGCGCGCAGGTGCTGCAGGCGGCGGGGATGTCGATATCCTGGTCACCAACGCCGGCGGGCCGCCGCCGGGCGTCTGGTCCGACTGGGACCGGGAGGATTTCATCGCCGCGCTGGACGCCAACATGCTGACCCCGATCGCGCTGATGAAGGCGTTGCTGCCGGGCATGATTGACCGGGGCTGGGGCAGGGTGGTCAACATCACCTCGCAATCGGTCAAGGCGCCGATCGCCGCGCTTGGCCTGTCGAACTCGGCTCGTGCCGGCCTGACCGGCTATGTCGCCGGCACGTCGCGCCAGGTGGCGCCCTACGGCGTGGTCATCAATAACATGCTGCCGGGCATCCATGCCACCGACCGGGCCGTGGCGCTGGATACCGGGGTGGCCCAGCAAGAGGAATTGACGCTGGAACAGGCCCGCGCGCGGCGGGAGCAGAGCATCCCCGCAGGCCGCTACGGAACGCCAGAGGAATTCGGGGCGATGTGCGCCTTCCTGTGTTCGCAGCACGCGGGCTTCATCATCGGCCAGAATATCCTGCTGGATGGCGGTGCCACGAATGCGACGCTGTGACAGGCGGGCAAGGCTTGCGGCAGGGCTTCGGGGTTGATATTTCCGAACAAATCCCGATTTTTTCGCTCGGGAATGAGGTGAGGCAGCGGTGAGCGACACGACCCCCCGGCTGGAAATTCGGAACATCACCCGGCGCTTCGGCGGCCGGGCGGTGGTGGATGACGTGTCGCTGGCGGTGATGCCTGGGCAGGTCACCTGCCTGCTGGGCCCGTCGGGCTGTGGCAAGTCCACCACGCTGCGTATCATCGCTGGCGTCGACATGCAGGACGAAGGCACGATCTTTGTCGACGGCGCGCTGGTCTGCGACACGATTTTCCGGGTCCCGCCCGAGGGCCGCTCGATCGGGTTGATGTTTCAGGATTTCGCGCTGTTCCCGCATCTGAGCGTGGCCGATAACGTGGCCTTCGGGCTGAAGGGCCCCAAGGCGGCCCGGCGCGCCCGTGTCGAAGAGCTTCTGGCGCGGGTCGAGATGCTGCGCTTCATCGACGATTATCCGCACGAGCTTTCGGGCGGCGAGCAGCAGCGCGTGGCGCTGGCCCGCGCCCTGGCGCCGCGCCCCGGCATCATGCTGATGGACGAGCCGTTTTCGGGGCTCGACAACCGCCTGCGCGACGATATCCGCGACCAGACCCTGAGTGTGCTTAAGGAAGAGGGCGCCGCGGTGCTTCTGGTGACGCATGAGCCGGAAGAGGCGATGCGCATGGCTGACGAGATCGCGCTGATGCGCGGCGGACGGATCGTGCAGCAGGGCGCGCCCTACAACATCTACAACGCGCCCGTGGACAAGGCCGCCGCCGGCTTCTTTTCCGACATCAACGTGATCCGCGGCCGGGTTCACGGCTTTCTGACCGATACCCCTTTCGGGCAGTTCATGACCCCGGCCGTGCCCGAGGATACCGAAGTCGAAATCATCATCCGGCCGCAGCATCTGAAGATCGAGTTCGACCGTAACGGGGTCGGCCCCGCGCCGACGCCGGAAAACGGCGCCGCCGCGCGCGCCGTCGTCGACCGGGCCCGGTTCATGGGCAGCGAAAGCCTGCTGGAATTCCGGATGGAATATGACGGCTCGATGCTCAAGGCCACGGTGCCGGGCGTCTTCCTGCCCAAGCCCGGCACGCCGATGTGGCTGATGATTCGCCGCGAACGGTGCTTTGTATTTCCCGCGACCGGCAGCACGCAATCCCGCCCGGCGGGTTAACCGCCGACCTTGCGCGGCGCCCCGGTGGCCGGATCGGTGCCCATATAGGGCTTGGCGGCCACTTTCCACGCTGCGAAACCGCCATCCAGATGGGCGATCCGGTCATGGCCCGCGGCCAGATACTGTTCCGCCACCTTGCGAGAGCGCACGCCCGAGCCGCAGTGAAACACGATCTGCCGTTCGTCGGTTTGCGGCGGCATGAAGGCCGGATCGAACCCGGCCATCGGTGCCAGCAGCGCGCCGTGGATGTATTCGAACATGTATTCCTGCGGCGTCCGCACGTCGATCAGAATGATCTTGCCGTCGCGCAGTGCCTGCTCGACGTCATCGACCGTCCAGTGTTCCAGGGTTTTGCCGCCAATGTCTTCGGTATGCATGTTTCACGTTCCTTTGCCAGTGACTCGTTCGCGCCCATAGGCCCCGTGTAGACGCGCCCGCGCCGCAACAAAAGCGCGCAGCCTGCGGCCTGCCGCCGCGCTTATGGGGAATTCTGCAAGAAATCCGGTATCTGCGGCGGAATGGGGCTTTGATCTCCCCTTCATAACTCATAAATGTGTTTGACAGATTTCAAAACGGGTGTCCGGGCGAACGGCCCCCAAGGGAGAAGACCATGCTGAACAATATCGGCCTTCCCGGCCTGCTTCTGATCGCCGTCGTGGTGCTGGTGCTTTTCGGCCGCGGCAAGATTTCTTCGCTGATGGGCGAGGTCGGCAAAGGCATCACCGCGTTCAAGAAGGGCGTGAAAGACGGCAGCGAAGAGATTGAGAACAATCTCGAAAGCGCACGGGATGTCACGCCCGAAGCCACCGAAAAGGACAAGGTGTAAGCGCGCCAGCGCCGCACCGGGGGCGGGACGCACATGTTTGATCTCGGCTGGACCGAACTTCTGGTCATCGGTATCGTTGCGCTGATCGTGGTGGGGCCCAAGGACCTGCCCGGCATGTTCCGCACGCTGGGCCGGTTTACCGCCAAGGCCCGCAACATGGCGCGCGAGTTTCAGCGCGCGATGGACGATGCCGCCGACGAGGCCGGCATCAACGAAGCGACCAAGAGCCTGAAAGACATCGCCAACCCGCGCAAGATGGGGCTGGACGCGATCAAGGACGCCGCCGACAAGTTCGAGAAATGGGAGCCGAAAGTGCCCTCGGCCACCGCAAAAGGCCCCGCGACCGCGGCACTGAGCGAAGAGCGCGCCGAGGCGGCGGCGAAGATCAAGCAGGCCGCCGCCGAGAAGGCCAGCGCCCGGATCGCCGCCGAAGAAGCCGCGAAAACCGCCGAAGCCGCCCCGGCGCCCAAACCTGCCGCCAAACCCGCCGCAAAGAAATCCGCGGCCCGCAAGGCTCCCGCCAAGAAAACGCCCGCCAAAAAGGCCGTGAGCAAGAAACCGGCGGCGAAAACCGCCGCCAAACCCCGCGCCAGCCGCAAGGCCGCCGCGAAGAGTGACGACGCATGAGCAACGCCGACGAGATCGAGGATTCCAGCGCTCCGCTGATCGAGCATCTGGCAGAGCTGCGCACGCGGCTGATCCGCGCCGCGCTGGCCTTCATCATCGGCATGGTGATCTGCTTTTCGGTGGGCCGGTATATCCTGGATTTCCTGCTGATCCCGATCGAAGACACGATGCGGGATCTCGGCAACCCCAACCCTGTGATGCAATACACCGCACCGCAGGAGTATTTCTTCACGCTGATCCGGATTTCGATGGTCGGCGGTCTGGCCCTGTCGTTCCCGGTGATCGGCTATCAGCTTTGGCGCTTTGTGGCGCCGGGCCTTTACAAGGCTGAAAAGAATGCCTTTCTGCCGTTCCTGATCGCCTCGCCGCTGCTGTTCCTGTTGGGCGCCGCCTTTGCCCAGTTCGTGGTCGTGCCGCTGGCGATGGCGTTTTTCCTTGGTTTCGCCGATCTGCCCTCGATGGTGGCCGCTTACGTGGCCGGCACCGAAGGGGCGGAGGTTGCGGCGGGCACGGACCGGGGCATCGACATCGTGTTCAACGGCAAGGTCAACGAAACCCTCGATATCACGCTGAAAATGATCGTCGCCTTCGGGGTGTGCTTTCAGCTTCCGGTGTTGCTGACGTTGATGGGCAAGGCCGGGCTGACCTCTGCCGCCGGGCTGCGTTCCGTGCGGAAATATGCCGTGGTGGGCATTCTGACCGTCGCCGCGCTGGTCACGCCGCCCGATGTCACCACGCAGGCGATTTTGTTCGTGGTGGTCTACGGTCTCTACGAGATCTCGATTTTTCTTGTCGCCTGGGTAGAGCGCAAGCGCGAGGCCGATCTGCGTGCCCAGGGGCTGTGGTTCGAGGACGACGAAGATGAAGAGCCGGAGGCCGCAGAGGATGCCGCCGATGCGTTCGATCCCGAAGCCGCCGCCGATGATCCGCTGCTCAAAGAGTTCGAAGAAGAAGATGACGAAGACGGCGAGGACAACAAACCCGCATGAGTGACGGCGACACCCTGACCCGGATCGCAGCGGCGCTGGAGCGGATCAGCCCGCCCGCCGCCGCAGCACCCGATTTCGCCACCGCCGATGCGTTCGTCTGGCATGTTTCGCCGGATCGCCTTGCGCCGGTCGGGTCGGTCAACCGGGTCGAGCTGGGGCTGCTTCTGGGCATCAACCGCGCCCGCGACACGCTGCTGGAAAACACGCTTCGCTTCGCGCGCGGCCTGCCGGCCAACAACGCCTTGCTCTGGGGCGCGCGGGGGATGGGGAAATCCTCGCTCGTCAAAGCCGTCCATGCCGAGGTTCTGCGCCAGGGGCATGCGCTGAAGATCGTCGAGGTGCAGCGCGAAGACCTGCCGTCGATCGGGCGGCTGCTGACCCTGCTGCGCGGTGCCGACGCGCGTTTCCTGCTGTTTTGCGACGACCTGTCGTTTTCCCACGACGATCAGCACTACAAATCTCTGAAAGCGGTTCTGGATGGCGGGATCGAGGGGCGGCCCGACAATGTGGTGTTCTATGCCACCTCCAACCGCCGCCACCTGATGCCCCGCGACATGATCGAGAACGAGCGTGGCAGCGCCATCAACCCGTCCGAGGCGGTGGAAGAGAAGGTTTCGCTTTCCGATCGTTTCGGGCTGTGGCTGGGCTTTCACCCCTGCGATCAGGACGAGTATCTGGCGATGATCCGCGGCTATTGCGATGCGCATGGGCTGCAGATCGACGATGCCACCCTGCGCGCCGAGGCCATCGAATGGCAGGCCACCCGCGGCAGCCGTTCGGGCCGGGTGGCGTGGCAGTATTTCACGGATCTGGCCGGGCGGCGCGGCATAACGCTCTGACCGCCGCCGCCGGGCTTTGGATCAGTTGAGATAGCTCATCGGATCGACGCTTTCGAAGCCTTCGCGCACCTCGAAATGCAGAAACGCCGGATCGCTGGCGCGAACGGTGGCCACTTGCTGGCCGCGCGTCACCGTATCGCCCTTGGCGACGCTGATATCGGCGATGTTGGCATAGACAGTCAACAGGTTGTCGGAATGGCGCAGCACAAGGATCGGCACCTGATCGGTGTCGCGGGTGATGGCGGCCACGGTTCCGGCTTCGGCTGCCTTGATCGCGGAGCCGGCGGGGGCGGAAATGTCGATACCGTCGTTCTTCTTCTTCTCGTAGCCACGGAAGATCTGGCCCTCCACCGGGAAGGCGAGGCGGGCGGTGACGGTCTTTTCCTCTTCCAGATCGGGCGAGGGCGGCGGCGTGACGGGGGCCGCGGCGGGGGCGGTCTGCTCATCGGGCAGCGGGCGTGCGGCGGTGGGCGGCACCGGAATGCGCGAAATCGCCCCCGGCGGGGTTGTCGTTTCGGGGGGGGCCGGGGCGGCGGCCGTGGTGACGACGGGGATCAGCAGATACTGCCCTTCGCGCACCGAAAGATCGGGGGCGAGCCCGTTCCAGTCGGCCAGAGACCGCACCGACACGTTGTAGAGCCGGGCGATGGAATAGGCGGTTTCGCCACGCTCCACCCGGTGGCGGATCGGTTCGGCCTGGGTGGCGGTGGCCGGGGTGGTGGTCGTGGCGGGCGTGATCGCCCCGTCGGCGCGTTCGATGGCGCCCCCGGCCAGCGTGGTGATGTCGATCGTATCGTCCGGCGCGGTTTCGCGGGCACTGGCGGGCAGGGCCAGAAGCTCGCCTTCGCGCAGCGCGACATCCTGCGGCAGCCCGTTGAACGTGGCCAGTTCGCCGGCCGGCAGCCCGACACGGGCGGCCACATCGGCCACGCTGTCGCCGCGCCGCGCCACGGCCACCTGATAGTTGGGGTAGGAGATCACGCCGCGCGCATCCGGCGCGGGCCGGGGGGCCGTCTGCTGGCGCACCGCGTCAGAGGTGTTGGCATCGTTGCTGCGCAGGTCCAGGTCGAAGTCCTGGCAGGCGGCAAGCGCCAGAACGGAACAGCCCAGGGTCAGGGCGCGCAGGCGGGGGCGTCGGCGGGCTGTCATGGCTCACTCCTCAATCGCGGGCCCCGTGTTGGTCCGGGCACTCCGCTGTGGTCCGTCATTCCTGTCCGAGCCCTTCGACCAGCGGCACGAACCGCACCGGCCGAAGCTCGTCATACTCAAAACCATGGGGCGTGCGCGTCACCCTGATCAGGCTTTGCACCGTATCCGACTGCCCCACGGGCAACACCATGATACCCCCCTCGCGCAGCTGCGCCAATAGGGGGCCGGGCGTATCTTCGGCCGCGGCGGTCACCAGAATCCGGTCGAACGGCGCCTGTTCGGGCAACCCGTGCGACCCGTCGCCCAGGATCGCGGTGACATTGGTCAGATCCAGCCGGTCGAAATGGCGCTGCGCCTCTTTCACCAGCCGGCGGTGCCGCTCCACCGTATAGACCCGCCGCGCCAGCTTGCTGAGGATCGCGGCCTGATAGCCGGAGCCGGTGCCCACCTCGAGCACCTTGTCACGCGGCCGCACGTTCAGCGCCTGGGTCATCAGCCCGACCACCGAAGGCTGGCTGATGGTCTGACCACAGGCGATGGGCAGCGGCATATCCTCATAGGCGCGATCGGCGAACAGGCCGCCGCGCACGAACTCGCCCCGGTCGATTTCCTCCATCGCCGTCAGAACACGCTTGTCCGTCACGCCCTTGGACCGGAGCGCGTAGAGAAACTGCATCTTCTGTTCGGCGGTTCCGCTCATTCCAGCTGGTCTTTCAGCCAGGCGATCGTGTCATGCGCCGTCAGATCCGCGCGCATCGGCGTGACCGAGATATACCCCTCGAGGCAATCGCTGACATCGGTGCCCGGCGTCGTCGGGTGGTGTTGCGGGCCGCCCTTGATCCACAGAAACTTGCGGCCCGAGGGTGACATATGCGGCTCCACCCCGAAAAAGCAATCCTGGCGATAGCCCTGCGGGCTGACGCGCAGCCCCATCACCTTGTCGCCGGTGATGGGCGGAAAGTTGACGTTGTAGAAGATGCGGTAATCCTCGCCATCCCACAGCCCGTTGTTCAGCAGGTTGCGCACCGTGGCGGCGCCATGCGCGGCGGCGGCATCGAACTGGAAATTCTCGCGATAATTCTGCGGGCCCATGTATTGCGACAGGGCGATGGCGGGCAGCCCCTGCAGCGCCGCCTCCATCGCGCCGCCGATCGTGCCGGAGTAAAGCGCATTCTCGCCCGCGTTGTTGCCCCGGTTCACACCTGAAAGCACCAGGTCGGGCCTTGCGTCGGGCATCACATCGTAAAGCCCGGCCAGCACGCAATCGGCCGGAGAGCCTTCGGCGGCGAACCGGCGCGGGCCAAGCTCGGCGATCATCATCGGATGGGTATAGGAAATCTTGTGCGCCACGCCCGATTGCTCGAAGGCGGGCGCCACTGTCCAGACCTCGCCGCCGGGGCCGGCAATCTCCTGGGCGATGGCCTCGAGCACTTTCAGGCCGGGCGCGTTGATACCGTCGTCATTTGTGATGAGAATGCGCATGGATGCCTGCCGCTGTTGCCGTTGCATCCTCAATAGTAGAGGCGGGGCAGGGCGGCAAGCGGCGGCGGCCCGATTCGGCGGCCCTGTGCCCCGTCGCGGGATTGGCGGTGAGCTTCGGGCTATCCGCCTGCCTGTTCCAGTTCCATCACGGCGGCCAGCAGGCGCGCGGCCTGATCGGCGGGCCGGGCCAGTACGGTGCGATCCTCGCCCGGATAGAACCGGGCGCGGGTGGCGGTGGCCATGGGCGCGGGCGTAAAGCTGATCACGCGCGGCCTAGCGGTCTTGGCGGTTTCGGCGGCCCAGCTTGCGAACAGCGCCCGTTGCGCCGATTTCGCGGCGGCATAGGCGGCAAGAAACTTGCCCGCATTCGGATCGTCCACATGCACCGCCGTTCCGGCCCCCGAGGCCTGCAGCAGCGGCGAGATGAAGGGGATCAGGATACCCGGCGCGGTGATGCCGGTGGCCACGACCTTTGCCCAGTCCTTTTCGTCCAGATGGTCGGCCGGCGTCATCGGCGGCACGTGGATGGCGGTATGCACCCACAGATCAAGCCGCCCCCAGCGATCATGGATCGACCGGCACAGATGGCGCATCGCATCGGTTTCGGTCACGTCCATCGGCGCCAGCGTGGCATGGCCGCCGCGCGCCTTGATGCGGTCGTCCAGTTCTTCCAGCGCGCCCACGGTGCGGGCCACGGCGATGACATGCCAGCCCTCGGCGGCCAGTTCTTCGGCCACGGCGGCGCCAAGCCCGCGCGAGGCGCCGGTGATCAGGGCAATCTTTTCGCTCATTCCGCCGCCTTCAGCTCGAACCCGTTCGCGATCATGTCGCTCGGCGCCACCGGGTATTCGCCCGAGAAGCAGGCATCGCAATATTGCGGCGCCTCGGAGTTGCGGCCCTTTGCTTCGCCCACGGCGCGGTACAGCCCGTCGAGCGAGATGAACTTCAGGCTGTCCACCTCCAGATAGGCGCGCATCTCTTCCTCGGACATGTTCGCGGCCAGAAGCTTGCTGCGCTCGGGCGTATCGACGCCGTAAAAGCAGGGCCACGCGGTGGGGGGCGAGGCGATGCGGAAATGCACCTCGGCCGCACCGGCATCCAGGATCATCTGCTTGATCTTGCGGCTGGTGGTGCCGCGCACCACCGAGTCGTCAACCAGGATCACCCGCTTGCCCCTGATCAGCGCGCGGTTGACATTGAGCTTCAGCCGCACGCCCATGTTGCGGATCTGCTCTGTCGGTTCGATGAAGGTCCGGCCCATATACTGGTTGCGGATGATCCCCATCGCATAGGGGATGCCGCTTTGCTGGCTGAACCCGATGGCGGCCGGCGTGCCGCTATCGGGTACCGGACAGACAAGATCAGCGTCGACAGGGGCTTCCTTGGCCAGTTCCACGCCGATCGCATGGCGCGTTTCATAGACCGAACGCCCGCCAAGAATGCTGTCGGGGCGCGAGAAATACACATGTTCGAAGATGCAGAACCGCGGCTTTGTGCGCTCGAAGGGCTGAAAGCTCTCCACGCCCTTGTCCGCGGAAATCACCACCATCTCACCAGGGGCGATCTCGCGGATGAACTCGGCCCCGAGGATATCGAGCGCGCAAGTCTCCGACGACAGAACCCAGCCGTCGCCGAGCCTGCCCAGAACCAGCGGGCGCACGCCCAGCGGATCGCGCACGCCGATCAGCTTGGTACGGGTCATCGCAACGATGGAAAACGCGCCCTCGACCCGGCGCAGCGCATCCTTCATCCGTTCGGGGATGTTGCGCTGCAGCGAGCGGGCCATCAGGTGGATGATACATTCACTGTCCGACGAAGACTGGAAGATCGAACCGCGCTCGATCAGCTCCTTGCGCAGGGCGTTGGCGTTGGTGATGTTGCCGTTGTGGGCAATCGCCGCGCCGCCCATGGAAAACTCGCCGAAAAAAGGCTGAACGTCGCGAATCTGCGTCTGCCCCTTCGATCCGGCGGTGGAATAGCGCACATGGCCGATGGCAAGCGGCCCGGGCAGGGTGTCCATCAGGCTGGCCTTGGTGAAATTGTCGCGCACATATCCGAAACGACGGGCGGAGTTGAAGCCGACCTCGGGGTCGTGAGACACGATGCCGCCGGCCTCCTGCCCGCGATGCTGAAGCGCATGCAGGCCGAGGGCCACGAAATTCGCCGCATCGGTCAGGCCGATCGCGCCGAACACGCCGCATTCCTCTTTCAGTTTATCGTCGTCGAACGGGTGGCTTGGGGGCATCTCGCGCATTTCAGCGGGGCTCCGAATCCGATAGGGACAAGTTGTTCTTTCCTTAGTGCCTCTGGCGGGCGGTGTCACGAAAGGATCACACTTTGTGAAACACGCCGGCGGTGTGATGCGGTTTTGATCGAAAGACAACCCGTCATGGTGGGGTCAGGGTCGTTTTGGCGCAGGGCCTGCACGGGGGGTGGCGCTATTCGGGCAAGCCGCACGTTCCCACCAGCGCGTCATAGCGGTTCGTCAGCCAGCCCAGGGCATCTTCCGGGTCGCGCTCTTCGATCTTGTCGGTCAGCTTGGCGAACACGCTGGCCGAACGGCTGTCATCGACCATCGGCAAAGGCTCTGACGTGACAACGGTGTTATAGGCGAAGAACGCCACGGCCACCAGAACGATGCCGCGCAGCACGCCGAACAGAAACCCGAGCCCCTGATCCACGCCACCAAGGGCGGAGCGTTGCACGACCGAGGAAAACAGGGGCGCGAAGATCGACACCACCACAAGCGCCACCGCGAAGACGGCGGCGAAGGCGGCGATGATCGAAATTTCGCAACTGTCGGCGATGAACTCGCCCAGCACCGGCACCTGCTTGATCAGCGGTTCGACCGCGGGCGCGAAGACAAAGGCCAGAAACGCGGCGGCCACCCAGCCCAGGATCGCCATCGCCTCGCGCATCAACCCGCGCGAATAGGCCAGGATCGCCGACAGCACGACGACCACGGCCACGACCGCATCAATAATGGTGAAACCTTCCATGCCTCGCTCCTTCGGGGGATTAGCCGGCCCCGAACATATCTCCAACAAATTCCGCCAGATCCGCCATCTCGCGCAGCTTCAACCCGGCGTTCCCCCCCGGCTTTCCGCGCGCAGGAGCGATCGCCTGTGTGAAACCAAGTTTTCGCGCTTCTTTCAACCTGTTTTCGGTCTGGCCCACGGGGCGCAGGGCGCCCGACAGGCTGATTTCGCCGAAAATCACCGTATCGGCGGGCAGGGCCACATCCTCGCGCGCGCTCAGCAACGCGGCGGCGACGGCCAGATCGGCGGCAGGTTCGGTAACCCGCATCCCGCCGGCCACGTTCAGAAACACGTCGAGCCCGGTAAAGGGAATGCCACAGCGCGCCTCGAGCACCGCAAGCGTGGTCGACAGCCGCCCGGCGTCCAGCCCCACCACGGTGCGACGCGGGGTGCCCAGCGGCGATGGCGCGACCAGCGCCTGAATCTCGGTCAGCACCGGGCGGGTGCCCTCGATCCCGGAAAAGACCGCCGAGCCGGGCACCGGCTTGTTGCGATCCGACAGGAACAGGGCCGAAGGGTTCGCGACCTCGGCCAGCCCGGCGCCCGTCATTTCGAACACGCCGATCTCATCGGCGGGGCCGAAACGGTTCTTGACCGCGCGCAGGATGCGGAACTGATGGCCCCGCTCGCCCTCGAAATAAAGCACGGTGTCGACCATATGCTCGACAACGCGGGGGCCCGCGATCTGCCCGTCCTTGGTGACATGCCCCACCAGAATGACGGCGGTGCCGGTGCGTTTGGCGAAGGTCACCAGCTCATGGGCGCAGGCCCGGACCTGAGAGACCGAGCCGGGGGCGCTCTCCACATTGTCTGCCCACATGGTCTGGATCGAGTCGATGATCGCGAGCGCCGGGCGCTCCGCGTCGAGCGTGGTCAGAATGTCGCGCAGGTTGGTTTCGGTCGCCAGTTTGAGCGGCGCATCAGCCAGCCCCAGACGCTGCGCGCGCATCCGGATCTGCGCGCCGGCCTCTTCGCCCGACACGTAGATGCAGGGTAGGCCGGCCCGCGCAAAGCTGGCCGCGGCCTGCAGCAACAGTGTGGATTTGCCGATACCCGGATCGCCGCCCACCAGAATGGCCGAGGCGGGAACAAGCCCGCCGCCGAGCACCCGGTCAAGCTCCGACAGGCCCGATCCGGTGCGCGGCGGCGGCGGCTCGCGCGACGACAGATCCGTCAGCGCGATCGCCTTGCCCCGCGCGCCCCCCAGCGATTTCGCGGCCGGGCCGGCGGAGAGCGGCGCCTCTTCGACAATGGAATTCCACGCGCCGCACGCATCGCAACGCCCGGCCCATTTCTTGTGAACCGCGCCGCAGGACGTACAGGTGAAGGAGGTTACAGGTTTTGCCATCCGCGCCTTTCTGCCCGACTGCCGCGCCCGGATCAAGCGGCAGACGGGGGCGCCGCCCCCGCGCCCCGGATCGGATCCGGGGCTTCCCCCGGGATATTTCGCCCAAAGCAATTGAAACGGAGAGCGCCCTGCCTCAGGCAAGAGACAGGGCGCCTTGCTTTGGGCGGTCATCGGCGTCCCCGCCTGTACCGCGGCCCCCTTCTCGCACCAAATCCTTTTGCTTTGGTTAAAATATCCCCGCCGGAGGCAAACCCGCGTCAGCGGGTTTTGTTGTCACCGCGCCCGAAACCGGCGCTCCGTCAGGATCGACAGGGCAAGTGAGGTCAGAATGCAGAAGCTCAGCAGGTAGAGACCCCAGGCGATTTCGATCTTGCCCACGCCCACGCCCTTGGCGATGACGATGTAAAGCGCGATCAGAAACACATCCGCCATCGCCAGCTTGCCCAGCAGTTGAACCGGCGCCAGAAGGCGGGGTGGGGCCAGGCCGAACTGGATCAGCGCCAGCCCCAGGGTTTTCAGGTAGGGGGCCAGCAAGGCGAAGAGCGCTACGACGAGGGCCAGGAAGACATCCGTGCGCCACAGGCTCTGCAGGCCCGACATCACCGAGATGTCGCTCATCCCGAAAAGCGGCAGCAGGCCGGCGCGCAGGAGCGGGGCGAACCAGGCGACCGGGAAAAGGAGGAGAAGGGCGAGATTGGCCAGCCGGAGCCGCGCCATCAGCGCACCGCCTCGATCGGCCCCTCTGCGCGGCCGTGGATGAACTGGTCCAGATAGGGATCACCCGAATTGTCCAGCCGGCTGACCGGCCCGGACCATTTGATCACCCCGTCATGCAGCATCGCCACGTCATCGGCGATGGCGCGGACCGAGCTCATGTCATGGGTGATGGTCATCGCCGTGGCGCCCATTTCCACCACGATCTCGCGGATCAGTTCGTTGATGACGCCGGCCATGATCGGGTCCAGGCCGGTGGTGGGCTCGTCGAAAAAGATGATATCGGGATCGGCGGCGATGGCACGGGCCAGGCCCACGCGTTTCTGCATGCCGCCCGACAGCTCGGCCGGGAAGAGATCAGCGACAGAGGATTTCAGCCCGACGCGGCGCAGCTTTTCGATCGCGATCGCGCGCGCCTCGTCCTTGGGGCGCTTCTGCGACCCGCGCAGCAGGCGGAAGGCCACGTTCTGCCAGACACTCAGCGAGTCGAACAGCGCGCCGCCCTGAAACAGCATTCCGAAGCTGGCGAGGAATGCGTCGCGGTCGGCCTTGGTCACATCCTGCCCGTTCACCAAGATCTCGCCCGCGTCGGGCTTCACCAGCCCGAGCACACATTTCAGCGTCACCGATTTGCCGGTGCCCGAGCCGCCGATGATGACCATGCTCTTGCCCTTGGGGACGGTCAGATCCACCCCGCGCAGCACCTTGTTGGCGCCGAAGGCCTTATGTATTCCGCGAAGCTCGATCATCCGGTGAAAAACAGTTCTGTCAGAATGTAATTGGAGGCCAGGATGAAGACCGAGGCCATGACGACCGCCGTTTTCGTGGCCCGGCCCACGCCCTGCGCGCCGCGGTTGGAATGCATGCCGTAGTAGCAGCCCACCAGCGCGATCAGGCATCCGAACACCGCGCCCTTGATCATGCCCGAGGTGACATCCCAGGTTTCGAGGAAATCCACCGTATTCTTGAGATAGGCCGCGCGGTTGAAGCCCAGCCGCTCGGTTCCTACCAGATACCCGCCGAAAATCCCGATGATATCGCCCAGGCCGACCAGGACCGGCATGGTGATCGTGGCTGCCAGCACCCGCGGGGCGGTCAGGTATCGCATCGGGTTGGTTGACAGGGTCACCAGCGCGTCGAGCTGTTCGGTCACCTTCATCGTGCCGATCTCGGCGGCGATGGACGAGGTGACGCGCGCCGCCACCATCAGCCCGCCCAGCACCGGGCCAAGCTCGCGCGTCATGCCGATGGCGACAATCGAGGGGACAACGGATTCGGCCTGAAACCGGCTGCCGCCGGCATAGACCTGAATGGCCAGCGCCGCGCCGGTGAACACCGCCGTCATGCCCACCACCGGCAGGCTGAAATACCCGATGGTCAGCAGCGCATGGCCGAATTCGCGGAAGTAGAAGGGAGGCGAAAACATCGCCGCCAATGCGCGCAGGAAGAACAGCGTGGCCCGGCCGATCTCGGCCAACAGCCGCAGCGTGGACCGGCCGATCCCGGCAACAGTGTCAATCAGCATCAGCCCGCACCCCCTGTGTACAGTCGTTTGTAGCGCCCGCCCAGCGAGGTCAGGATCTCATATCCGACCGTGCCGGCCGCATCGGCCAGGTCATCCACCGATTGGTCCGGTCCCAGGATATCAAGCGCCTTTGGCGCCGCGGTCAGGTGCGAAATATCCACCGTGATCAGATCCATCGACACGCGCCCCACGATCGCGCAGGGCACGCCGTCGAAAAACAGGTGGCCGGTGTTGCCCATGGCGCGGATCAGCCCGTCGGCATAGCCGCCCGAAACGGTGGCGATCACCCCCGGCTCTTCCGCGACCCAGGCGCTGCCGTAGCCCACGCTCTCGCCCTGTTCCACTTCGCGCGTCTGGATCACCGGAAGCGAAAGATGCGCCACCGGCGTGGCGTCTTCGAAGGGCAGCCCGCCGTAAAGGCCGATGCCGGGGCGGGTCAGATCGAAGTGATAGTCTTCGCCCAGCAGAATGCCGCCCGTCGCGGAGAGCGAGCGGGGCACGTCGATGCCGTCGGTCATGGCATGGAACATCTCCAGCTGCTGGCGGTTCTGCGCGTGGTCGGGCGTGTCGGCGCAGGCTAGGTGGCTCATCACAAGCTTCGGCCCGGCGGTCAGCGCAACTTCGGCCACGGCGGCCCATTCGCCGGGCTCCATGCCCAGGCGGTTCATGCCTGTGTCGAGCTGAATGCCGAAGGAGGTGCCGGCCAGCGCCTCGAAATGCCGGGTCAGCTGATCCACCGAATTCAGCATCGGGATCAGATCCAGATCACCCAGCATGTCGGCATCGCCGGGCATGTGGCCGCCGAACACGTAGATCTCGGGGGCGCGCCCCAGAACCTCGCGCAGGGCGGCGCCTTCCTCGGCCACGGCCACGAAAAACCGCCGCGCCCCGGCCCGGGCCAGCGCCCGTGCCACCTGCGCGGCACCCAGGCCATAGCCATCGGCCTTGACCACCGCACCGGTTTCAACGCCACTGCCGGACGCCTTGTCCAGCGCCTGCCAGTTGCGCACCAGCGCGTCGAGATCGATCGTCAGAGAACCAGTAGCCATGGGCGAGGTTTCGACCGGCACGCGGGCAAGGTCAAGCGGAAACCGGCGCGGCGCCGCGGGCGGGGCTCACTGGAACCCGTCGCCGCCGCCGGCGCCTTGCTGCCAGGGTTTAACGAGATTGCCGAAACGGGTGAAGCGCCCCTCGAAGCTCAGCTCGACGGTGCCGATCGGGCC